>NZ_JAQREK010000002.1:0-504961 GCF_028599265.1 Pseudoalteromonas sp. Angola-4 | reverse complement strand
AAATGGACAATGCCAATCCATAATTGGAATCTGACATTGTCGCAATTGGCCATCCACTTCGAAGGTAGGTTAGATGGTGTGCTAGATATTTAGCAACTTAGGCTGACACAGAATTCTGAACGCTCTCTTTCTAAATGGTTAAAGCGCAACTTTTAGAACTAAATAGTCCACCTTACTGTGCAGTTTGAAGTTTTGATTCTATGTCAAAACTTCACATGTGAATTTCACGAACAGCAGAAGAACTATTCAGTCTTGTCTTTAAACTCACACAAGTCTTCAATAATACAGCTGCCGCATTTAGGCTTGCGTGCTACGCAGGTGTAGCGTCCGTGTAGTATTAACCAGTGGTGTACGTCTACTTTAAATTCTTTAGGGACAACCTTTTCAAGCTTTTGTTCTACAGCGACTACATCTTTACCCATAGCAAATTTGGTGCGGTTTGAAACACGAAAAATATGCGTGTCTACGGCAATTGTCGGCCAGCCGAAATATAAGGATGGTAGATATTGGGAGTTCATAGAGTGGTTTCTGTTTTTTGTCATTAGAGGAGATTGACTACTGAATTTAAAAAAGGCAGCTTTAAGTCTAAGCCGTTCGTAGCACTGTTAAAAGCAGGTAGGTAAATATTAAAATCAATTTGCAAAAGGTTATGAATATAGACATCCCTCTTTATGCAACGTAGACTACTTTCAATATAGCCACTAATAAACATACCGTGAAATGAATAGTCAGTTACTTTTTTTCTTCAGTGCGTTAGGTGCCTTTAATGGACTGTTGTTGACTGCCTATTTACTTTTTTCTAATCCCGCGTCAATTCAACGCCGTTTACTAGCGTTGCTCATGTTAGTTATTAGCTTACGCATTTCTAAATCAATTTGGTTTTACTTTGATCCAACGCTAGGCAAGCAGTTTTTGCAACTGGGGTTGTCTGCATGCTTTTTGATTGGTCCACTGCTTTATTTTTATGTCGTCAGTCAAACCGCTAATATAGAAAAGCTTAGGTTTAATTGGAAGTTACATCTTGCTTTACTTATTAGTTTGATCTTTGGTGTTGGCGTTTTGTATCCTTATCAGTCTAATGTTGAACTATGGGGATCGTTATATAGAGTAATCAATATAACTTGGGGCTTATATATGATGGCTGCGGCTATTCAATTATTTCCCAAACTATTTGTTTTAGCTGGCGACAACACTCGATTGTCAAAAGAAGAACTGTTATGTATCAACGTATTTGCCGGCACGATTTTTATTTGGCTGGCATATTTTACAGCGTCTTATACTTCTTATATCGCTGGAGCTTTGTCTTTTTCAGTTATTTTGTATGTTTCGCTCTCACTTTGGTATATATCTAATAAAGGGGGAAAACCTTCAGAGCAGACTTATGCTAATAAAAAAATTGCACATGAATTAGCAAGTCAGCTGATAACACGTTTAAATGAGCTAATGATTAATGAACAGCTTTACAAAAATGCCAATTTAACCTTACCTATATTAGCGAAAAAACTGCAATTATCTGTGCCTCAGTTATCGCAATTGTTAAACGATAACTTGAATAAATCTTTTGCCCTGTATGTTAATGAGCTTCGTATCGAAGAAGCGAAAAGGCTGTTGGTTGAAAACTCATACATGACGATTGAGTTAATTTCAGAAGCTTGCGGTTACAACTCTCAATCTACTTTTTATTCATCATTTAAACAATTTGAAAATATAACACCTGCACAATACCGAAAGCAGTTTAAAGCCTTATAACCTCTTCGGAATTATAATTTCGTACTACGGAATTATTCTACGCTAATGTTTTCTCTGGTTTTTTCCTTAATCTAATAAACAGTTACTTTACGGAGAAAAACAATGAAATATTCACTCTTACTTTTGATCACCTTATTGAGTTTTGATTTGACAGCAAAACTTCAAATAGATAATGAGGCTCAAATCACACAGACATTACAAAACTATATTACAGGGACATCGTACAATGAACCTGACTTAATCAAGCGGGCTTTTGCAAAAGAGGCTCGATTATTACTCAGTAAAAAAGGCCAAGAAATATGGCCTGTTAGCCCAAATAAATATGCTTCATGGTTTAAAGATAAGAGACAATTTAATGGCAGAATAGGAGAGATACTATCCATTGATTTCGAAGGTGACATTGCTACCGCTAAGGTTGAAATTTTGATACCCGAAAAATCTATACGTTATGTTGACTTATTCCTATTAAAAAAAATATCGGGTAATTGGAAGGTGGTAAGTAAGGCTGCGACAAGTGAAACGTCTGAACAGAGTGGTAAAAGAATACTTTTTATTGTTTCCAATGCTCATTTTCACGGCGATTCAAAATTACCAACGGGTGTTAGTTTCTCAGAAATTGTTAAAGCGTACGACACTTTTAAAAAGGCTGGTTACACTGTCGATTTTGTTAGCCCAGAGGGTGGAGCTATTCCACTCGCCTATATAAATACATCAGAGGAAATACATAAGCAATATCTATACGAACCTGATTTTATGTATGCGATCAAAAATACTAAGCAGCCAAGTCAGATTGACCCAGCTAATTACCTAGCCGTTCACTATGTTGGTGGAGGCAATGCGATGTATGGGGTTGCTGATAATGTTGCCATACAAAAAATCGCCATGACTATTTATGAAGAGCAACAAGGGATCGTATCGTCTGTTTGCCATGGAACCGCAGGGATTGTTAACTTAAAAACGAAAGAGGGTAAATACCTAGTGGCAGGCAAGCGGATATCAGGCTATCCTGATTCTTATGAAAATCAGTCACGCGCTTACTTCAAAGAGTTTCCATTCTTAATTCAAAAAACCATTGAAAGCAGAGGAGGTCAATTTTTCTATTCAGCCAGAAATACACCACATGTTGAAGTCGACGGGCGCATAGTCACAGGACAAAATCACCTATCCTCATCACTTGTCGCTCAGAAAATGGTTGAGATTTTACAACAGAATTAAATTATTTGGTGTGTTAGTTCTTTATAGGTGTTTAAAACCGAAAATGAAAGCGAACACACGATGAACATTGTGTATCTCGAAATGCTACTTAAAATAAAGCGTACTAAAAGTCTATTGTAGTGCCCTAGTGATACTGAATACATTATTAGAGAATTTAGCTGATTTTATCAACCAAAAAACTGATGTCAGCTAATGCCTATTTGAAGTCATTAGTAATTGCTGATGATAATGACTGCTTCTTGCCCAAAGCGCATTAAAGCTATTCCGTCTTATCCTTAAACTCGCACAAGTCTTCAATAATACAGCTGCCGCATTTAGGCTTACGTGCTACGCAGGTGTAGCGCCCGTGTAGTATTAACCAGTGGTGTACGTCTACTTTAAATTCTTTAGGAACAACCTTTTCAAGTTTTTGCTCAACGGCGACTACATCTTTGCCCATAGCAAATTTGGTGCGGTTTGAAACACGAAAAATATGCGTGTCTACGGCAATGGTTGGCCAGCCGAAGGCTGTGTTGAGCACGACATTTGCGGTTTTTCGGCCAACACCGGGTAGGGCTTCTAGAGCTTCGCGGTTCTCGGGAACAATGCCGTTATGTTGGTCAACCAATATTTGGCACATTTTGTACACGTTTGCGGCTTTTGAATTAAATAAGCCAATGGTTTTTATATAATCGCGAAGCGCATCGTGGCCAATATCTAAAATGGCTTGTGGCGTATTAGCAACCGGAAATAATTTACGGGTGGCTTTATTTACCCCTACATCGGTGGCTTGTGCAGAGAGCGTAACGGCTACTAGTAGCTCAAATGGGCTTGAGTATTCAAGCTCGGTTTCTGGGTGCGGGTTTTGTTCGCGCAAGCGCGAGAGTATTTGGTGACGTTTTTCTTTATTCATGCAACTTAAAACGCATTAGCTAATAGCGTTAATGCGTTTTCCCCTTAAGTTAAGCTAGTAACACGTGCGCGTGGGCCTTTTTCGGCTTCTGGCGGCGTTACTTGTTTTGATTTTATTTGTGCGTCAATAACATTTTTTGCTGCTATTAGCAGCCCAAGCCCTAAAAAGGCGCCGGGTGGTAAAATAGCGAGTAAAAACTGGCTATCGAAACTAAATATTTCTAAGCGTAGGCTTTGTGCCCATGGCCCTAGAAGCAAATCGGCTCCATCAAATAATGTACCTTGGCCTATCAGTTCGCGCATTGCACCTAGCACTAACAGTACGGCCATAAAGCCTAAGCCCATCATTAGGCCATCGAATGCAGACAGGTGCACAGGGTTTTTAGAGGCATATGCCTCTGCACGGCCAATAATGGCGCAGTTAGTTACTATTAGTGGAATAAATATGCCTAATGATTGATACAAGCCAAAAGTGTACGCATTCATAAGTAGCTGAACTATGGTCACAAAGCCTGCAATAATCATTACAAATACCGGAATACGAATGTCTTTAGGCACCCAATTACGCACAACTGAAACAGTAATATTAGAGCCTACTAAAACTAATAAAGTAGCTAACCCTAGGCCAAGTGCGTTGGTTACAGTTGATGTTACAGCTAAAAGCGGGCATAAACCGAGTAGCTGCACTAGCGCGGGGTTATTAGCCCATACGCCTTCTTTGTATAAGGTTTTTAACTCACTCATTGTGTTACCTCTTGGCAAGCATTAGGCTGTTTAAAAATGGCGTCAAAGTTAGTTTTTGCAAATAATACGGCATTTTTTACCGAGCCTACCACGGCGCGAGGGGTAATTGTTGCGCCGGTAAATTGGTCAAACTGGCCGCCATCTTTTTTTACCGCCCAACGGGCATCGTCTTCACTTTGAACCGTTAAATCGTTAAATGTAGTGATCCACAGCGACTTTTTAACTTCTACTTTGTCGCCTAAGCCGGGCGTTTCTTCGTGCTTAGTAGTACGAACGCCGGCAATGGTGCCATCAGCAAGTACGGCGGTTAATAAGTTAATATCGCCACTGTAACCACTAGGTGTTATGTGTCTTATTACAAGTGCAACAGGTTGCTGATTTTTATAAGCGCGGTAAATAACTTGCTCGGGGTAAGGACCAAGTTGTTCGTTGCTCATAATTACGCAATTTGTATTGAGCTGATTATCGTAGCTGCTTGGGTTTAATACCTCTTGTAATTGTGAGGTTAATTGCAGGCGTTCTTGCTCGGCAATTTTATCGGCGGTAAAGGCATCAATTGAGGCAACTAAGCCTGTTGTTATCAGTGCAAAGGCGGTTAATATCGCGCCATTTTTAGCCATTGATGAAATAATCATTTTACTGCTCCGTGGCCATAAGTGCGTGGTTGGGTGTAGTAATCAATCAGCGGTACGGCAATATTAATTAATAATACACTAAAGGCTACCGCATCAGGGAAGCCACCAAAGGTGCGAATTAAATACACCAACAAGCCAATTAACGCGCCATAAATTAAGCGCCCTTTATTGGTAGTTGCAGCCGAAACAGGATCGGTGGCGATAAAAAATGCGCCCATCATGGTTGCGCCACTTAATAAATGAAATACCATACCCGGCTCGGTACCCGGCGCGGCAATATAGCCAATGGCACTGCACAGCGCTAGTGAGCCTATAAAGCTTACTGGAATATGCCAGTTTATAATGTTAGCTTTTAATAGGTATAAACCACCGGCTAAAAAGCTTAGGTTAACCCATAGCCAACCAAGCCCAGCCCATTGAGAAAAAATCGGTTTTTGCATGCTTTCGCTAACAGTTAGACCATGAGCTACATCGGTTTTAACTGTATCAAGCGGGGTGGCCATGGTGAGGCCATCAACGCCGGCACGGACTTGATCAACACTAAAGCCCAGAGCGGTAAAATCAGTAAATATAAGGCGTAATTGGTCAATAAAGCCAATTGGGGCGTTAAGTAAATCGGTAACGGGTAACCAAGCGGTCATTTGCACCGGAAACGAGACTAAAAGTAGTACGTATGCGGCCATTGCTGGGTTAAATAAGTTAAACCCAAGCCCACCATAAAGTTGCTTTACAATCACAATGGCAAATAAACAGCCAATAATAATGACCCACCAAGGCGCCAGCGGCGGAATACTCAGTGCTAACAGCACACCAGTAAGCCAAGCACTACCATCACTCAATGCAGGCCAAACAGGGCGTTTACGCATTAACATAATGGCTGCTTCAAATACGCTTACAGCAACAAGTGCCAGTACTAACTGAATAAGTACGCCAGTTCCAAAAAATACCACTTGCGCTATTAGCCCAGGAATACACGCAGCAATTACGGTTAGCATTAATCGCGTTAACGACTTATGGCTATGGTTGTGCGGCGAACTGGCCATGGTTAATTTCATGACTGATCATTTCCTTCTTTTTGTAACTTTTTAGCTTTGGCGCGCGCTATTGCGGCGGCCACGGCGGCTTTTTTCTTCTCTGCTGCAGTTTGCTCAGAGGCCGTTTTCTCAGAGTCTGAACCGCTGCTGGTTTGTGGCTCATTGCTGTGTTCAGGTGCGCTGTGTTCACTTGCTGCTGATTGCTCTGCTTCTTTAGCGGCTTTTTTTGCTTTAGCACGGGCAATAGCAGCAGCTACGGCCGCTTTTTTGTCATCAGCAGGAGAGCGTGTTTGTGAGTTTTCAGGCTCAACTTCACCTGTTTTCTCAGCAGCACTTGGCTCATCTGATTGCTGGGATTGCGCAGCCGCTTTAGCGGCTTTTTTAGCTTTAGCACGCGCAATAGCTGCAGCTACCGCTGCTTTTTTATCATCTGCGGCCGCGGGGGCTTCATCGCTTTGTGGCTCTGCATTTTGCTCAGCTTGCGCCGCTTTTTTAGCTTTAGCACGCGCAATAGCAGCAGCTACCGCAGCTTTTTTGTCATCAGCTGGGGCGGGAGCTTCATCGCTTTGTGGCTCTGCACTTTGCTCAGCTTGCGCCGCTTTTTTCGCTTTAGCACGGGCAATGGCAGCAGCTACCGCAGCTTTTTTATCATCAGCTGGGGCGGGCGCTTCATCGCTTTGTGGCTCTGCACTTTGCTCAGCTTGCGCCGCTTTTTTCGCTTTAGCACGGGCAATAGCAGCAGCTACCGCTGCTTTTTTATCATCAGGTGCGGCGGTTGCTTCATCGTTTTGTGGCTCTGCACTTTGCTCAGCTTGCGTCGCTTTTTTCGCTTTAGCGCGGGCAATAGCAGCAGCTACGGTTGACTTTTTATTATCAGGTGCTGGTGATGACTCGCCCTCGGCAGCTTTTTGTTCTTTATATTTACGTGCTTTTTCTTTACGTAGTGCACGCTCTTTAGCTACTTCACTGTTATCTGGCTCTAGCTCTTCACCTTGCTGTTTTTTTGCTTTGGCGCGGGCAATTGCAGCGGCTACAGCTGATTTTTCATCGCCATCTGATGATTTGCTCTTAACGCGGGCAAGGGCATCCGCTACTTTTTGCTTTTCATCTGATGTTTTTGCCGCTGGTTTACGTTTATGGCGGTTTTGACGTTCTTGTTGCTCGCGCTCTAGGCGTTCTTTACGGGCGTCAAAGCGCTCTTTTGCTCTATCGGCTTTAATTTTTTCGGCTTGTTGCTCTTTTATTTCTACTTTTGCTACGCGGTAATACTGCACCAGTGGAATTTCGCTTGGGCATACATACGCACACGCACCACATTCAATACAATCAAATAAGTTGTGCTCTTGTAATTTGTCGTATTCTTTTGATTTTGCAAACCATTGTAATTGCTGGGGTAATAACGAAGCTGGGCAGGCATCTGCACAGGCACTACACCGTATACAGGCTTTTTCAGGGCCAGGCTCTGCCAGCTCTTTATGATCGGGGGCTAAAATACAGTTGGTGGTTTTAATTACCCCAATACGCACAGTCGGTAAGGTAAAGCCCATCATCGGCCCGCCCATTACAACGCGCTGCTGGGGTACGGGTGAAAAACCTTGGCAATCAAGCAGGTGCTTAACTTCGGTGCCTAATAATGCCCATACATTACCTGCATTATGAATGGTGTTACCTGTTACTGTAACAACGCGCTCTATAAGCGGTTTACCTTCGTACACCGCTTGTTGCACAGCAAACAAAGTTCCTGTGTTGTGCACTAAAATACCAATATCGGCAGGAATACCGCCACTGGGTACTTCACGGTTTGTAAGTAATTTAATTAATTGTTTTTCGCCACCCGATGGATAAACAGTAGGCACCGTTTGAATAACAATATTGGCGTTGTGCTCTGCGGCACTTTTCATAGCCGCTATGGCTTCGGGCTTATTATCTTCAATGCCAACAATACACAGTGTCGGGTTTAAAATTTGTTGCATTAGCTCAATGCCTTGCACTACTTGCTTGGCATGTTCACGCATTAACACATCGTCGGCTGTTATGTATGGTTCGCACTCAACAGCATTAACAATTAAAAACTCAATAGGTTGTTTTATATCGGCTTTTACATAAGTAGGAAAGCCTGCTCCACCCATACCACTTATACCTGCTTGATGAATTATATCGACTAATTCATCGTGGCTAAGCTCACTTGGGTTAGGTGTTGGGGTTAGTTCGCACCATTGATCTTTGCCATCAGGCTCAATAATAATACTTAGCTCAGGTAAAGCCGATGGATGCGCCGAAGGCATAGAGGTAATATCTGTTATGGTGCCAGAGCTGGGCGCATGTACAGGCACAGACCAATTTGCAACGGGCACGGTAAGTGCTTGGCCTTTTAATACCTGTTGGCCTTTTTCTACAATTAATTTACCGTTAGCACCAATGTGCTGTTTAATTGGTACAACTAACTTATCAGGTAGAGGAAGCCTAGCAATACGCGCACTGTTAGAGAGTGTTTTTTGTTGTGGTGGATGCACGCCGCCCGGGAATGCCCAAACAGTGCCTTTTTTAATTTGTTCAAGTAACTTTTCCACTCAAACCTCTAATCTATTTGCGTGACAGGAATAGCATCAAGTTGCCATTTCCAGTTTTGTTTTGTTTCGGCTACAGGCAGCATATCAATGCAATCTACAGGGCAGGGCTCTACACATAAATCGCAGCCGGTACATTCTTCTATTAGTACAGTGTGCATTTGGCGTGTAGCACCGACAATGGCATCCACAGGGCATGCCTGAATACACTTAGTACAGCCTATGCACTCGTCTTCGCGAATATAGGCCACTGTTTTTATCGGCTCTGCTTGTTCGCCACCGGCAAGCGGTTTAGGCTCTACGCCCATTAAATCGGCCAGCTTTTTAACCGTTGCTTCACCGCCTGGTGGGCATTTATTAATTTCATCCCCGTTGGCAATTGCCTCAGCGTAGGGGCGACAGCCCGGATAGCCACACTGGCCACACTGGGTTTGCGGTAAAATGGTATCTATTTGCTCAACAATTGGGTCGCCTTCTACACGAAAGCGAATAGCTGCAAAGCCTAAAATAAGTCCAAAAACAAGCGCTAGCGAGCCAAGCGCTATCAAGGCATACATTAAGGTCATATTAAAACTTCACTAATCCGGTAAAACCCATAAACGCCATCGACATTAAGCCGGCGGTGATCATGGCTATTGAGGCGCCTTTAAACGGGGTAGGAACATCTGCAGCAGCAAGGCGTTCGCGCAGCGCTGCAAATAATACAAGTACTAATGAAAAGCCAACGGCTGCGCCAAAACCATACACGGCCGATTGTAAAAATGTGTGATCTTCTTTTATATTAAGAAGCGCAACACCTAATACCGCACAGTTAGTGGTGATCAGCGGTAAAAATATACCCAGTAAACGGTATAAAGTCGGGCTAGTTTTACGCACAACCATTTCGGTAAATTGCACCACAACGGCAATCACTAAAATAAAGCTCATGGTGCGTAAAAATTCGATATCTAGCGGCGCTAAAATATATTGATTAACTAAATAGCTTGTAACAGAGGCAAGAGTAAGCACAAACGTGGTTGCTAAAGACATACCAATAGCGGTATCAAGCTTGCCTGATACACCCATAAATGGACATAAGCCTAAAAATTGTACTAATACAAAGTTATTAACTAGAACGGTTCCAATCAATAACAAGACATATTCTGTCATGTGTGCCTCGCGCTATTAAAATCCTGTGTATTATCCTTTTTTCTGCCCCGATAAACAACATATGCGAGTCGTTATCAGTTAAATAAACACAGTAAAATAATTAAGCGATCACAAAGCTGTAAAATTTATGTGATTTTAAAGTAAGCGAAAAATTAAACAGCTAAACGCAAAAAAGAGCACATGTGCTCTTTTTTACTTTAATTAAGGGGAGGTGCTAAATATCTTTAGGTTTTTCTATGTAATAACCTTGTACGCCGTCTAGGCAAAGCGTTTCTACTATGTGTTTTTCTTCTTGGCTTTCAACGCCCTCAGCAAACACACTCACACCAATGCGATGGGCTAAATCAACCATTAGGCGCATAAAGTATTGATTGTTTTTATCATCTTCTAGGCCGCGGGTGTAACTTGCATCCATTTTAATAAAGTCTGGTTTTAAATCACGGAAAAACTTAAACGACGTTAGTCCAACACCAAAGCGTTCAACCGTTACGCGGGCACCTACGCGATGCACCATATCAATAAAGCGTTTACTGGCTTTAATATTTTGCTGTAGGCCAAACTCACTTACTTCAAATACTAATTTAGAGGCTATATGCGTATCTTTTAATAAGCGGCGCTCTAACCAAATAACAAATTGATCGTTATGTGCACTTGAGGCGGTTACATTCAGGCCAAAAAACTTTTCAGAGAGATTACGGCTTTTAATTTTTTCAAGTGATGAGTCAATAATTAAGCGGTCAATTTCTATGGCCATATCGAGTTTTTCAGCCATGGCTAAAAACGAAGCCGTAGGGAGCACTTGGTTATCTTCGGTTTTAAAGCGCACTTGTATCTCTGCATACGCCTTAATGCTTTTACCCAGCGGCATAATATTTTGCATTACTAAGTGAACACGTTTTGATTCAATTACTTCGTTAATCACTTTACGCCAGTTTTGGTTACCAAACCCAGCACTTACATTATTAACTAAATCGGTTTCGCGCTGCACATGCCATGCATTTACTTGCTTAGATTGCGCCATGCTCATTGCGTTATCGACAACCGATAATAGCTCACCCAGCGGTTTGCCTTTTTCGTAGCCCACAATACCTGTGTTAGCCACAGAGCTGAGCTCTTGATTTTGTTGATATTGAGTAAAGCGCGATTGCAGGTTTTCACCAAAACGCTCTGCTTCTTTAAGTGGGGTATTAGGAAGTACAACGGCAAAGTCTGAGCTATTTAGCCTAAATACTTGGCTGCCGGTGTAAGTGCCACTTATATGCTTAATTATATCCGCCACACCTTTAACGTAGTCATCACCTTTTTGGTAGCCACGGCTTTGGTTTATAGTTTGCAGCTCACTACAGCGTACAAGCGCTAACGAACCAAACGTACTGCGCTCACTGTTTTCAATGTGTTTTTCGTAATATTCAACAAACATATTACGGTTACCTAATTCGGTAATTACATCTTTATAGGCTTCTTGCTTGATACTAAGGGCAGCGTTTTGAATATCATCATTTTTATTTTTTAAAAAATGCGAAAGGCGATTAAAGCTCGGGACTAAATCTTTACCTAGCTTTTTCATTTTACTTGCATCAAGTGCGGTGTCTAAGTCGTCGCCAATTTGATTTTGGTTAATATAAATGTCTATTACATCGGCAACGGTCATGCTGATATTTTTATTTAAGCTAAGAAAAATAGACTTCATTAATATAATAGGAATAATCACTAAAAAGGCAGAAATAAATATAACTATAAATAACGAGGTTTGTAGCTGCTGCGCTAAACGTTCAATGTTGAGGGTAAATTCTACTTTTATATCTGCAGCGTCGTTAACGGCAAACTGTGGGCGAACCGAATTAAAGCTAGATTGAATAAATTCAGCAAACATGGGCAGCTGGGTAGGGGAGTTAACTGAAAATACCTCAGCCCCTTGGTAGTCTCTTAGTATAAAGCTTGAAAACGTTTTACCATCGCCAATCGCTTTTTTTATACTTTCAGGCGAAAGCTCATCACTTGTTAAGCTGTTAATGTAACGTGTTACGCTGGTTTGCGCTGAAGTTTGTGCTTCACTTACTGCATTATTAAAGCTTACAGATATGAAGTAGCTTCCAGCCGCAACACATACAAGCCAAGACAGGATTTGTATAAAAATAAGTTTTTTAAAGCCAGCCATGTTATCAATCTTTTAATAGTTCAAAAGGAAAGGAATCAGGTCCTTGATCATTCAACTAATAGCAACACATTAGAATAGATATTATGTTTTAGTTATAAAGCAGAAGAGTAGTGGAAAATTACTGAAATGTCTATGAAATTCTTATGATTGGCTCCCCCTCCCCGACTCGAACGGGGGACCTGCGGATTAACAGTCCGTCGCTCTAACCAACTGAGCTAAGGGGGAACAAATAGAGATGTCATTTTATGATTTGGCTCCCCCTCCCCGACTCGAACGGGGGACCTGCGGATTAACAGTCCGTCGCTCTAACCAACTGAGCTAAGGGGGAACTACATCATAAACATAAACTTGGCTCCCCCTCCCCGACTCGAACGGGGGACCTGCGGATTAACAGTCCGTCGCTCTAACCAACTGAGCTAAGGGGGAATCGTTTATGATTGAAAAACTTGGCTCCCCCTCCCCGACTCGAACGGGGGACCTGCGGATTAACAGTCCGTCGCTCTAACCAACTGAGCTAAGGGGGAAGCGTCATGCCTTTCAACGGGGCGAAATATTAATGATGGAGCCGCAAAGTGTCAACATATAAAAGTCATAAATTTAAAAAAGAAGTTTATTCGTTGTTTTTATGTTCGATCTGCGCATTTTATAACTCTATTTATGCAAAACACGGCGGTAAATCTCTATTTAGACTCACACCAATACGAAAAAAACAGCGCCGATAAAATAGCCATTGTTTAATTTATGTGTAAAAAATGCCGCTGAGACAAAATTTATCGCGGCAAATCAGTAAATTTGTATTTAACCTGGTTGTCATAAAACCGAGTATAAATTTAGCTAGCAGATCTTTTTAAAAAATCCAGCAGGGTAGTTTTTTCGTATTACGGTATTTAAGAGGGGTTAAACTAATAAAGCCGTGGCTGAAAACTTTATTTTAAAAAGCTGTACAAAAACAAAACAATCAATAAGTTGCTAAATATTTGCGTTAACTAATTAAGTCACTTTTAGCTGTATTAGGCACAAAGATTTGGCTTAGCTTAATTTTTTGTTTGCAAGCATCGATAAGTTTTTAACTTTAACTTTGAGCAAAGGTTGGACTTGAGCTGAATTTTAGCCAGCGCGCAAGCCTTTATAAATGCGGGCTCAGCTGAGTTATCCACGGTTTCTGTGGATAACTCTGTTTATGAAACTTTAAGAACACTGTCACGACCAGAGTTTTAGGGCGCTACAACGATTTCAAGCTTTTAAAACGATTTTTTTATTACTATAAAAAACATAGGGTTATAAATGCATGCTGAATTACCATGCAACGATGAGTAAATTAATTCGTTACGATAAAGATTAATACCGCGCTGTGTAAAAATTCAGCGAATTTGCAGGGTTAAATGTTAAAAAAGTAATAAAAATGTTCACTTATTGTTTTTTAAAGCTCTAAGGGCGTATTTGTGCACAAATGCTTAAAAATTCAACTTTAGCTATTTTTTTAATTGTTGCTTTATTATTAGTATGAAATCCATTGATAAATCCGTGGCTTGAATTGCTATGATGCTTTAAAATGGCTCGCTCAGTAAAAGAGGCTTATTTATTCCATGCGCGAAACTTCACATTCTCAATCACGCCCAGATTTACTTAACGATCCCATCTTGCCTACATTGAAAAAAATGACCATTCCGATGATATTTGGCATGGTCACGCTAATGATGTTCAATATAGTCGATACATTTTTTATCAGTATGTTGGGCACAGAGCCCCTTGCGGCGGTAAGCTTTACGTTTCCGGTAACCTTTACGGTAATAAGCCTAGCCATAGGTTTAGGTATTGGCACATCAGCGGTAATAGCGAAAGCCTTAGGCAGTAATAAAATAGAAGAGGCGCGATTTGATGCCAGTGTGTCGCTTATTGTGGCGCTACTATTAGTTATTTTACTTTCGTTTATTGGATATTTACTAATCGACCCAATATTCACTTTATTAGGGGCCGGACAATTAGTGCTGCCACTTATTCATGAATATATGAATATTTGGTTTATTGGCAGCGTATTTTTAATTACCCCCATGATAGGTAATTCGGTATTACGAGCCAGTGGCGATACTAAAACACCCAGCATAGTAATGGGTGGGGCAGGGCTTATTAACGCCATACTCGATCCTATTTTAATATTTGGCTGGGGCCCAGTACCGGCATTAGGCATTCAAGGTGCCGCTATTGCCAGTGTTATTGCCTGGGGCGTAGCGGTTATTATTATTTTATATGTGCTGGGCGTTAAAAAGCGGCTATTAAGCTTAAAAGCCGGTAATCAAACTGCGGCCAGTGCAATTAAAAAAGTACTTAAAATAGGTTTACCCGCAGCGGGGGCTAACATGCTTACCCCAGTAGCAATGGCTGTGATGACCGCACTCGTTGCCAATCATGGACCCGAAGCGGTTGCCGCTTTTGGTGTGGGCAGCCGTATTGAATCAATTGCCAGTATCTTAGTGCTGGCCTTATCGATGACATTGCCTCCTTTTGTTAGCCAAAACTTTGGGGCGGGTAAATTAGGCCGCGTAAAAGAGGCGTACATTGGTACGCTTAAATTTGTGATGATATGGCAATTTGCTATTTATATTTTACTCATTGCGCTGTCAGGGGTAATAAGCCAATTATTTGGTAAAGAACAAGCTGTAATCGATGTTATTAAGCTCTTTATATACACCATACCGCTAAGTTATGGTTTTCAAGGGGTGATCATTTTATCAAATTCATCGTTTAATGCTTTACACAAACCTATGAATGCATTGTTTTTAAGTATTATTCGTTTGTTTGTTTTTTACCTGCCTTTTGCTTATGTAGGCAGTATGCTAGGTGGCTTGATTGGTTTATTTATTGGCGCTGCAATCGGTAATGTATTCACAGGGTTAGTCGCGTACAAATGGTTTGTAAAAGAGCTAGATGCAATATGCAGTAACACGGTAACGGAGTAAATGAATGAGTGATCACTTTGAGCTAAAGTCACAATTTAAACCCGCGGGCGATCAACCCACAGCGATTAAACAGCTTGAAGAAGGCTTAGAAGCCGGGCTTGCGCATCAAACCTTACTCGGTGCCACAGGTACAGGTAAAACATTTACCATGGCCAATATTATTAGCGATTTAAATCGCCCAACAATAATAATGGCGCATAATAAAACACTAGCCGCGCAGTTGTATGGAGAAATGAAAGAGTTTTTTCCTAATAATGCAGTTGAGTATTTTGTATCTTACTACGATTACTACCAGCCAGAAGCCTACGTGGTTGCCAGCGATACGTTCATAGAAAAAGACGCCTCTATTAATGAGCACATAGAGCAAATGCGTTTAAGTGCTACTAAGGCATTGCTTGAGCGCCGCGATACCATAATAGTGGCTTCTGTGTCGGCTATTTATGGTTTGGGCGACCCCGACTCATACATGAAAATGATGCTGCTTTTAAAAGTAGGCGAACAGGTCGACCAACGCGATATGCTGCGCCGTTTAGCTGAGCTGCAATATACCCGTAACGACATTGACTTTAGCCGTGGTACTTACCGTGTACGTGGCGAAGTTGTTGATATATTTCCTGCCGAGTCAGACACCTATGCAGTACGCGTAGAAATGTTTGATGACGAAATAGAGCGCCTTAGTATTTTTGATCCCCTTACTGGTGCGGTAGAAAAACACATAGTTCGTGCCACTATTTACCCTAAAACGCACTATGTAACGCCACGCGAAAAAATTCTTGATGCCATAGAAAAAATAAAAGCCGAGCTTAAAGAACGCAGAGCGCAATTATTAAGTGCCAATAAATTAGTAGAAGAGCAGCGCATAGCGCAGCGTACCCAATACGACATAGAAATGATGACCGAGCTTGGTTATTGCTCGGGCATAGAAAACTACAGCCGTTATTTGTCGGGGCGTACACCGGGCGATCCACCACCCACATTACTCGATTATCTTCCTGATGATGCATTAATGATCATCGATGAATCGCACGTAACCGTATCGCAAATAGGTGCCATGTATAAAGGCGATAGAAGCCGTAAAGAAAACCTAGTTGAATATGGCTTTAGAATGCCATCGGCGATGGATAACCGCCCATTGCGCTTTGAAGAATTTGAAGCCATAGCACCACAAACGATTTATGTATCGGCAACGCCGGGTGATTTTGAATTAGAGCGCAGCGCAGGAGAAGTAGCAGAGCAAGTTATACGCCCAACTGGCCTGTTAGACCCAGAAATAGAAATACGCCCTGTAGGCACTCAAGTAGATGATTTACTCTCAGAAATTTATAAATGTGTAGAAAAAGGTGAGCGAGTATTGGTAACTACGCTTACCAAGCGCATGTCAGAAGATTTAACCGATTACTTAAGCGAGCACAATGTAAAAGTACGTTACCTGCACTCAGACATAGACACAGTAGAACGCGTTGAAATAATTCGTGATTTACGCGCCGGTGTGTTTGATGTGTTAGTGGGTATTAACTTATTACGAGAAGGCTTAGATATGCCAGAAGTGGCGCTAGTTGCCATTTTAGATGCCGATAAGGAAGGCTTTTTACGCTCGGCACGTTCGCTTATTCAAACTATTGGCCGTGCTGCACGTCACCTTGATGGGCGCGCCATTTTATACGCCGACAAAGTAACTAAATCGATGGAAAAAGCGATTAGCGAAACACAGCGCCGCCGCGAAATACAACACGGCTTTAATATAGAGCACGGCATTGAGCCGCAAGCCTTGGTTAAAAAGATCACCGATATTATGGATGTGGGCGAAGAAGCAGCACCAAAAGATAACCTTAAGTTGGTGCGTAAAGAGTCTAAAAAAATACTCAGTGCCAAAGAAATTGCCACACAAATTAAACAGCTTGAAAGCAAAATGCATGCTTATGCCAGCGATCTTGAATTTGAAAAAGCTGCGTCTGTACGCGACGAAATACACGAACTACAACAACAGTTGATTAACTAAATGACACCCGATTTTTCGCCCCTAATAAGCGCGCTTGAAGATGCGCCATTACTACAAAACGAACTATGCCGCGTATTTCATGGTCGCGGCCATAGCGTGGCATCACTAAGCCATATTAATTTAGACTTTTATCCGCCAAGCTTGTTTTTAATTTCGTACGAAGAAATTGACGAAGCTACGTTAAATACACTGACCAGTACCCTTTGGGCGTGGGCGCAGCAGCATCACCCTGAATTAATATCTGCATTGGTGTATCAACAGCGTGCGGGTGTACAAAGCAGTAATCGTTTAGTGCATGGTAATCTTCCCTCGCCACATGTGGTTAAAGAAAACGGCATTGGTTTTTTAGTGGATTTAACAAGCCGCCAAAACACCGGAATATTCCCCGATATGCGAAGTGGGCGTGAGTTTGTCTCTGCCAATAGTAAACATGCAAAAGTACTTAATTTGTTTTCATACACGTGTGGTTTTTCGCTTGCGGCAATGCAAGGCGGGGCTGATCACGTTATGAACATGGATATGAGCAAAGGCGTACTTAAAGTCGGTAAGCAAAACCACCAACTTAATGGTTTTGAGCGCGGAGTGAGCTTTTTACCGCACGATATTTTAAAGTCGTTTGGTAAATTAAAAAAAGCAGCGCCGTTTGATTTAATTATTGTAGACCCGCCAAGCTTTCAAAAGGGCAGCTTTATTCTAACTAAAGATTACCAAAAGGTGCTGCGCAGATTACCCGAACTACTGTGTGATACCACACAGCTTTTATTATGCGCTAATAGCCCAGAGCTTAGCGAAGATGCGTTTAAAGCTTTAATAAACGAGCACACCCAAGGAGCAATAGAATTTGTTGAGCGCCTTGCACCAACGGCCCGTTTTGTAGAAGTAGACAGCAATAAAAGCTTAAAAGCGTTAGTGTATAAAACGGCGCATACCGCAACTTATACCAATTCGCAATAATACTTAATCATTTTAAGGGGCTAAACGTGTCGCTATCTGTGTTAAAAAACTCTCATTTAGAACAACTAAATAGCGAATTTTTTGCCTAGCTATCAACACGTTTTTCCAGCCTCAAAATAGATCACTTAATTAAGCTAATTGGTATTAAATGAAACTGAGTAAGCGTTTAAACGCAATTAATGCGTTAATTACTGACCCCGTTGATGTTATTTGGGATTGCTGCTGCGATCATGGTTACTTAGGCATTGCACTATTAAAGCGCCGCGCTGCAAAACAGGTTAATTTTGTCGATGTGGTAGATAAAATAATGGCCGAGCTGAGCGAGCACCTTACAAATATTAGCCAAACACTGCCAAGTAATGCGCAATATAAAG
The DNA here is from genome assembly GCF_028599265.1 of Pseudoalteromonas sp. Angola-4. Lineage (NCBI taxonomy): Bacteria > Pseudomonadati > Pseudomonadota > Gammaproteobacteria > Alteromonadales > Pseudoalteromonadaceae > Pseudoalteromonas > Pseudoalteromonas sp. Angola-4. The sequence goes on along the minus strand of NZ_JAQREK010000002.1, from coordinate 486,535 downwards.
TACATTGCCAAGATGTAAGAGAAATAAAGCTCGTTCCAAATGCTTTAAATACTGTGGTTATTGCAGGTGTTGGCGGCGAGCTGTTACTAAAACTTGTTGCCGGCATTATTAAAAACAATTGCGCTGCATCTGTAGCAAGCACCCGCTTTATAGTTTGCCCTATACACCATACTTATCATTTGCGCAGTGGTTTAGCCAAATTAGACTTAGGCCTTGAAAGCGAGCAATTAATCACTGAAAACAACCGCTATTATGAGCTTATAGAGGTAAGTCAACGTAACACAACGTTGCTCACATCTACCGGTAACAGCATGTGGGATTTAAATAATGCATCGCACAGGCAATACCTTAAACAGTTACTCACTCATTATAATAAAATGCTTAATAAAGATGAGCTTTATTATCAAAAAGTTATAACAGATTATAAAAAACTCAGCGACGCTTAAAAATGGCTTATTTAGCGCTAATAGTGTGATCTAATGCAAGGCGCAAAAACGTAACATCAACATAGATTATATCGCCTTGCGCGAGTTTATTTGGTTTATGTATGTCAGATAAAAAAAGTCGCATTGAGCCGCTGCTCAGTGCAGAGCAAAAATGGCAAAACAGCTACGAGCAGCCAATTTCGTATGCTCCATTAGTGCAACTTGCTAATAACAGCTGGATAGTTCCACAGCACTTTTTACGCTATAAACACACCTTACAAAGCGTTAATCAAGTACTAGAAAATATTAATTTTTCAGCGCACTTTAGAGTGCTTGCTGCACAAAAAGATCAGCAACTTTATTTACAAGTTGCCGTACTCAGCCCCGATAATTACAAAACCAGTAGTTACGCGGGTGAGGGCACAGCAAAAAAATTACTGTTTGGCAGACGCTGGATAGTAGAGGAAAACTTACCAACCTCCGAGCTTATTCAAACAGCGTTTTTAGCGCTTAAAATAGCGCGAGAGCACGAGGTAAGAGAGCTGTTTCAACTTACTCACAGCAATAATACAACCAGCACGCCATTTAATAATCACCATGATTTACCGGTTATGGCACAAAATGCAGAGCTTGTTATTGCACACGCGGCGCAGGGCAATGAGCAACATTGCACTATTGAGCAGTTATTAAAACGGGTAGTATTTGCAGGTGCTAAGGTATCGCTAAGTGCTATGCAGCAACTAAGCTCGCAGCAGTGGTTATACACCTTAAAATTACACTGCAATACTTGCCAGCTTACTGAATTTAATAATAAAACCTTTGCATTTTTAACCAGTGATAGCAGCGCAAATAGCTTTTTACATGGCTTTATTAATGCCCTGGTTGATATTAGTAATGAGTATGTGAGTGAGCAATTTAAATACCAAGGGTTTGCCCGATTTAGTAAACACAATTGCGTAGAAAAAATAGGTGCACTTAGTGTGGCAATGCGCTCGCCAAAAGTGTTGGGGCTGTGCTCGCTTGGCAAGCAACATGCAAATAAGCTTAATTTTGAAATTGATAGTTCGCGTGCGCCACAAGGTTGCGGCCAAGCTATAGATGGGTTTTTAGCTGCCCACGGTATAGAGCAGCCAGAAAATGCACATTTATATCGTTTTTAAAGGCGGTTAATTTCTTCTTTTGTGGTGTAGCTTGAGTCTGTCACTATGGCCTCAAGAGTTTGCACGCGCTCTTTTAAAGCAACCACTTGGGCACTTACCTCGGCCAGTTGTTTATTTGCATCTTGGTTGCTATCTTGCATTTTGTGTTTAAATTCAAGGTGCTTTTTGTACATATCGTAAATAACCCCAGAGCCAACCGATATAAGCACAATAAGTACTATCATTGTAGTGCCTGACATAACCACTTCCTTTTTATAGTTTTAACTGTTGCATAAAGTATAACCATATTTAGCAGCGGTTAAACCTGACAATTGTAACTTTATTTGTCGATTGCTGCGTGGAGTTGTGTTCATCATTGATACACCTGCGTTATTGTTTAATAACTAATGGCGTAATTAATAAGTCTATTTGAGATTAAACCGTGTGACTTTAATCAGCAGTTTAACGTGCTCTATGCCAGCGTTAACTTTGTATTTAATTGTGTATTAATGCAAACGGGTATAGTGTTTACAGACTTATAGGTCCTTATTTCATAATCAATACAGTGAGTTGCTATGTTAAATAATAAAATACCTCCGGTTATTGTCGTGCTCGTTTTTGCAGGCATTATGGCGTTAATAGCCCATTACAGTGTGATTGATTTTACAGCGTTTATTGCCTACCTAGCAGCAAGCTTAGTCATTATAGGGTGCGCATTTTGTATAGCCGCAGTGGTAAGCTTTAAACTTGCACGTACCACAGTTAATCCAAATAAGCCCGAGCAAGCATCAAAGTTGGTAACCAGTGGCGTATATAAAATTTCACGTAACCCTATGTATGTGGGCTTTGCGTTTATTTTAGCTGGCTGGGGTATTTGGCTTAGTTCGCTGTGGGCACTTTTATGTGTTGCTGGGTTTATTGCTTATTTAACGTTTTTTCAAATAATTCCTGAGGAGCGGGCGCTTAGCAAATTATTTGGCCAAGAATTCACAGAGTATAAAAACAAAGTAAAACGCTGGTTGTAATTTACAAGCAAATACAAAAAAGGCTATCGAGATGATAGCCTTTTTGCGTTCAGCGCTAATAAATTAACCGTACTTTCACTGAAAACCCCGTAACTAGCGGTTATTCGTATTCGATTGGATCAGTGACGTTATTAAGCGAAAATGCCTCTAAACGTTCTTGACAGGCGCCACATTTACCACAGGCTTTTTCGCGTCCGTTATAACAAGTCCATGTTTGGCTGTAGTCTAAGCCCATTTTTATGCCATCGGTTAAAATATCAATTTTGGTGTTATTTAAGTACGGGCTAAAAATTTCTACAGCGTCGTAGTTAGCAATACGACATACATCATCCATTTTTTGCACAAACTCAGGACGGCAATCAGGGTAAATAGCATGATCGCCCGAATGCGCGCCATAATATACTTTGCTCGCTTTTAAAGACACAGCGTAACCAACCGCCAGCGAAAGCAAAATCATATTACGATTAGGCACTATGGTGCTTTTCATGCTTTCTTCTTCGTAATGACCTTCTGGTACATCAATATCATCAGTCAGTGATGAGCCGCCAATAAGCTGGTTAATAGCTGATATATCTACAATTTTATGTGGAACATTAAGTTTTTCACACACGTTTGCAGCCACTTCAAGCTCTTTAACATGACGCTGACCATAGTCAAATGAAAGGGCATAAACATCATGGCCTTGTTGTAAGGCTTTATTTAATACGGTAAACGAATCCATACCGCCGGAATAAATAACAACTACTTTTTGCGTCATATCTGGATTGCTCTTTAGTTTTAATAGAGGTTTATATCAGGGCGCGATATACTACACGGCCGCAGCTTAAATAACAATTTTTGGGCAGCGCTTTTTCGTCTTTTATAGTAGCAATTTTGCAGCTAGGCAGTAAGTGAGATCTCTTTTGTACAAAATTAATGAAGTGTTTGAAACCATCCAAGGTGAAGCAAGTTTTACCGGCACACCCTCAATATTTTTGCGTTTGCAAGGCTGCCCAGTGGGCTGCGCATGGTGTGATACTAAACAAACTTGGGAAGTCGATAACGTGTACAAAGTATCGCTTGATGAAACGGTAGAAAAAAAAGCCGATTCAGATCATTGGGCCGATGCCAGCGCCGAGCAAGTACTTGAGCTGTTTAAATCGCGTGGCTATACAGCAAAGCATGTTGTAATTACCGGCGGCGAGCCGTGTATGTACGATTTAAACCCAGTGTGTAAGCTATTGCACGATAACGGCTTTACAACACAAATAGAAACCAGCGGCACCTTTGAAATACTTGCCCCTGAGCAAACCTGGGTTACCGTATCGCCTAAAATTAACATGCGCGGCGGATACGAAGTACTTACCAGCGCCATGAAGCGCGCCAACGAAATAAAACACCCAGTAGCGATGCAAAAGCACGTAGAAGAGCTTGAAGCGCTATTTGCCAAAACAGGTGTTAACCCGAAGCTTGTATACTTACAGCCAATCAGCCAAAAAGTGTCAGCCACTAAATTAGCCATCGACACCTGTATTGCCAAGAACTGGCGTTTATCGGTGCAGGTACATAAGTATTTAGGGATTAGCTAAAGCGAAAGAGCAGCTGTAAGTGCTTAGCTGTAAGCGATAAGCTGCTCGGCGTTAAGTTATATTACGTAGATACAAGGTTGGGTTTGGTGAAACGAAACCCAACACCATAACCCCATTACTCACTCTTTATATAAACCACCACACCAGCTTATTTAAACGCGTAGGTCGGATAAGCGAAGCGCCATCCGACGCAGTAACTTATTTAAGTTTCGGCGAATATAAATGGCTAATTAATTTATGATGTATGAAGTCAAGATTTGACCCCTCAGGTTCTCTAGTAGGTTGGGTTGAGTGAAACGAAACCCAACACCACAACTCCATTACTCACTCTATATATCAAGTACCACACCAGCTTATTTAAACGCGTAGGTCGGATAAGCAAAGCGCCATCCGAAAAGGCTAATTAATTTCTTCCCAGCAGTGATAGCATTTATTTTTTGGCAGGCGATAGCTAGTAGCTGATTGCATTACCTGGTTTTTCTTACAATTTGGGCAAAAGTAATTAATAACATTCACAATTAGCGCGATTGCAAAAATAAAACTGCCAATATAAAACGGGTTTGTATAAAACTGGCTACTCGCTGGTAAAAACATAAAGCCAATAACACATATAATCAATGCGACTAAATACACTCTAAACTTGATTGCCTTACTCAAAATAAAATTCTCCTTTTTTATCTTTTTATCAAATAGATTGGAAATTAGCCACTTAAAGTTTATGTTGGGTATTTTAAAGTGTAATTAAGGATATATGGAGATCAAAAGTTAAATGGAAAAGTACTTACATATAAAAATATCAAAAGACATAAAGCTCTCACCTTTATTAGAAAGTGACGCTCCCGTTGTTTTAAGATTAGTTAATGAAAACCGTATTAATTTAGCAAAATATCTTTACTGGGTTAAAGATGTGTCAGACATAGCGTCGGCCCATAAATATATTTTTGAACGAGTAAATAGCGGAAAAAGTGGTTCACGATGGTTCAAAATAAACTTTAAAGGTAAGTTTTGTGGTGTATTTGCCATTAAATCGATATGTCCCGATTCGGCAGTTGCTGAATTAGGCTATTGGCTAGCTCAAAACGCGCATGGTAACGGGATTATTAGTCAAATCATTTCAAAAGCTCCGCAGCTACTCACGAGCACTCATGTTAAATTTATCGAATTTAGGTGCCTAGAGAGAAACGAGGCAAGTATAAAGGTTGCGTTGAAATCAGGCGCTTTGCTCGTAGATGTTATACCTAATTTTTTAGTTGCAGATAATGTATTACAAAGCCTAAATATTTATAGAACCCCAGTAAAATAATAAAAATATTACAGCTCTCATCATCACAAAACGTAATCATTAATATCATATTTGATAATTTTTTGTCCTCACTACAATCATTTATCATGGCTAATTAATTCCTTTAATTACATTTAACGCCTTTGCCGTTAAGGAACATGCCATGAGTAAAAAAGAGCTAAATCGAAGAGACTTTATGAAGTTATCGGCTGCTGGGTTGGGTGCTGCCGCGCTGCCTATGCTGTTTACAAGTTTGAATGCTAATGCCAACCTGCAAGCAGCTGATAAAGGCGAGCTAGCAAATGGCTTAGCTGGTTCGCCAATGCCTTATCCGCGCACGTTTTCGCATATTGGTGTGTCAGTACCAAGCCTAGAAAAAGCCGTTAAGTTTTATACTGAGGTGCTGGGCTGGTATTTAATTATGAAACCCACACAAATAACAGAAGATAAATCACCGATTGGTGAGATGTGTACTGATGTATTTGGTGCTGGGTGGGGCAGTTTTAAAATAGCCAATTTATCAACAGGGGATAGGGTGGGGGTTGAGCTATTTGAATTTAAAAATCAGCAAAACCCAAAAAATAATTTTGAGTATTGGAAAACGGGAATATTTCATTTATGCGTACAAGACCCTGATGTAGAAGGACTCGCTGATAAAATAGTGGCCGCGGGCGGAAAAAAGCGTATGAAAGCGCCGCGCTATTATTACCCAGGGGAAAAACCATACCGCATGATTTACATGGAAGACCCGTTTGGCAATATTTTAGAAATTTATAGCCACAGTTACGAGCTTATATATTCAAGTGGCGCTTATGGTTAATTAATTATGTAACGAGTCACTTTACTTTATTCAATAAACGCTAATAAAAAAGCGTTGCCCTAGAGCAACGCTTTTTCTATTTTTTGATAGCTGATAGCTGATAGCTGATAGCTGATAGCTGATAGCTGATAGCTGATAGCTGATAGCTGATAGCTAACTTATTCCGCCGCTAAGTAATCTAAAACCACTTGATGATGATCTTTGGTTTTAAACTTATCAAATAAGTGTTTAATTTTACCGTCTTGGCCTACTAAAAAGGTTAAGCGGTGAATACCATCGTATTCTTTACCCATAAACTTTTTGTAGCCCCATACGCCAAATGCTTCAGCAATGGCGTGATCTTCATCGGCGAGCAAATCAAAGTTAAGCTCTTTTTTAGTTTCAAAGTTTTTAAGGCGCTTAATTGGATCTGGGCTAATTCCTACAACGCGGGTGTTAAATTGAGCAAGCTGCGCTTGTTGGTCACGTAGGTTTTCGGCTTGAACCGTACAACCCGGTGTAGAGGCTTTAGGGTAAAAGTACACCAGTACTTGTTGCTCTTTTAACAGCTCACTTAGGGTGACTGTTTCGTCGTTTTGGTTTTGTAAGCTAAATTCTGGTGCTGTATCACCGGCTTGTAATGGACTAATTTTGTTCATGCTGTGCTCCTTAGCGAATACGTTTAAAAATATAATCTACGTTAAGACTGTGCGAAAGGTTTTCAAAGGTCACTTTAAATTGGTCTATATCAACCTCTACTGGGATATTAAACTCAATTTCGCAGCGCATTTTAGTGTCGGTTTCTTCATCGTAAGTGTCTGACTTTAATGAGCAGATACTAATGTGGTGATCGGCAAAAAAACGCGTTACTTTACTCAGTGTACCTGGGGTGTCTATCCCTGTGTATTCAAGGGTATAGCCTGCGCAAAATTCACTTTCGGTGTGGCGAGTGGTGCTGCGCTTCATCATGGTGAGTAGGCCTAGCTCCATGCCTTTAGTAGGCAAGGTGTGCTCTATGCGGCTAATGGCCGACATATCGCCGCTTAGCAGCATGGTAAAGGTAAATTCGCTGCCTAAAATAGCTATTCGGCTATCTATAATGTTGCAATGACAATCACTTACAAGCTGTGTAAGTTCGCTTACAATTCCCGGTCTATCTTCGCCAATAGCGGTTAAAACAATTTGATGATTTGAAAATGCAGTCATGAAGTTTAATACCTACGTTTTTTGAAATATAACAACCGAGTTGGTATAGCCCGCTGCGCATACACTACGTTGCACGGCGGCGAAGTTTAACACAAAAAGCACCCTAAACTACATAGGCGCTTAATTAAAGGCGCTTTAAAGCGTTGTGTTCCTTGTTTTTACTGGCACAGGAAAGTACCATAGCTAAAATTTGTCTTTTTGTTGTGATTGATTTTATAACACTTAGGTGTGAACTTTATTGCAATTAGACAGCCAAATAATAAATGTAAAGTTAATGTTGATTTTACACTGAACCAAATTCGGTATTACCCACTCATATACGTGTAAAACAATTAAAGGGTATGCTAAGGAGAAATATCTGTGCAGTATTGGATCCCAAAAGCACTTGCAGTGAGTGTATTGGTAAGTTTATCAGGGTGTAATGTTTTTATTAATGAAGCGCACAACGAACGCAATTATCGTACGCATGAGGGTGTTAAAACCCCGCCATCGTTATCTCAACCAGCGCAAGATCCGGTTTATAAAATGGATGTGGGCCAATACGATAACAACCCTGAGGCAACAAACTATCGTCCACCAGCACAGGTTTTAACTGTTGCTAAAGGTAGCTGGGTAGAAGAGGGCGATAAACAAGCGCGTATTTACTTTGATAAAAACGATGGCATTGTTGATTTAGATGAATTTGTTTGGGACTCAATTAAAGCGGTTATTGCCGAAAATAATGCAACAACCACAAAAGAAGATAAGCTACTTGGTATTATCGAAACCGACTGGTACTCAATAATTAAAGCTGAAGAGAGCTGGTTATGGGGCGATGAGGTAAGCGAAAACCAAGAGCGCTTTAGATTCACAATTGAAGAAAAATCGCATCAGCGTACTGCTTCGTTACGCGCTGAACTTATTGACTTTAAAGGTGATGATACGTTAACCGATTTACTTAAGCAGCAATTAGAAGTACGCGCGCTTAACCAAGTTGTGGCTGAATTTGATTATCGCTATCGTCAGTTAGAAGTAGAAAACCGCAAGCGCCAAGGTATTATTTCTTTAGAAATGGGCTTTGATAACAAAGGCAATGCTGCACTTGTTACTGAGCAATCATACGATGCAGTATTCGACCGCTTCTCGGGCTTTTTAGAACGCCTATCGTTTACTATTGTTGAGATTAAAACCGATACCGGCTTAATAACTGCCGACTACAACAAGCCAGAAAGCAGTGTATGGGATTCTATTTGGGGCGACGAAGTTGCGCAGCTTCCAATTGAAGAAGGCCAATACCAAATTTTAGTGAGCAAAACTAAAGAAGGCGGTACAAGCTTAACCTGGATGGATGACAAAGGCGAAACACTCGAACCTGGCACCATGAATGGTTTACAACAAGCGTTAGAAGCAGCACTTATTCAGCGCGGCATCAAAATTTAATAATTAATAATAAGTTTTTACTACAAAAAGAGCGCTTTGCTCTTTTTGTAGTTTTTATGGATTAAAAAATATGTCTCAGTTACCTCCTCGCGGGCACTATACGTGGCGCACTTGGTTTACTTTTTTACTACCGTCGTTAATTGGTGTGTTTTTATTTATGACACCCATTCCTACCGCAGACGGGATGACCATTCCTATTGCGTTAATGGCTAAAGGCGTGCAAGCGTTGATGTCTGGCTCTGCGCAAGCAATTATTACCCTTATTATTTGTATTACTGGCGTTATGTCGGTGATCACCAAAGTATTTAAACCCGCCGCTATTTGCCAATCACCCCTGTTAAAGCATTTATTTGATGTAAGTGTAGTGTGGTTAGTGGTGCGTTTATTTGGTATGGCGTTTGTGCTAATGACCCATTTAGGGTTAGGTAGCGAGGCAATCACCTCTGCAAACACAGGCGCTTTGGTATTAAACGACTTATTACCTGTTTTGTTCTCGGTATTTATACTGGCCGGTTTATTACTGCCTTTACTAATTAACTTTGGGTTATTAGAGCTTGCAGGCACTATGCTAACCAAAGTAATGCGCCCTGTATTTGGCGTACCTGGGCGAAGTGCAGTTGACTGTACTGCGTCGTGGTTAGGTGATGGCAGTGTTGGTATTTTAATGACCGCAAGGCAGTACGACCAAAAGCACTACACGCAGCGCGAAGCCGCTATTATTGGTACTACGTTTTCGGCGGTTTCTATTACCTTTAGCTTGGTGGTTTTAGGCCAAGTGAAATTAGAGCACTTATTTGCCCCATTTTATGCCACCGTATGTTTAGCCGGTGTGGTAGCCGCTATTATTGTGCCGCGTTTACCGCCACTTCGCTTTAAAAAAGACTTGCTGATTGATGGCAGTGAGCCAAATCGCGATGCTGAGGCTATCCCAACGGGTAAAAGCTTAGTAGGGCACTCACTTGATGTAGCATTAGCAAAAGCCAATAACTCGTCGGGCTTTAAAGGTACCTTAAAAGAGGGTGTACATAATGCACTTGATATGGTGTTTGGTGTACTGCCTGTTGTAATGGCCGTAGGAACATTTGCACTTATTATTGCTGAGCACACGCCGGTATTTCAATATTTAGGTATGCCGTTTGTGCCATTTTTAGAGTGGTTACAAGTACCCGAAGCACAGGCCGCGGCACAAACTATTATGGTGGGATTTGCCGATATGTTTATTCCGTCAATTTTAGCTGCGGGCACCATTGAAAGTGATGTAACTCGCTTTATTATTGCCGCAATGAGCGTAACTCAGCTAATTTACATGTCTGAGGTTGGCGCACTTTTACTGGGCAGTAAAATACCGGTAAACATTGTTGAGCTGTTCGTTATATTTATTTTACGTACACTTATTACGCTGCCGGTTATTGCCTTAATGGCGCATTGGTTAGTTGGCTAGTAGTGTATTAAAATTATAAAAAGCCCTGATTTATCAGGGCCTTTTTGTGGCTAGTTATTTCAATTACCCTAATACTTAACCCTTTTAAGTGGCAAATTGATACTAAATACCAATGAAGATTAAAAACGCCTTGCCACTGAAAGAGTTAAAAAGTTTAAACCTGGGTTAGGCTCTTTAAATCCGGCGTTTGAGTAATGAATAACCCGAAGCGCTACGTTAGTGTGGCCAAAGTCTGCAACTAGGCCAATACGGTCTTCAAATTGGTAGTGGGTACTGATATTTTTGCCCGCAAATTTAGTTTCATCAATAAGCGATACGCCAATACCTGCTTCAATATAAAACGGGGTATTATGAAAACTAAAAGCAGGAAACTGCAGTACGGGCGACATAGCCAAAACAAGATTAGATTGCGAGTTGTCACCATGGCGGTATTCCCACATATTAACGCTGGTTTCAAAATAAAAGCGCGCATCGCCCACTAAGTTTTGTAAGCTAGGGGCATGATATTGATAAGCCAGCTTAACGCCATTCACGTTGCCTTCGCCTTTGAGAACATCTACGGCGTAACCATGATTAGACTGCGCAAGCGCCGTGTTACCCCATACAGAAATAACTAAAAATAGAATAAGTGTGAAAGTTTTATATACCGGTTTCATAACTGCCAAATTGGTGTGTGAGTCGAATGAGTAAATAAATGATAAGGGCGGGCCATTCACATTTTCAATGAGGACAAAATGCCGCTTGTTTATGGGCTGTTAACAGGGAAGGCTTAACTAATTGAAAATAAATAGTTTATTTAATTGGTGCTGTTTTGGCATTAATAAGGTGCATTTTTGTGTCTGTTTTTGTGGCTTAAAATCGCGTAATTTAGCCACATCTTAATCACACACATGGTCACGCTCATGAAACTTTTTAACACTATTTTTATTGCTGCTGCCTTTTTTAGCAGCGCGTTATTTGCGCAAACGGCGCAGTCGCCTCAACATATGCTTGAGGGCGTTGCCGATACGCTTTTTAGCGATATTGCAAAAGTAAATGCACAAGGCGATGCAAGCAAAGCCGATATGGCGCGCATTGTAGAGACGCGTTTAATGCCAAACATAGATATTAAGTTTGTGTCGTTTAAATTGCTTGGTAAGCACATAAAAGGCATTGAGCGCGAGCAAGCTGTACGTTTTATTGATGCAGTAGAGCATTATTTAACAGGTACTTACGCAGGTGCGCTAATGAAGTACACCGGCCAGCAAGTAGTATTTGAACAAGATACCGCGAAAAGCGACTCTGAGTACGCGACGGTTAAAACGCAAATTATTGAGCCAAACGCGCCCGTGATTGATCTGCATTTTAAGCTGCGCCAAGGTAAAGACCAGCAATGGAAAGTATACGACATTGTTGCCGAAGGTATTTCGCTTTTAAGCGCTAAGCAAAAAGAGATCATTCAACGCATTTCTGATGTAGGCTTAGAGCAAGTAATTACTGAACTAAAAAATAAATAGTTCACTTCCTGATTAAGACCCTCTCCAACCACAAAAGCAGCCGCACTAAAGTGTATTGGCTGCTTTTATATTTTCTTAATATTCATCTACTTTAAGCTCGCAGCAAAAAAAAGGTGTGATAGAATATCACCACGTCGATTAAGCGTGGTGTCAGCTAAAAACTGCTATAACTGACGCCTCATCAAGCTACACTGGAGTTGTGCTGTTTTAATGGAAAATGTACTGATTTGGCCAAAGGAATACCCATTACTTATTAAAGGACTTGTAGAACAAAACGGTGCCTTTATTTTAGATGCTTTAGAAGCTTGGCCTGCATGTCGTTCTACTATTGAAGATGACGGTGTATGCACCACTGTGCTACCACCCATTTACTATTTGATATGGTTAACCCCGCTTGAACCCTTTGAAGAGTGTTATTTTCAGCATATTAGTGAATATGACGAAGATGCGCACGCTTACATTGCTGCTGTTAAAAATCATTATTTAGATAACGAATACACCAGCGAATCAATGGCGCTAATGCTGTGCCAGCGCTTAGAAAAATACGCCAGTGTGGCGGCGCAGAACGCACTTGATACGCCGCTTTCGTTGTTTAGCTTATTATTTAGTAAACGCTATTTTTCGTTAATTGAACATGCTCTAAATAGTGGCAGCAAATTAAGTGCACACGATACGCTAGCACTGTGGCAAGAAGTTGATTTTAGAGAGCGTTTAAGTGCTTTTTTACCTGAATCGGTCGCTGATTTAAACGAACTTACAGAGCTTGCGAGTCAAAAAGTAGCAAACGGTAAAGACTATTTTACGTTGTTAACGCAAGTATCGCCTGATGTAGATTCTATTGTATTGCTTGAAAAAGCATTACTTGCTCATTTAAGCCAAAAAAGCGCAAAGCAAACCATGGCGATGCGTTTTATAGAGCAAGGTGCCACTGGTACATTGGCTGATGAAAACAATAAAACAGCGTTTATGTGGGCAGCCGAAAAAGGCTATGTAAATGTGATAGAAACCCTGTTGGCTAAACAGGATCAAAAAGCGCAAGACACCTTAGGCAATACCGCACTGCATTATGCAGTGTTAGCTAAAAACGAAACCCTTATGGTGCTATTACTAAAAGCAGGTTACGACTTTAGAGCACGTAATAACGAGGGCTTAAGCTGTTACCGGTTAGCAGTAAGTATTAAAGCAAGCAATTTAGTTAAATGCCTTGAGCGCGATTTTGGTATAAAAGAGCTTTCGCCAGAAGGGCAGTTTAACCGCATTAAAAAGGTGCACGCCTTACACGCAATTGTCACTATTTTATTGCCATTGCAGCTGTATTTCTTTTTTGATGAAAGCATTGCCATAAAAAGTGAGCTGACTTTAATTTTTACATTGATTGCATCGGTGTGTTTTTTCTTTGCGGCGAGCTTAAAGCGCTGTGCGCTCTATCCACATATAAAGCACCCGTGGGGATTATTTGTGTTGCGTGTTTTTTCGTTGTTAAGCTTAATAGCTCAGCTTGGATTAGCCAGCATAGTTGCACTCGCTGCACTGAGCGAATTAGTGTAGCGGCCGCCATGGCAAACTAAAAGCCTAAAAAAACGCGCTTACATTGTTATGTTAAGCGCGTTTTTTGTATGTATAAGCTATTATACCAATCCGCAATAATATCTAATCATTTTGCGGGGCTAAACGTGTCGCTATCTGCGTTAAAAAACTCTCATTTAGAACAACTAAATAGCGAATTTTTTGCCTTGCTATCAACACGTTTTTCCATCCTCAAAATAGGTCACTTACTTATGCGGATTGGTATTATTTCAACTTCCAACATAAATACTTAATTTTGCGAATTAGTATTATTTATTGTATTCGTTAGCGGCTTTTTCCTCTGCGAGTTCTTCTTTAAGTTTACGTATTTTTAAGCCTTGCTCTTGCCCGCGGTGCCTTGCGTAATACGTGCAGCCAATAAACATGGCAGAGGCAAATACAAGCTCTAATAACACCCATATTAGCTCATCAGGTGCAGCCCATAACATGGTTAAGCCGTGTATAAAGTACAACATAACAACAAAGTTAGCCCAGGCGTAAGTGTAAGTGTTGTCTTTAATAAAGCCTCTTAAGGGCAACAGTAACGGGATTATAGGCACAAACAAGGATACAACACTTGCGTTGCCATTTAGCGGAGGTACAAAGTACATCCACAGAGGAAATAAAAGTAATAAACCCACATAGCCAAAAATAGCGGTGCGCTGAAATTTTACAGTAATTGGCTTTTTAGCAGGGGTGTCAGCGGTATTCATTGAAGTTTTCTCGCAATGTGAGTGAGGCGTTTACCAACGCTTTGGCATATTTTAATTTCGTCTTTACTTAAAGTATTCGTATTACTACTGCCGGCTACATGCGTTGCCCCGTAAGGTGTGCCGCCGGTTTGCGTAGCTAGTAACTCTGGTACTTCGTAAGGTACTCCTAATAACATCATGCCGTGGTGTAGTAGCGGCAATGATAAATTAAGTAAGGTGGCTTCATTGCCGCCATGCATACTGCTTGACGATGAAAACACACAGGCTGGTTTATCTATTAACTGGCCTTTTAGCCAGAGATCGCTGGTGGTTTCCCAAAACGTTTTTGCTTGCGATGCCATCATGCCAAATCGGGTAGGTGTGCCAAACGCAAGGCCGTCGCAATTTATTAAATCATCTTTTGTAATTACTATATCGTGCGGATTTTTAGCAACAAAGGTACGCAATACGGCTGTGGCACCCTGTTGCTCTATAGATTCGGCTATTTCGTGCGCCATAGCTTCAACCGAGCCATGGCTTGAGTGATACAGTACAACAATGCGAGTCGTCATTATAATACGCTTAATACGTTTTCAGGCGGACGGCCAAGGGCTGCTTTATCGTTGTTTTGTACAATAGGGCGTTCAATAAGTTTAGGGTTGTCTACCATGGCATTTATTAGCGCTGACTCGTTGGTTTCTTCTTTTAGGTTAAGCGCTTTGTATGCATCTTCTTTTGTGCGCATTAGCTGGCGAGCTGAGCTAAAGCCTAATTGTTCTAAAAGTTGGCTTATTTGCTCATGGTTAAGCGGTGTTTTTAAATACTCTACTACGCTTGGTGTTACGTTGTTTTGTTCTAGTAATGCGAGGGTTTCACGCGACTTAGAACAACGTGGATTATGATAAATAGTAACTGACATACAATTAGTTCCAAAATGTAATTTGCCGCTATTTTAGGGCAAGCGCTGGCAGACTTAAAGCCTTGCCAGCTCTTTTTGTAAACGGCGATACTGAGTAAGCAAGGCTTTTAAGCGTTGCTGTTTAACCAGCTCTGTGGGTTCTACGAAGTTAAGCGCTTTTTGGATTTCGTCTGCGGCTTTAATATACGCGCCATATTGCGATAACACATCAGCATTGGCCTCGTGATAAGCGGCAAGCTTGTCTTGTTTTTTATAGGCATCGGCTAATAGCTGTTTGCCTAAGTTGTGGTCGGGTTTTTCAAGTAAAAAGCTTTTTAAAATGTTTTCAGCTAGTTCAAACTGCTTAGCCTCTAATGCTGCATTTGCATAGTTTAAAGTTATAACTTGGTTGTTAGGGCGATAGTTGTTTAGTTCAGCCAAAAACTTTACCGCTTCGTCGGCTTTTTTTTGCGCTATTAGTAAATCGGTGTGAGTATCGATATAAAATAAATTTTTAGGACTTTGCGCTAATAGCGGCTCTAAAATTTCGGCGGCTTCATCTAGTTTATCTTGATCAAGTAAGCTTATACCCAAGCCGTATTTAAGCGCGGTGTTGTTGTAACTGTTTTCGCGCATTAATTTTTTAAATAACGCTTCGGCATTTTCGGGCTTATTGGCATAACGAGCAAGTACTCGGCTTTTTGCTAAATTAAACTCAAGGCTTGGGTTTAAATGGCGCACAGGGAATTGCTCTGCACGTAGGCGTACGTCAGATACACGGCTCTCTGGCAATGGGTGAGTCAGTAAAAAAGCGGGTGGTTTGTACTTATATCTTATTTGCGCTGAAAGTTTAGTTAAAAACTCACTCGATGCACGGGCGTCAAAACCGGCGTTATTAAGGGTTTGCATACCAATTCTGTCGGCTTCTTGCTCGGCAGCACGGCTGTGAGTTAGTTGGCTAAACGCGGCTTGGGTTTGGTTAGCCGAAATAATAGCAATACCTGCGTCGGGAGCAACCACGGTGGCTAAGATACCGGCTATCATGCCTGCAATAGTCAGAGCGCTGTTGTCTTGTTGTTGCTGAATACGACGAGCTAAATGGCGCTGAGTTACGTGCGCTATTTCGTGCCCAAGTACAGAGGCAAATTGGCTTTCGTTATCTGATTGCGCAATAAGCCCCGTATGCACACCAACATGCCCGCCGTAAAAAGCAAAGGCGTTAATTTCGTTGTTATTTACCCAAAAAAACGAAAAAGGAAAACGCACGTCGTTTGCATTAGCTACAAGTTTTCTGCCAAGTGTGGTTAAGTATTCGTCTAAAACGGGGTCGTTTACCACCGGTGATGAGCCTCTTATTTGCATCATCATCACTTCGCCAATGGCTTGTTCTTTTTCAAGTGGCAAAACTTGTAGCGCAGACGTGCCTAAATCGGGTAGCGTAAAGTTTGTTTGTGCCTTTAACGGCTCACTAACCAGTAGGCTAAAGGTAAGCGCGGCACTGCATAAAGTGATAAAGGCTGATTTTAGCTGCATTTTATTCCTTGTTAATTTGTTCACCAATGGCAATTTTTGCTATGTCAATTTCATCGCTGCTTGCACGGCTGTCTTTTTCGCACAATTGGTAGAGTTCTTTTATTGTGACTCCATCAAGCTTTACAACGTTCAATTCCTGCTGCAAAAATTTAATAATTTTATGTACTACCTTATGTGCATGTAAAATAATGGCTTTATCGGCCTTGTCGCCGCGCTCAAAATAAAAGCCAATAAACTTATGGAGCTGATTTATGCGGATCAGGTTTTTCATTGAATGCGGATCCCATACTTTAAACTCCATAAAGCGGTTATCTTTAACGTATTGATCAATAATTATATCTTTAGCATAGGGTTGCGCCCAGAGCTCAAAGCCTCGGTCGGTAAATACTTGGTGTAGCGCTATACGCGGCTTATGCTTGGTGTGTATTTCACCAAAATCATCTTCATAGCCATCAAGTAAGTCTAAGTTCCAATTGCGTTTATTGATCAGGCTTTTTACAGCATTATCAAATCCGTGCTCCAATATTCCTTCAGATTCGCTGACCGAAGAAGCAACAAGATGATAAAAAGGCGGGAGCTCTCCCCAGTTTATCTGCTTTTTATACCAATTAATCTCTTTGAGAGTTGGATTACTAGGTAGTTGCGCTTTATTATGCGTGCCAGGCATTAACTTATCCTTACTGCTAATTATGTTATAAGGATAAACCATTGCTGGAATGGTTTTAAGAAAAAGTTACTGCTGTTCACATTTTATAAATAGAATGACCGACAATATGCGACTTATTATTCATTTTACTTAGCGAGTAAAGTAGTTATGTTAGAGTGCGATTTAAAAAAATTTAAATGCCCACAACAGTTTGTACAATTTAAATTAGCGCTTCGTAATGCGCAGTCATCTAATAAGGCAATAACGTTTAGTATAAATAACGACGAAAGCGCAGATGATATTACGCGTTTTTTAAGCAAAAATGCATATACATATAAATTTGATCAACACCTAGGACTATTACTAGTGGAGCCATTGCATGTTTGAATACGTTAAAACATGGTACGAAAGAAAGTTCTCAGATCCTCATTCAGTCACCTTACTTTTTTTACTCATTGCCTCTGTGGCATTACTGTACTTTTTTGGCTCGTTAATTGTTCCTGTGTTAGTGGCATTGGTGATTGCTTATTTACTTGATTGGCCGGTTGTACACTTAGAGCGCTTTGGGTTAAAACGCTTTAGTGCCACAGTCATTGTAATGCTGATATTTACCGGGGTTATGCTTACCCTTATTTTGGTTATTGGCCCTGTGCTTTGGAAGCAAACCAGTAATTTAGTACAAGAAACCCCACACATGGTAGAGCAAGGTAAGTCATTTTTAATGGCCTTACCACAGCAATACCCCAGTTTAATTAATGCCGAGCAGGTCCAAGCTATTGTGGCAAGTGTAGAGGCAAAGGCGCTCGAATTTGGCCAAGTTATTGTCTCGTTTTCACTTACTTCGTTAAAAGATGTTGTGGCATGGCTTATTTATTTGGTGCTTGTACCCTTACTTGTATTTTTTATGCTTAAAGACAAGCTTGAGCTTACAAGCAGTGCCGCTACGCTTATTCCGCAGCAGAGACGGTTAATTTTGCAAGTGTGGCACGAAATGAACCAGCAAATAATGAATTATATTCGAGGCAAAGTATTCGAAATTTTAATTGTGGGTGGCACCTCGTTTATTGCCTTTACTGTACTTGATTTACGTTATGCAGCTTTACTTGGCGTGTTGGTTGGGTTTTCGGTGTTAATTCCGTTTGTGGGTGCGGCATTGGTTACCATACCGGTTGCGGCCGTGGCGCTGTTTCAATTTGGTATCGAAACGCAGTTTTGGACCATATTAATAATTTACGGGATCATTCAGGCGCTCGATGGCAATGTATTAGTGCCCTTGTTGTTTTCTGAGGCCGTTGATTTAAATCCCGTATTTATTATTGTTGCAGTGCTATTTTTTGGTGGCTTATGGGGATTTTGGGGCGTGTTTTTTGCCATTCCACTCGCATCGCTTGTAAAAGCGCTAATAAATGCCTGGTCATCAACCCATGGAGAAATAACAAAAGAGTTGGCAGAGTAACGTACTTTTAGTTTAAAAAAGCATAGTAAACGCACCTAAGTTACTAATTGATTATTACCCAATGAGAACAAACTTATGTACTATTGGGTATAAGATATATTTTTTAGTAATAAAGGTGCGTTTTTAATGTCTGAGTTTTTATTGCACGATGAACAAGCAGCCCAAGTTTATCTTGATGCAAACGCTACAACACCTGTTTTACCCTGTATTGCCGATGTGGTGTCGCACACCATGCAAATTTGTTTTGGTAACCCCTCAAGCCCCCACATTAGCGGTATACAAGCCAAGTATTTATTAGAACAAACAAGGCAAAATGCACGCCATGTTATTGGTGCGCCCGATGGCGATATTCTTTTTACCTCAGGCGCAACAGAGGGCATACAAACAGCCATTGTTTCAACGCTCATTCATGCTAAAAATCATACGATTAAAAACCCTGTATTATTGTACGGGGCAACTGAGCACAAAGCGGTGCCTAACACGTTAAAACATTGGAATAGCGTTTTAGGCATTAACGCCCAATTACTTGCTATTCCTGTTGATAGTAAAGGGATGTTAGATTTAGCGTTTATTAGTGAGCACATAAATAACGCGCTAATGATTTGCACCATGGCGGTTAATAACGAAACCGGTGTTTATCAAGACTTAAACGCTATAGAACATACTATTCGCAGCCGTAATAAATCAGTGTCTTGGATGGTTGATTGTGTACAAGCCTTAGGTAAACAAGCGCTAGCGCTTAGTAGTACCAGCATAGATTATGCCCCGTTTTCGGGCCATAAACTCTATGCACCAAAAGGTATTGGTTTTTTATACATTAAAAATGGCAGTGCCTATACGCCATTTATTGCGGGGGGCGGGCAAGAAAGCGGCATGCGCTCTGGCACCGAAAACCTACCAGGTATAGCAGGGCTTAATAAACTGTTTAACTTGCTGCTAGATAAAAACGACGACACGTTTAAGTCGGTTGAGGTATTAAATAGCTACAGAGCGCAACTGCTTAATGCGCTGCAAAGTACCTTTGGTGATATAACCTTTAATCACGATTTTTCACATTCTGTACCTACCACCCTTAATTTTGCTGTTGATACGCTTACCTCCAAAGAGGTTATTGATTTATTTGACGCAGCAGGCATTAGAGTGAGCGGTGGGTCGGCGTGCAGTACAGGTGCAACGCGCAGTTTTGTGCTTGATGCAATGGGGGCAACTAATTGGCAAAGTGAAAACGCCATTAGGCTGTCTTTTGGGCCTGCTGCAACCGAGCAGCAAATTAGCCAAGCATGTAAGCGTATATGCTCGCTAAAGGCGGTATTAGAGGCCAATTGCTTAATTGTTTCTGACAGTGCCTCGCCAAAGCAAGAAGTGTGCGCGCTGGGGTTAACACAATTTAGGCATAAAGGGGCGTGTAGCTGGCTGTATGTTAGTGACGATGACAGCGCCGTTATTATTGACCCCGTATTAGAGCTTATTCCGCGCTTTGAAAAAATAGTGAGCACACAACAGCTCAACGTAAAAGCAATTTTAGATACCCACCAGCACCAAGACCGTCCAAGCGCAGTGGCTTTGTTAAATGAAGTACTGGGCACAACGCATGCGATGCAAAATAGCATTGAGCTTGGTACAAAAACGCTAACCATAAAGCCAACCCCAGGGCACAGTAAAGACAGCGTTTGTTATTTATTAAAAGAGCGCACCACAGGCCATATTGATTATTGTTTTTGCGGTGATTTAATTTTACCTGCAGGACTTGGTAATACCTCGCTTGAAGGGGGCAGTGCAACACAAATGGCACACTCACTTATTACCCTTGCTGAGCAAATAAGTGACGATACGGTTATTTGTTCGGGGCATGACTATCAGCAATGCTTTGCCATTAACTGGCGTACTGTACGTGCACAAACGCCTTTGCTTAGCCCGTTATTAAATGGAGAAATAAGTACGGCGCAATTTGCACAGCTAAAAGCACAACACGATCAGCTACATATGCAAACCAGTAACCAATTGTGTGGCTATGTACAGGCGGCGGTGCAAACAGACACTAAGCAGCTAGACTTTACGCAAGCTAAAGCGTTACTAACGCAAAAAAATGTGTATTTAATTGATACCCGTGAGCCGTATGAACATGGCGCAATTAATGTGGCGGAGCTTTTTGCTGCGCCTTTAGCTAATACGCTAAATATTTCACTTAGCCGTATGGCTAACGCCATAGTACAAAATCAATTAAACCCGCAGCACACCTATATATTACTGTGTAGAAGCGGCAATCGTTCTAAAATTGCAGCGGCAAATTTACAGCAATTAGGCTTTGCGAATATTTATAACGTAGCGGGTGGCTTGGCGTTGGTGAGCTAATTATGGGCCTAGTTTTGAGGATGTTTTAACCACCTATAAAGCTAGGCGAGTGCATACGATGCATTTTATGCTTTGGGCCTATAATGTTTCGAAGTTTAATTTGCAGCAGTGTGTTTGGTTTTTTACATGGATGTAAGCCAGTAGCGTAACGCAAGAGCAGTTACTGAGCCCATAAGGGAACAAACCTCGCGCCAGGATTAAATTGTTCCTAGTTTGTACAAATTTTAATCCTAAAAGGTCAACAGGCCCTAATTCATGAATATTTAATAAATGTTGTTTAAACTATTAAATGCTTAAAATTTGTGGGTAATTAATTCATAAAATTTTTATGATACCGGTGTCAAAAGTAAAAAATTGCGTTATTATCTGCATCATAAATTATAAAAACAGCATTTTTATTACTTTTTTCGTTATACTAAGCGCTTGCTTTTTTACTAGCACTACGCGCAATTAGCGAAGTCTTTTTATCTAAAACTGTTTTTAAATCATTAATTTAAATATTTTAGAGGATATTTACATGTCTAATCGTTCGCAATTAGCAAGTTGGCAAGCACTACAAAATAGTGCCGCGCAGATGAAACAAACCCATCTAAAAACGTTATTTGCACAAGATGATACACGATTTGATGCATTCTCTACTCAAATTCCGGGTGTGTTGTTTGATTATTCAAAGCAGCGTATTGATAAAACTATTTTTGCACAACTCATCGAGCTTGCTAAAGAGTGTGACATTACCTCTTGGCGCGACAAGATGTTTAGCGGTGAAAAAATCAATATTACAGAAGAGCGTGCTGTTCTTCATACTGCTTTACGTAATCGTGCCCATACGCCTTTAGTTGTTGACGGCGAAGACGTAACGCAAGCGGTTGATAACGAATTAGCAAAAATTAAAACCTTTGTAGAAAAAGTACGCAGTGGGCAATGGGTAGGCTACACAGGTAAAGCAGTAAAAGATGTGGTAAGCATTGGTGTAGGTGGTTCAAACCTAGGTCCGCAAATGGCAACCGAAGCGCTAAAAGCACTTGCTGATGACACTTTAAATGTTCATTACGTATCTAATGCTGACGGTGTTCAAATTGCCTCTGTGTTAAAAGCAATTGACCCAGAAACAACCTTGTTTGTTATTTCATCGAAAACATTTACCACATCAGAAACCATGACCAACGCCAAAACGGCCGTTGATTGGTTTTTACAAACAGCAAAAGATGACAGCGCCATCGCTAAGCATTTTGTTGCTGTTAGCACAAACTTAGAAAAAACCGCAGCCTTTGGTATTAGCGATGAAAACGTATTCACTATGTGGGATTGGGTAGGGGGTCGCTTTTCACTTTGGAGTGCGATAGGCTTACCTATTGCGTTATACCTAGGTTATGACGCGTTTGAAGCTATTTTAGAAGGCGCATTTGAAGTAGATGAGCACTTTAAAGCAGCCCCATTTGAGCAAAATATTCCGCTTATAATGGCACTACTTAGTGTATGGAATACCAGCTTTTTAGGCTTTACGTCGCAAGCTATTTTACCGTACGACCAAGCGCTTCATATGTTACCTGCGTATTTACAGCAAGGTGAGATGGAAAGTAACGGTAAACACGTAAACTTTGCAGGCGAAACCGTACCTTATACAACGGTTCCTATTATTTGGGGTATGACCGGTATTAACGGCCAACATGCGTTTTATCAGTGCTTACACCAAGGTAATGTAATTGTACCTGCTGATTTTATAGCCTCAGTTAAGCCGCAGGTAGCCGTAGATAAGCATCACGATATTTTATTATCTAACTTTTTAGCGCAAACAGAAGCAATGATGAGCGGTGTAGATGCACAGCAAGTCACAGAAGATTTAGCCGCTAAAGGTAAAACACAAGCGCAAATTGATGAGTTACTAAATCATAAAATTCATCAGGGGAATCGCCCTACAACATCTATACTGCTAGATACAGTTGATGCAAAAACAGTAGGACGCTTAATTGCGCTGTACGAACATAAAATTTTCTGCCAAGGCATAATTTTAGAAATTTGCTCATTTGATCAATGGGGTGTAGAGCTTGGTAAAGGCCTTGCCTCTAAAATTGAAAGCGAACTAACCGATGACAGCGTAAAACACGCCCACGATAGTTCAACAAATGGCTTAATCGCGTACTACAAGCAACACCGTACGCAGTAATATATTCGCTTATGTAAATAAGCAAACCGAGTACCTTTGAACGGGTAGCGCTGGAGTTCTTAGGGCCTGTATTTTTGTGAGAGGATTTACAGGACTCCTAAGACTCATTTAATTGTGCGAACAGTCAAATAATAAATAAAACGCCATAGCGTAAAACATTCAATAGGCTTTTATTAACACTAAGAGCCACTGTCATTCAAGCACTAAACCTGCATACCAAGCGGCTTATGGAAGTCGCTTTTAGGTATTACAAACGTAGAGAGTAACTATGCTTAATCCTTTTGATATTATAATTTTTGGGGGCGGTGGTGATCTTGCGTTACGCAAATTGCTACCTGCAATGTACAGAGCATATCAAGAAGGCAACTTACCAGAAGGCTCGCGTATTCTGCCTACAGTGCGTGAAGAAAGTAAGCGTGCTGACTACATAGAAACAGCACACAACGCACTGAAAGAATTTTTAAGTAAAGGCGAATTTAACGCTAAAGATTGGAAAGCATTTTCTACTTACTTAGTGCCTGTAGTAAGCAACGTAACCGAAGCTGACGACAACTGGGATGTACTTAAAGGCATTTTAGATGAGCACGACAGCAATAAATCTCGCGTATTTTATTTATCACTTCCGCCTGCTGTTTATGGCACATGTTGTGAAATTTTATCAACGAAAGGTTTAATCACACCCACTTCACGTGTGGTTGTTGAAAAGCCAATTGGTTACTGCGGCGAATCAGCAGAGGCTATCAATGGTAAAATTGCAGAGTTTTTTGACGAAGAGCAAATTTTCCGTATTGACCACTACTTAGGTAAAGAGACAGTACAAAACCTAATGGCACTGCGTTTTTCAAATTCACTGTTTGAAAACATGTGGGATGCTAAATCTATTGATAATATTCAAATTAGTTTATCTGAAACGGTAGGCCTTGAAAGCCGTGCTGGTTTTTACGATAAAGCCGGTGCACTGCGCGACATGGTGCAAAACCACCTATTACAGTTATTGTGCTTAGTGGCAATGGAATCACCAAATAAACTAAACGCAAATAGCATCCGTACTGAAAAACTTAAAGTATTAGAAGCACTTCGTCCGTTACTTGAAGGTGACGTAGATGAAAATATCGTTCGCGGTCAATACGTACCAGGGGATTTAAACGGTAAAATTGTACCAGGTTACTTAGAAGAGCTTAACGAAGGTTCAAGTAAAACAGAAACCTTTGTGGCTATTCGTGCACACATTGATAACTGGCGCT
The DNA here is from genome assembly GCF_028599265.1 of Pseudoalteromonas sp. Angola-4. Classification (NCBI taxonomy): domain Bacteria; kingdom Pseudomonadati; phylum Pseudomonadota; class Gammaproteobacteria; order Alteromonadales; family Pseudoalteromonadaceae; genus Pseudoalteromonas; species Pseudoalteromonas sp. Angola-4. The sequence goes on along the minus strand of NZ_JAQREK010000002.1, from coordinate 462,184 downwards.
GGGCGGGGGTACCTTTTTACCTTCGTACTGGTAAGCGTATGGCTAAACGTTGTGCAGAAATTGTGGTTGAGTACAAAAAAGTATCGCACAATATTTATGAAGAAAACGTGGGTAATATTGAGCCAAACCGCCTTGTTATTCGTTTGCAGCCTGAAGAGACGATTCAATTAACGCTTATGTCTAAGCGCCTTGATAATCTTGAAATGCAATTAGAGCCGGTAACGATGAATATTGAGCTTTCTCAAGCATACAGCAACGGTTTCCATTCTGATGCGTACAAACGCTTAATGCTTGATGCTGCAGCTAATAACCCATCGTTATTTATACACCGTGACGAAGTTCGTCAAGCGTGGAAATGGATAGATCCAATTATTGAGCGCTGGCAAACTAAAGGCAAACCTGCACTTTACCGTGCTGGTAGCTGGGGACCGGATGATGCTGATGAATTATTAGCTGAAAACAACCACGTGTGGTTTAACACAGGCGATAAGGCGTAAGGTATGGCAACACTTGTTGAAAAATTTTTTGACTCAAAAGATGAGTTAACCGCTGAGCTATCACACACGCTTGAGCAATCTTTACGTGATGGCATAAAAAGTGATGGCCGTTCTGTGCTAATGGTATCGGGCGGTTCGTCTCCGGCGCCAGCGTACAAGCACTTATCAACGCTTGATTTAGATTGGCAAAATGTAGATGTTGCCATGGTTGATGAGCGCTGGGTTGAGCCAAGCCACGAAAAAAGTAACGAATCGTTTATAAAAAGCACCTTGTTACAAAATTACGGCAGTGCCGCTAATTTTATTACCATGAAAAACGATGCAGCAACGGCCGAGCAGGGCGCACAAGTATGTGAAGCCGCTTATAGCGCTTTAAAAGCACCGTATGATGTAACAATTTTAGGCATGGGCCCAGATGGCCATACAGCGTCATTGTTCCCACATGCGCAGGGCCTTGAGCATGGTTTAACAACACAGCAAACTGTATGCGCTATTAATGCAATAGAAAGTGACGTGACAGGCAGCATTACAGAGCGCATGACACTGACTTTAAATGCAATAGCAAACTCTAAAGTGGTTAAACTTCTGATCAGTGGTGAAGAAAAGCTAGCGGTTTACAAGCAAGCTAAAGCGGGTGGCGATGTAAACGATATGCCACTTCGCGCTGTGCTAAACCACCCAAGCATAAATATTGAAGTGTATTGGGCGCCTTAATTTAGCCGCTCATTTACAGTTTAAAAAGGCAGCTTAATTAAGCTGCCTTTTTATTTGGCTAAATAACATGCTAAACCTATTCAAAAAATACCGTCAAACTGTTAACCAATGTTAATGGTTTTTATGGCGCTGTATTAAAATCACCCGTTATTTGTACTGTTTTTGAGCGTATTAGTTGCGTTTTTATTGTCTGTTTTTTAGCAACGCCCAGATTTAGTTAAACTTTATTTTTTCATGACGGTTGTCATAAAACTTTCCCTTCCTTTTTTCGTTCAAAAGCATTAGCCTAAAGGCATTAACAATGAAACATATATATTAAAAATAAACGGAGCAGTAACATGGCGGAGCAACAAGTACAGCCTTTACACAACGAAAAGCATGCCAACACTAAAATTCAAAACGGCATCAACGTTGAATTTATGAAAACTCAACATTTAGTGCCAGTAGTTGCACATGAGTTTGCACGCGTAGCAAATGAATTCCCAATGTCTTTTGTTAAAAACAACGAAAGCGGTACTTTCCAAGCAGTTGCAATGTTTGGCCTAGAGCCAGGCGAAAACCTGTTTGTAGAAGATGGTAAATGGACAGCAGCTTTTGCTCCTATGGCATCAACGCGTTACCCATTAGGTCTAGTAAAGCACCCTGAGCAAGATCAGTACGGTATTGTGATTGACGAAGCAAGCTCGCTTGTAGGTGAAGAAGAAGGCAACGCATTATTTGAAAACGGTGAAGAAACAGACTACTTAAAACGTCGTAAAGAGTCTTTAGTGTCTTTCATTGAGTTTTCTCAAGTAACAGAAGCATTCACTAAATACTTAGCTGATAAAGAGCTACTAGTAGCGCAAACGCTAACAGTAGACATTAAAGGCGAGAAAAAAGACATCAACGGTATTTACCTTATCGATGAGAAAAAACTTAACTCGCTTAGCGATGAAGAATTTTTAGAGCTTCGTAAGCGCGGTTACTTAGCACCTATTTATTCGTTCTTAACATCTACTCACCAAGTAGCACGTTTAGCACGTTTAAAAGCTAAGCAAGACGCGTAATTACATACACGTTTAGTAAAAAGCGCCTGATGGCGCTTTTTTTGTGCCATTAAACTTACTCTATGCCAATTGGGTTAAAAAGTAGGGGTGATGAAGGGAAATAACGCCCTCGTATTTCGCTTTGTTATTAGGCTGTTTATTAGCTGCTTAAATAAAGCGCTAACTTAATGCCGTTGATATTAGTTGAAAAAATACGTGTAACCATTCAAAGTAAATTCAATACTAAATTTAAAAAAGAGCGCACAATGAAAAAAACATTCTTATTGTCAGTTTTAGCCAGCGGCTGCTTAACACTAAGCACGCAAGCATTAAGTGAACAAGCCCCGTTTGCTATAGCGATTCATGGTGGAGCAGGCACAATTGAAAAAGCAAAATTTACCCCAGAGCAAGAAAAAGCCTACCGAGCAAAACTAGCCGAAGCTGTTGAAGCGGGTTACACCGTACTTGAAAAGGGCGGCGAAAGTTTAGATGCAATCACCACTGCTATTGAAGTGTTAGAGCAGTCGCCTTACTTTAATGCTGGGCGCGGTGCAGTGTACACCTATGATGGCAGCCATGAACTTGATGCCTCAATAATGGATAACTCAGTACACGTAATGCTTAGTGGTCAAGGCGCTGAAGAATTTGCCAAAGAGCAGGGCGTTGCGCTGATAGAAAATAATATATTTGATACTAAGCACCGTTATGAAGCACTTTTAAAAGCAAAGCAAAAATTAGAAAAAGAAAAAGCAACCAGCAAAAACTACCAAGCTGCGCATAAAGCCCTGCCAACAAATTATAAAATGGGCACCGTAGGTGCAGTGGCACTTGATAAAAACGGCAATTTAGCCGCAGGTACATCTACAGGTGGCATGACCGCAAAACGCTTTGGCCGCATTGGCGATTCCCCTGTTATTGGCGCGGGTACTTTTGCTGAAAACGATTCGTGTGCGGTATCGGCCACCGGTCACGGCGAGTATTTTATTCGCTACAGTGTTGCCAGTGATATTTGTGCACGCGTTAAATATCAAAATAAAACCATTGAACAAGCTGGGGATGAGGTTATTAACCAAGTACTTGCGCCTATAGGTGGTACAGGTGGGGTTATTATTGTAGATGCTAAAGGTCATATTAGTATGCCATTTAATACCTCGGGCATGTACCGAGCAAGCAAATCGAACACACAATCAACCTTTGTGGGCATTTTTAAAAACCAATAGCGTGATATATAAGCCTTATAGGGATTGTAGGATTAACGCTGCGCGTTTATTTTGATACTATTAGCCCTCATTTATTAAATTTATAAGGTGTGCGGGTGGTAAACCTAGGTCAGTTGTTTGGCGAGCTTAAAACGTGCTTAAAAAAAGATCAGTTTATATTTAAAAAACGCTTACATGGCGTAAAAAAAATACAAGACGAGACTAAGCAGGCCAATGCCCTTGAAAAAATAGCGGCTGATATTACCCGCAGCCAGCAGCTACGTGAAAAACGTTTAGCTGAGCTGCCCGCTGTAACGTACCCTGAGCAATTACCGGTAAGTCAAAAAAAGGACGTCATTAAAGACGCCATTGCGAATAATCAAGTGGTGATTATTGCCGGTGAAACAGGCTCAGGTAAAACCACGCAAATACCAAAAATGTGTTTAGAGCTTGGCCGTGGGGTTGATGGCTTTATTGGCCATACCCAGCCAAGACGTTTAGCCGCGCGCAGTGTAGCTAACCGTATTGCTGAGGAAATGAAATGTGAGCTTGGCCAACAAATCGGTTTTAAAATACGTTTTAGCGATCAGGTCTCTAATAATACGTATGTAAAACTGATGACCGACGGTATTTTGCTCGCCGAAATACAACAAGACCGCTTTTTAAATCAGTACGACACCATCATTATTGATGAAGCCCATGAGCGCAGCTTAAATATCGATTTTATTTTAGGGTATTTAAAAAACTTACTGCCAAAGCGCCCCGACTTAAAAGTTATTATTACCTCGGCGACCATTGATCCTGAACGTTTTTCAAAGCACTTTGATGATGCGCCAATTATTGAAGTATCGGGACGTACATTCCCCGTTGAGGTGCGCTATAACCCTATAAGCGATATAAATAAAGACGCTATGGAAGCCGAAGGCGACCAACTGCAAGGTATTTTTGATGCGGTAGATGAGCTGTGCGCTGAAGGGCCAGGGGACATTCTCATATTTTTAAATGGCGAGCGCGAAATACGCGATACCGCAGAGGCGCTCTCTAAACGTAATTTAAAACACACCGACGTATTACCACTTTATTCGCGCTTATCTAACGCAGAGCAAAACCGTATATTTGCCCCGCATTCGCGCCGCCATATTATTTTATCAACCAACGTGGCCGAAACCTCATTAACAGTGCCGGGTATTCGCTATGTAATAGACCCAGGTACAGCGCGTATTAGCCGTTACAGCTATCGTACTAAAGTACAGCGTTTACCTATTGAGCCTATTTCTCAGGCAAGTGCGAACCAACGTATGGGACGTTGCGGCCGTGTTGAAGCGGGTATTTGTATTCGCTTGTATTCGCAAGATGACTTTATATCTCGCCCAGAATTTACAGACCCAGAAATACTGCGCACTAATTTAGCCTCTGTTATTTTGCAAATGTTGGCATTAGGGCTTGGCGATATGAGCGAGTTTCCGTTTGTACAAGCGCCAGATAGTCGCAATATTAACGATGGTTTAACCCTACTTGAAGAACTTCAGGCGATTAAGCCGAGTAAAAAGCGCCATCAAACGAGTTTAACGCAATCAGGGCGTGAGCTTAGCCGCTTACCGGTCGACCCGCGTTTAGCTAAAATGGTGTTGACGGCTAATAAGCTCGGTGCACTACGAGAAGTTATTATTATTGTGGCAGCGCTGTCGATTCAAGACCCCCGAGAGCGCCCGCAAGAAAAACGCGCCGCAGCGAACGAAAAACACAGTCGCTTTGATGACCCTGACTCGGATTTTATTGCTTTTTTAAATCTTTGGAATTACCTAGAAGAGCAGCAAAGTGAGCTGACAAATAGCCAGTTTAGAAAGTTGTGCCAAAAAGACTTTTTAGCTTATATGCGTATTCGTGAGTGGCAAGACATTGTTTATCAAATAAGCACTGTGTGCAACGAAATGAAAATTAAAGCCACCACGCAAGTGGCAGACTCAGAGCTAATACACAAAGCGCTACTGAGCGGCATGTTAAGTCACATAGGCTTCAAAGACGAAAAGCAAGTATATAAAGGCGCTCGTAATAGCCAGTTTCATATTTTTCCGGGTTCTGGATTATTTAAAAAGAGCCCCATATGGATTATGTCGGCAGAGCTGGTAGAGACCAGTAAACTATACGCACGCATTAATGCCAAAATAGATATTAATTGGGTAGAGCCCCTTGCACAGCATTTAGTAAAACGAAGCTATTCTGAGCCGCATTGGGAGAAAAAACCAGGCGCTGTTATCGCGTTCGAGCAACAAACCTTGTACGGCTTATTGGTGGTTAATAAACGCCGCTGTGTGTATAGCAATATAGACCCTAAAGTTAGCCGTGAGCTGTTTGTACGCACCGCCCTTGTAGAGCAAGAGCTTGGCTTAAATGAGCAATTTTTAGCGTACAACCGCGAGCTAATAGAAGATATTCAGGTACTTGAGCATAAATCGCGACGTCGTGATATTTTGGTTGATGAGCAAACCTTATTTGAATTTTACGATAAAAAAATACCTAAAGAAATCAACAACCGTGCAGCCTTTATAAAGTGGTATAAAACTCAAAAGCAAAAAGACAAACGCTACCTATACATGACCCGTGAAGAGCTTATGCAGCACGGTGCAAGTAATATTACTGAGTTTGATTACCCTGATACATGGCAGCAAGATAATATCATTTTGCCGCTGAGCTATCATTTTGATCCAGGACAAGCTGTTGATGGGGTGGCTGTACAAATACCGGTAGCACTTTTAAACCAAGTGCAAGAAACCGGGTTTGATTGGCACATACCTGCTTTTAGGCATGAGCTAATAAGTGGTTTAATTAAATCGTTACCTAAGTCGTTACGTCGTAACTTTGTACCTGCTCCCAATTACGCTGATGCTGTACTGGCAGCCATTGAGCCTATGCAAGGCAGCTTACTTGATGCACTTACTACACGCTTACTAAGAATGACAGGCGTAAAAGTAGATATAGAAGCGTGGGATTTAAACGCACTGGCGCCTCATTTAAGGTTGCAGTTTGAGGTGCGTGATGAGCACGATAAATTGCTTGCACGCGGGCTAGATTTAGCAAAACTAAAAGCACAGCTGCAAGGTAAAGTAACTGATACGCTATCGAAGGTGGCTGATAAAGGCATTGAAAAAGCTGATTTAACACAATGGGACTTTGGCGCTTTGCCTGCCTCGTACGTTAAAAAGCAAGGCCAATACGAAATAAAAGCTTACCCAGCGCTGGTAGATAAAAAATCCACAGCGGCAATTGAGCTCTTTGATAGTGAAGAAAAAGCCCAGCAAGCGCATCAGCAAGGTTTACGTCGTTTAGTTTTATTAAATGTGCCGTCGCCAATAAAGTACCTTCAGCAAAACTTGCCTAATAAAGCTAAACTGGGCTTGTACTTTAACCCGTTTGGGAAAATTGCAGATTTAATTGACGATTGTATTGCCGCCGGCGTAGACAGTTTATTAATAAAGCATGGCGATATACGCGATGAAAACGCTTTTGATAAAGTTAAAGAGCAAATTAGGGGCGAACTAGGCGATGCTGTGGTCGAAATTGCCACACAGGTTGAACAAGTTTTAAGCATTGCTCACGCGTTACATAAAAAAATGAAAGGGCGTGTCGATTTAACTATGATAACTGCCCATGGCGATATAAAATCGCAGCTTGAGTCACTTATCTTCAAAGGGTTTGTGAGCGCTCACGGTGCGAATAAAATGCCCGACCTAATTCGTTATTTAAAAGCGATTCAAAAACGTTTAGAAAAACTGCCTGTTGATCCTAACCGCGATAGACTGTGTGTTTTAGAACTTGAAAAAGTAGCGCAAGAGTACAAAAAGCTCGTAAATAAAATTCCAAAAGGCTTACCTATTCCGCAACAGGTAAACGCTATTTTTTGGATGCAGCAGGAGCTTAGGGTGTCACTGTTTGCGCAAACCTTAGGAACCCCATATCCTATTTCTGCAAAACGCGTTATGAATGCGATAAAAGAGATAGAATAAAACTTGCATTTTCTATTAAGCTTAGTACCTTAATAGAAGGATTTATTTTTGGTTGAGAAGGAAGCGACATACCTATGTCCTCATCGGTTGAACATAAGATTAAGCGATTGTTAGTTGTAGATGACGAGTATTTTAATTATGAAATGCTTAAATCTGCCCTGACCTCAAAATTTGATGTTAGTTATGCTGACTCGGGGAAAAGCTGTTTGGCGTCTGCCATTGCTAACCCGCCGGATATTATTTTGCTTGATGTATGTATGCCTGGCCTCGATGGGTATGATACATGTCGGATGCTTAAGCACACGCCTGAGACTAAAAATATACCTGTTGTTATGGTTTCGGGCTTAGAGTCGCCCTCGGAAAAGCAAGCTGGCTTTGATGCAGGGTGTGATGCCTATGTAGTAAAACCGTTTTCGATGGGTACTTTATTTGAGCAAATAAACACGGTTGTTTAAAGGTGATGCATGTTTACTGAAGATAAGCGCAATTTTAGACGTATGCAGGTTAATACCCCTGCGCAATTAACAACAATAGAGCCTGTTGCTGGGCTTAATTATACCGCAGAATGTGTTGATTTAAGTGCCACTGGGTTATCACTACATTTAGATGACTTGCTTGAGCTCGATACTTTGCTACAGGTTAATATAGAGTCGACTCACCCAAGTATTGCCTCTTTAAATGCAACGGCTAAAGTTATACGTGCTAGCAAAGAAGACGATGGCACTATTACCGCAGGATTAGAAATAGTTCAGTTTAACTAAATTGAATAAACACCTAGCGGCTGGCTTTTGCTATCGCGGGTGTTAAACAACGTTCGATTTTATTACCTACGTCCTTGTAGGTAATAACAATAATTTTTAGTAAACCTTACAAATCAAGCCTTTTAAGTAAAAGCCTTCAGGGTAACTGCCAGCAATAGGGTGATCGGCCGCTTGATTTAAACGCTCCATAATCAATAGCTCTTTACCTGCATCTAGCGCAGCGTCTGCTACCACTTTTTGAAACAAGTTTTGCTCCATTAATCCAGAGCACGAGAAGGTAAGTAATGTACCGCCTGGCTTTAATATTTGCATAGCAATCATGTTTATATCTTTATAACCACGACACGCACCGGTTAGCTGCGCTTTATTGTCTGCAAATTTTGGTGGGTCCATCACAATAGTGTCAAACTGTTTGCCTTCCTCACGGTATTGGCGTAATAGCTTAAACACATCTTGTTTTACAAAATCGACTTTATTTAAATCTAAGTTATTGTGCTCTACGTTACGCTTAGCGGTATCCAGTGCTGGTTGTGATACATCAACATTAGTGACGTGTTTACAGCCACCACGTAGTGCGTAAAGTGAGAAAGTACCTGTGTAGCTAAAGCAATTTAATACGGTTTTATCTTTTGAAAAGCGCTCAAGTGCTGCGCGGCTATCACGTTGATCCAGGTAAAAGCCTGTTTTATGACCTTCTAAAATGTCTACTTCAAGCTTTAAGCCATTTTCTTCAATAACCACCGGCTCTGAAGGTTCGTTGCCCCACAGTACACCTTTAATAGGTTCTAAGCCTTCTTTGGTGCGCACGTCTACATCTGAGCGCTCATAAATATTCGCACCAGGAAAAATAGCCATTAACGCGCCTACAATTTCACCTTTATGGCGCTCAGCGCCGGCACTTAGTAATTGGCAAACTAAGGTGTTATCAAACTTATCAATGGTTACACCTGGCAAGTAGTCAGACTCAGCAGCACACAACCTAAAGCCAGTTAAACCGCCTTCGGCTATTGCATGCTCGCGGGCATGTAAAGCACGGCGTAAGCGACGCTCAAAAAAGTGTTGGTCTATTACTTCTTTTTCATCAAAGCTCCACACACGCGCTCTTATTTGTGAGTGAGGGCTATAAGCAGCGGTGGCTAAAAATTTACCTTCGCTGTCGTGAATGGTAACCGTATCACCTAGGCCTGGTTTACCTTTAATTTTTTTGATGGCTTTTGAAAATAACCAAGGGTGTTTTCTTTTTAATGATTTTTCGCGACCAGCTTGTAGGTAAACGGCAGATGACATAAGACTTCTCAGTTGTAATAAATAAGCGCTGTATTTTAGTCAAGCATAGGGCAACATACAATGAATGTTTTGCAAGGGAGGTGTAAAGCACGTTAAAGTACGGATAATTCTCATATAAATTAGTTTTTTGGAACATCACTGTGGCCAACACTGCTTTAAGCCCTGAGTTACAACAGCTTGATTCTCAATGTCGCTCATTTATTACTTCGTTAATACATGCCGATGTAGCACACGACATAACACATATTGAACGCGTAGTGCGTGTTGCCATTCAATTATGTCACGCCGAGCAAGCCAATATGAATATTGTTTTGCCGGCGGCGTGGATGCACGATTGTGTTGCGGTGGCAAAAAACCACCCCGATAGAGCAAAAGCATCTACTATGGCGGCAGATAAAGCCATTGCGTTTTTAAAATCAATTAACTACGACGCATGTTTGTTTGATGATATTCATCATGCTATAGCCGCTCATAGCTTTAGCGCCAATATAGCGGTTAAAACTGTAGAAGCGCAAATCGTGCAAGATGCCGATAGAATGGATGCACTCGGTGCAATAGGCGTTAGCCGTTGTATGAAAGTAGGGGGCTCTATTAGCCGCTTACTGTATAACCCTGATGACCCATTTTGTGTTAACCGCGAAGCAGATGATAAAACCTATACCCTTGATCATTTTTTTATTAAATTGCTTCATATTGCTAAGAGTATGAATACGCCCTCAGCTAAAGCCGAGGCAGAGCGACGCACAGAGTATATGTATGCGTTTTTAGAGCAGCTAAAATCAGAAATTGGTCAATAATATGAGCGCTCCGTTATTATCGGGCATTGATCATTGCCACCTTAATGTTGCAAACATCCCAGAAGCGCTAAAGTGGTACAAGCAGGTACTAGGCTTTAGCGTCGTTGAAGAGCTTGCCTTTTGGGATGAAAATGGCAAGGGGCCACTCACACTTGAAGATAGCGCAAAAACAACGCGTTTAGCGTTATTTGAAGGACAAGGGCGAAGCAAAGGTATTGCGTTTGCAGCCACCGGTGCACAGTTTATTCGTTGGGTTGATTATTTAAATGGCTTAAACATAAAAACTGTACTGGCCGATCACGGTGTAACGTTTTCGCTTTATTTTAAAGATAACTGTGGGAATAGTCACGAAATAACCTCTCATGACTACCCGCACATAAAAGCGGTATATGGTGGTGTAAAACAAGGCTCGCGCACGCGCAATACTTAGTGTTGCTCTTGATATGTGTTTTTAATTGCGATTATAGCATCGAGCTTATTTACAAATAAATTGATGAGGTGGGGGTCAAAGTGTTTACCCGCTTGTGCTTGCATATGCTCAAGCGCCTCTTCTACACCCCAAGCCTCTTTATACGGGCGTTTTGAGGTAAGGGCATCAAATACATCTGCAATAGCCACAATACGCCCTTCAACCGATATTTGTTCGCCTTTTAAACCATTAGGGTAGCCACTGCCATCCCACTTTTCGTGGTGCTCTAGAGCCAGTTTATGGGCAAGTTGTAATAGCGGTGATGAGGAATTTGCTAAAATTTGCGCGCCAATAGCCGCATGCTGTTTCATGTGGTCAAATTCGTCAGGGGTTAATCGCCCTGGTTTTAATAAAATAGCATCCGGAATACCTATTTTACCTACATCGTGCATGGGGGCTGCTTGGCGAAGTAGCTCTGCTTGTTGCTCACCCATGCCAAATTCTAATGCTAATAATTTACTGTATTGGCTCATCCTAGCAATGTGCTCGCCAGTGTCTGTGTCTTTGTACTCTGCAGCGCGGCCTAATCGATGTACTAAATCAACATGGGCTTGCTTTAATTGCTCGGCTTGTACAAGCGATAAATGCGTTTTAACACGTGCGCGCACAATCGCAGGGCTAATAGGTTTAGTAATGTAATCAACAGCACCAAATTCAAAGCCTTTAAACTCATCGCTTTCATCACCCAAAGCCGTTACAAAAATAATTGGGATATGCGAAAGCGCGGGTGTGCTTTTAAGTATTTCGCACACCTCAAAGCCATTCATATCGGGCATCATGATATCGAGTAATATAAGTTTAGGCTGTTCTTTTTCTAGTAGCGCAAGTGCTGCAGCGCCCGATTTAGCAAAAGACATACGGTATTGATTACCTAATACTTCTCGCATGACTTTTAAGTTAGCAGGTTCATCGTCAACGATTAATATACGTGGTTTGTCGTTGCTAAAATCCATTCAATATTCTCATTCTTGGGTAAACTCTTTAATTAGACCGTCTAGGACGTGTTGCGCCTGATCAAAGTCAAATTCATCAAATGCGTTTACAACCTCATTTATTTGAGTTTGTAAGTGTGCAGGGGCGTTATTTTCAAGCTGCGCTAGCAAATCATCGTTGAGCTCGGCGCTTTGCGCTTCATGGTGTAGCGTTTCACACAGTGACTTTAATTCAGCCGCGTTTAGCGTGCTTTTTTGCTCAGTATTTTCACTCTCTGCAGGCGTGATTTGTGCGCACTCATCGCCTGATATTAATTGCGTTATTGTCTCTAACTCGTCTTTTATTTGTGTTACTAACGCTGTAGATTGCTCAGAAGTTTGCTCACGCTCTAACTTGGCTAATAAAGTCATTAATGTTGTTAGGCCTAAATTACCGGCGACCCCTTTAAGGGTATGTATCAGGCTATTGGCGTCTTTAATCTCAGATAACTTACTGTTAAATAAAATATCAAATCGTTTATTGCTGTCATTTATAAATTTGGCAATTTCGGTTAACTGTTTGCATTTATTACCCCAAAGCATCACACCTTTTTCAAAGTCGATGTGTTTAGCCTCAGGGTCTGATTGGCTAATAACCATATCTTTAGCAATACCTAAGCCAAGCACCTGAGCAATTTCTTGGTTAAGCTGATTTATATCTATCGGCTTATTAGCAAAGCCGTTCATGCCAGCACGTTTAGCTGTGAGTTTATCTTGTTGTAGGACGCTTGCCGTTAACGCAATAATGGGGGTAAATTTAAGCTGCCTTTGCTTTTCTATGGCTCTAATTTTTGTGGTTGCTTCTATGCCATCACACTCAGGCATATGAATATCCATTAAGATGACATCAAAATCTTGTTTCTCGAATATTGCAATAGCCTCTAAACCGTTGCTTGCTTTGCTTACCAAATGTTGATCTTTAGAAAGTAATAACGAAAGCAGCTCGGTGTTTTGCTCAATATCATCCACCACAAGTACCCTTAGCGATGGTAATTGAGTGTGCAGGCCATCGAAATGGTCTATTTTTTCTGCATCGCCTTGTTTAAGCGGTAAAGAGAAGTAAAAGCAGCTACCTTTGTTTTCTTCACTGACTAGGTTTATAGTGCCGCCCATTAGCTCTACTAATTGTTTACTAATGGTTGTTCCAAGGCCTGTACCGCCAAAGCGACGAGTAGTGGTGCCATCGGCCTGAACAAACGGCTGAAATATAGCTTTAACACGGTCTTTGGCAATACCTATGCCGGTATCTTGCACTTCAAAAAAGAGCTGATCAGTTTGCGTAGTACTTACAGTTAGCTCAACCGAACCTTGCTCGGTAAATTTAATGGCGTTACCGATGAGGTTAGTTAAAATTTGCCTTAACCTATCTGGGTCGCCATAGTAAGTTGTGGCAACAGAATCTTTAATGTTCAACTTTAAACGCAAGTCTTTCTTTTTTGCTTCAAGCCAAAATGTCGAAATAATGCTATCGAGTACTTGTTTTAAACTAAAGTGAACGGGTTCAATAGTTAGCTTTCCGCGCTCAAGTTTTGCGGTATCAAGCACTTCGTTAAGTAACCTTAATAATGAACGCGCCGCATTATTAACTGTAACCAAGTGCTTTTGCTGTTCTTGGTTTAGCGGAGTGTCCATCAGTAGGTCGCTAAAACCGATAATAGAATTCATCGGCGTGCGGATCTCATGGCTCATATTAGCCATAAAAGATTGCTTAGCGTGCGCTGCTTCTTCAGCTTGCAATTTTGCCTGCTCAAGTTTGTCTTCGTATTCTTTTTGTTCTGTAATATCAACCAATACCCCATCTATCCACTGCGGGTTATTATCTTTATCACAGGTAATACTGCCTTTATCTAATACCCAGGCAACTTTGCCGTTACGGTGGCGAATACGATACTCTACCGAGTACTTTAAACTTGAGGTCATGGCTTGCGCTACGGCTTCGTTTACCGTTGGCTGATCTGTTTTCAAAATAAGATCGTTAAGTTCTATGCAGCTTTCTGTGAACTCTTCTGGCGTGTACCCTGTTAGTTCAGCCACTGTTGGGCTGATAAATAACATGCTCCAGTTTTCGTCGTACTTACAGCGAAAAGCAGCGCCAGGCATATTATCCATTAAAGAGCGGTACTTTTGCTCTTTTTCAATAAGACTTTGCTGCATAGCGCGTTGTTCGGTTAAATCGGTGATAAAGCCAACATATAACGGCATATGGCCTGGCTGATTAACTTCCCCTATACCTAAGCGAATAGGAAAAAGGTGGCCATCTTTGTGTTTGGCAGACACATCCCTATTTATACCAATTACTTTTCCTAGATCTACATTTTTGGCGTGAGACAAATAGCCATCATGGTGGCGAGCGATTTCATCGGCCATCAGCATTTTTACATTATGACCTTGAACTTCGTTTTCTCGCCAACCAAAAATTTTGCTGGCAGCTTCGTTAAAGCTCAAAATAATGCCGGTGTGATCTATAGTCACAATGCCATCAATAGCAGTGCCTAAAATAGCATTTAGTCGAGATTCATCCGCCGATTTTTCCTCAAGCAGTAAGCGGTATCTAACCATGCCATTTATAACTGCAATGACACAGGTTATAGCAACGGTCGCGGTAGCTACGGCAATAGCCACAAAAGCAAGCTCAGTGGTTGACTCTTGATAATCGGGTAAAAGCGGAGAGGTTGCAACAAAGCGGGTAGCAGCCATACCCATATAGTGCATACCTGCCACCGCTGAGCCTAAAATAACAGCGGTAATAGAGCGCGCTTGCAGTTGTGATAAATTAGGTAGCAAACGCGTTAAATGATAACGCGTAAAAAGTGCTATGAACGATAAACCAACAGCGACCACAATTGATAAAGCAAATATGATTGCATCGTAACGTAGTAACGGGGCCAGCTCCATTGCTGCCATGCCGCTGTAGTGCATTGTACCAATGCCTGAGCCTAGTAAAATAGAGCAAATAATAAGGTGTTTGTATGACCCTTGCGATTTTACTAAAATCGAAAAAGCGTACTGACATGCAATAAACGCCGGTAAAAAAGACAAAACGGTAATGATTGGGTCGTAGTGTATTTCTGTGCATAACGAAAAGGCCAACATACCTATAAAATGCATACTCCAAATACCGGCCGATAAAACAGTGGCACCGGTCACATTGGCTAAGCGTTTATAGCTTTCGAATTGCGTTTGCTTTGCTACATCAACCAACCAGATCGTAAAAAAGGCAGCAAAAATAGCGGTAATGACCGATAAACTAACCAGTATAGGGTTATATGCACCGTTGATAATGAGGCTCGGATCGTGGTCGGTTATAAAAAATGCAGACAGCATAGTGGCTCAAATTAGTATCTTTATTGAACTAGTTTAATAGATTTATTATATAAATAAACTGTTAATCTAATAATTTATATTATAAATTAGCGATGTTACTTTTTAGCATTAAAGTATTAACATGCGTAGCGTACTTTATTAATAAGACGAGATTTTGCGTAAATAAAAATAATAATAAACACTGAGCCCATTTATTTATCGCTAAATAACTGCATTGATTAAATAAGGCTTTATAATACGCTTTTATTTATATTTAGAGCATACACCTTGTTTGAGTATCAGCTAAAACGCAGTGCAAGGCGTAAAACAGTGGCAATAAAAGTTAGCCAAAAATTAGTTACTGTTTATGCGCCTACACACGTGCCAAAACTACAAATAGAACAATGGCTGTTTAGTAAAAATGAGTGGGTAACTGCGCAATTGCATAAACAACTTAACGCCATTGATACTCATCAACACCCGTTTAAAAACCAGCAAATAATGGTTTTTGCTAAGCCATATACTATTACTTTTGCAAAAGGGACACGCTCACATGTTCAGCAATCCGATAGCGTATTTACTATTTACACTTCTAATCGAGTAAAAAAACAGCCTGAAAAACGCAAGCAGCTACTTTGCCTTGCCCTTGAAGAAACGCTAACAAACTACATTGAAATGCGTTTAGCTTATTATAGCCAACAGATGTCAGAAGCATTACCGACTAAATTGACGATTGGAAGTTATAAACGTAAGTGGGGGAGTTGTAATTCTCGGCGAGAGCTAACCTTTAGCCTTAACCTTGTTGGGGCACCTCATCATATAATTGATTATGTTATTGTTCACGAATTGGCTCATTTAAAGCATTTAAACCACAGCAGCGCTTTTTGGAAGCGCGTAGCTAACTTTTATCCCGATTATAAATCTGCATCAGCATGGCTTAAAAACCACGGGGCAACATTACAGTGGGTATTTGATAATTAGTCTAAAAATGAAGTTTTAAATAGTAATGAAAAAGATATAGAAAAGGATACTGAAGATAAGAAGTGGTGGAGGGAGCTGGATTCGAACCAGCGAAGGCTGAGCCGTCAGATTTACAGTCTGATCCCTTTGGCCGCTCGGGAACCCCTCCACACTATTTTGTTACATTTGGCCCCACTTAACTTAGCGGTAAGAAAAGTGGTGGAGGGAGCTGGATTCGAACCAGCGAAGGCTGAGCCGTCAGATTTACAGTCTGATCCCTTTGGCCGCTCGGGAACCCCTCCAATGCAACGGCGCTGATAATAGCAAACTGCGTATTTAAGTAAAGAAAAAAGCTAAAGAAATTTGAAATAAAGCCGATAAATATCTATCAGTTATCATAATCGGCTAAAGACTATGCAAATCGATGATTTGTTAATCACAGAGAGTCAACTAAAGACCAGGCTAAATAAAAGTGTGCATGAAAATCGCAGAGGCGAATTTTCACTTTTATTAGCGATGCTATCGCACGATGCGCTGGATTTTAGTCAATTTCACTTGCCAAAAAGTGAAACGCATAGTGCTTATGTAGACGAAGAACAGTTAAGGGAGCGCTTTGGTGCTGGACCAAAGCAATTATTAGCTCCCGAAAAATTTGATATGACCATAGGGCAAGAGCACGCGTCGATGATTGTTCAACAAGGCGAGCAAGCAGGTATGAAAGCAATAAAATTAAGCCACTGCTTAAACCCTGAGCCACTAGCGATTAGAGATGACAAGTTACATATCCCTTTAACAGTAATCGATAATTGTGAACTATCAGTACGCAGACGCTTAAATGACACGCACACCGCGCTTGCAAGTCCACAAATGGACGCCGCAGCATTTTATGACGATTTAACTAATGAGGCTATACATAAGCCATTGCTTGTTGCTAACGCATAAAAATAATTTAACACTTGTGCGTTTTAAAAGCCTAAAACACCTTATATTTAATAACCGGTTATGCAATAAAATAGAACAATTCTTTTTTTGTTTAAAAAAAGCATCCACAAATTAAATGCAATTGCTATAATGGCTGCAAATGGTATGACTTGAGTGCCATTATCATTAAATCAAGGTAATTAGGAACGTAATGAAGAAAACATTCACGCTAAATCATGAGAAAATCAAATACCCTCGTATGGTTGATGCTGCAAAGCATGAAGTGAAAAAATATTTGAAAAGAGAGCGCAATAAAACGCTACCTGTTGAAGCTGATTACTGGGCGTTTGACTGTAAGTTTGGCACAAGTGCCGATGATGCCGAAGTTGTTCACGTAGCTGAAATTAACAACAAGATCAGCGAAATCGAAAAGCAGGCGCTTACTTCATTCTATGTTGAGATTTTAGCTAGACCTGCGCAGCGTGAATCGTTCGATCTAGATGATGATGAATAAACCAATAGCAATATTGTAGAAAATGGACCTAGATGGTCCATTTTTTGTTTATGGCAGTTATTAACATGTTTAGTGGTATAGAGTAGCGCTTAAATAAAAAGCTATTTTTATGCTAAGTGTTTAGCTTATTTTATACACTGTGACACTTTTTATATTTTTTACCGCTTGCACATGGGCAGGGGTCGTTTCTGGCAACTTTTATATCGGCGACCGGATTAATAATACCCTCTAAATAACGCCATTCACCGTCCTCTTTTATAAAGTCTGATTTCTCATCCAACTCACAATATAAGTTTTGGTAAAAATAATACGCGTTAAAGGCAACATAACCTCGCTCATCACTTTGCTGCGTATCGCGCACAACTAATTTTACAAAGCGACAGCTATTGGCAAAGTCAGCAATTTCATTTACTGGGTTTTGTGCTTGTTTTTCTTTGGCGTAAGTTTTAAATACATAAGATGCATTTTTTAATGCATAAGCACTAAAGCGCGAACGCATTAGTTGCTCAGGTGTTGCTGGGGTTTTTATATCAAGATGATAAGGCTGGCAACAGTCACCATAATTAAGCTGACTGTTGCATAAGCAAGCGCTAGTACTGGTTACACTCATAAAATACTAATTAACATAAATTAAAAATGTATTTTACCAAGCTTATTGAGTAAGTGATATTGCTGTAGTACTGGTTTTTTTAGTAAAGCAAAATAGCTTAGCGCTTCTTTTGTCTAAATTAAGCGATAAATTAACAAGCTGCTGTTCACTTACTATATCTGTCCAAGTAATAATGGCTGCAAAGTTACCATTATGAAGTGCTGAATTAAGCACATACTCTAAATTTACTAAATGCTTTTGTCTTATTACAAGCAGTTTGCTGGTATCTATAGAGCAGCTATCTAGTAAGGCTTTACTAGGCACATGGTCGGGCGCAATCAGTAAGGTCCACGCGTTAGAGCGATTGTATTGGTGCAACACTTTTAGCATTTCAAACGTAGCAGAAATTTCATCTTCTACTTTTATTAAGTTTACCGACTCACTTTCATTATGTTGTTGGTAGCTTTTAACGGTTCTTACGGTAATTGGCTGTAGCATAGGTCTCACTCACTGGGTTTATATACAGTACACGTATACAGTAGTTTATACAGTTGTTGTGTGCAAGCGTTTTTTTGTTATTTTTTATACAGTTAATGGTTTTAAAAAATAAATAATAAAAATAATACTTTAAAAACAGTGGGTTATAATTTAAGCCGTGTAAGTGAAAGCTGAGGGTGTTTGCAGTACTGTATAAAGTGTAGCAGCGTTATACAGTACTTAAGGGATGGCTATACAGTTATTTTAGTGTGTTTTACAGTGCTTAGCTGTTAGCTATACAGTAGTTAGTCATTTTTTGGGATTAAGTGGGCAAACTGAATTTGGTGGATTTGCTCATACAAACTGGCTGCATAGCACTGAGCGTCTTTAAGACGTTTGGTGTCGATATATTTTCTTAAATCATCTAAAGCAGCGGTTGCCGGTTCATAGCCTTGGCTGCTGGCTAAACTTAACCATGCTGCTGCGTGAAATACGCTTTTTGGTACGCCTTGGCCTTTGACAAAAAATAACCCTAAATAAAACTGGGCGCGATGATTTCCGGCCATTGCGGCAAGGCGCATCCACTTAGCTGCCAACGGTGCTTGGTTATGCTTTAAATAATACAGTGCTTTGTTAAGTGTTGTTTGCTCACTTATATCACTATTGTTTTCAGCGCTGTGGTTTGTAGGCTGTGTTACAAAATCTAAAATATTGTTTAATTGCTGCTCTAAGTCTTGTCCGCTAGGCTGAGTCTTATTCATATATTTTCTTTTTTATAGTTTCTACGTCAACAGTTTAGTATATCGCAAGGTAAAATGTCCTGTTTATACTTAATTTTATGGTAAAATCACGTCACTTTTTACTATCACAAGTCTATTATGCTCGAAGCTCTATTTAAACTCCGCGAAAATAACTCCAATGTGCGACGCGAAAGCATTGCTGGAATCACTACTTTCATTACTATGGTTTACATTGTATTTGTAAACCCTGCAATGCTTGCGGAAGCAGGCATGGATCAAGGTGCTGCATTTGTTGCTACCTGTATTGCGGCTGCTATTGGCTGTTTTATTATGGGATTGTGGGCTAATTACCCTTTAGCACTTGCGCCGGGCATGGGTTTAAACGCATTTTTTACTTACGGTGTTGTACTGGGCATGGGTTATAGCTGGCAAGCTGCATTAGGTGCGGTATTTATGTCTGGTTGTATATTTTTAATATTAAGTTTGTTTAAGGTCAGAGAGTGGATAATTAATGCTATTCCTTTGGTTTTAAAGCAGGCTATTGCCACTGGTATTGGTGCGTTTTTAGCGTTAATTGCGCTTAAAAATGCAGGCATTATTGTTTCAAGCCCAGCTACATTAGTACAGCTTGGCGATATTACTTCGGCAGGTCCTTTATTAGCTATTTTAAGCTTTTTTGTCATTGCTGCTTTGCTTTATCGTGATATAAAAAGCGGCGTACTTATTAGCATTTTGCTAGTAACGGGCATTGCGTTAAGCCTCGACTTAGTTGAGTACCACGGCGTAATGTCAATGCCACCATCTATTTTACCTACCTTCATGCAACTTGATTTTGCAGCGGCCTTTGAGCTTTCTATGCTGAGTGTAATTTTTGCGTTTTTGTTTGTTGATTTATTTGATACATCAGGCACGTTAGTTGCGGTAACTCAAAAAGCAGGCTTAGCCGATGAAAAAGGCAATATGCCACGTTTAGGGCGTGCTTTAAGTGCAGATAGTACAGCTACTATTGCGGGTGCAATGTTAGGTACTTCTACCACTACTTCTTATATTGAGTCTGTAGCCGGTGTATCAGTTGGTGGGCGTACTGGCTTAACAGCTGTTGTTGTGGGTATATGCTTTTTACTAATGATGTTTTTTGCGCCGCTTGCGCAAATGGTGCCGGCTTATGCAACAGCGGGTGCTATTTTATACGTTGCGGTATTAATGCTGCAAAACCTTAAGTTTGTAAACTGGGATGACATGAGTGATGCAATTCCGGTAAGTGTGGTACTACTTATGACGCCACTTACATTCTCTATTGCGCACGGTATTGCTCTTGGTTTTATATCGTACACTGCGGTTAAAGTACTGTGTGGTAAACGCGATCAGGTTAGTATTAGCGTGTGGATTTTAACAGCGTTATTTATTATCAAGTTTGCATTTCTATCGTAATAGTTAATACCTATTCTTTTAGTTAGAGTTTTAGCTTGAGGGTGGGTAAACATTTATTATTTAGTGGCTATCGCTCATTGCCACTGCATTGTTATACCTTGCGTATCTATGTTGTGGTAAATGAGCGTTTATAACGTGGTGAGCGCTAGGTAGTGCCTCAAAATACGTTAGTATTTACCCATTGGTAAAAGCTTAACAGATACAAAAAAGCCCATACATTATGTATGGGCTTTCTTTTGGGTATTTAAAATTACCATTTCTTTTTAGGTGCAAATAATACGTCTAAGTCATCTTGCTCTGCTTCTGCTTTTTTCTTCAAGGCAGTGGCATTTGATGCTTTTAGTTCGGTGCTTATTTCTTCTAAATAGGCTTCAACTTCTTGGCGTTTTGCGTTTACGTATTCATCAGAATAGGTAACGGCACTAAGTGTGGCATAGGCTTTTTCAAAATATTGCCTAGCAGAGCCCACCATGCTCGCTGAGCGAGCAGATAAACCGCGTTTAATTTGGCTTTCTATGTTGATTCTAAGTTGTAACTTTTCAAGGCGCTTATCTTCTGCTGCAAATACTTGGCTATCTACACGGCCTTTACTGTGCTCAGAGCGCATAATAACTCTAAGCTTTTTTATGCCCTGAATTAACGAGACTAACTGCTTATCATTACTTGGTAACGATAAATTGTCGCTGCTATTACCTTGTACTGCACCACTTAGCTTTTCTTTAGCTTCGTTCATTCTGCTTTTTAATGCTTTAGAATTAGGTGAATGGTTCACCATAGCGTTAAGTGCTTCGTAACATCTACGTTGTAAAACGCGTATAATGTTTTCAGAAAGCGGAATATTAGCGCTATTCATAAGTGCTTCTTCGGTTTCTTCAATTATCGCTTTTTGTTTTGTTAATTCTTTGCGACGTTCAACTTCTTGCTTTTCTTTATGCTGCTGTACAGCGCTTACCCACAGTGCAATCACTATCAGTGCCACTATAAGCACAATTATAATCGAAACGATCATGGCTTAATTCTCGGATTCATAATCTGTTTTTTTATATTACATCAAATATATGCTTTGAGGGTAGCTTTGCGCTGATTAACTTAAAAATATGTTAAAAATTAGATATAAGAATAATGTATTATAAGTTGAACCTGAATAAACATCGCTATCTGCAGCGGGTTTATTATGCTAGCCTTAATGCTTAAATAATGAAAATATACGTGCTTACTTTGCCAAGTTTTAACTAAATTAAACTTGGTTTTGCTTAGTATTACCATCATATAAGCTTAATAATAACGTTAAAAACTGCAACCATGAAATTACAACAACTTAGATACATCGTAGAAGTTCAAAACCATAAGCTAAACGTATCAGCAACTGCTGAGAGTTTATTTACCTCACAGCCTGGTATATCTAAACAAGTGCGCATGCTTGAAGATGAGCTAGGTGTACAAATTTTTGGCCGCAGTGGTAAGCATTTAACGCATGTTACAGGTGCCGGCGAAGAAATAATTAACATTTCTCGCGAAATTTTATCTAAAGTCGAAGGTATAAAAGCGGTTGCTAATGAGCACACGCTGCCTGATCAGGGTAAACTAAATATAGCCACCACACATACGCAAGCTCGTTATGCTTTGCCAAGTGTTATTCAGGGCTTTATGAAAAAATACCCAGCAGTTTCGCTGCATATGCATCAAGGTACACCACAACAGATTTCTGATGCGGCAGCGCGCGGTGACGCAGACTTTGCCATTGCAACTGAAGCACTTCATTTATACTCAGATTTAGTTATGCTGCCTTGCTATCATTGGAACCGCAGCATTGTGGTGGCAAAAGATCACCCTCTAGCACAAAAGGCCGACAATTTAACCGTTGCCGATATAGCGCAGTATCCGCTTATTACGTATGTATTTGGGTTTACTGGGCGCTCTGAGCTTGATAAAGCATTTAACGCGCACGGCCTTGAGCCGCACATTGTGTTTACTGCAACCGATGCCGATGTAATTAAAACTTATGTAAGGTTAGGGCTAGGTGTGGGTGTAGTTGCCTCAATGGCTGTTGATCAATTAAGTGACACAGATTTAGTGTGTATTGATGCCAGCCATTTATTTGAAGCTAGCACAACTAAAATTGGCTTTAGAAAGGGCAGTTTTTTACGTACTTATATGTATGATTTTATTGAGCGTTTTGCCCCGCATTTAACTAAAGAGCGAGTAGAGCGAGCCAGCTTATTACGTAATCAAGAAGATGTTGATGCGTTATTTGCCGACATAGAACTGCCAGTAAAATAGTAAGACTTTAAGTATACAAATACTAAAAAACCGCGTATTGCTAAAATACGCGGTTTTTTGTTTTTATACGCTTAACATTCAATAATGTTTACCGCTAATCCACCGCGTGCGGTTTCTTTATATTTGGTTTTCATGTCGTTACCGGTATCGAGCATGGTTTTAATCACTTTATCAAGCGACACCTTTTGCTCGCCACTGCCACGTATTGCTAGGCGAGAGGCATTAATTGCTTTAATGGCACCCATGGCATTGCGCTCAATACACGGTACTTGTACCAATCCGCCTACAGGGTCGCAGGTTAGGCCTAAATTATGTTCCATGCCTATTTCGGCGGCGTTTTCAACATGTACTACATTACCACCAACAATTTCGGTGAGTGCGCCGGCAGCCATTGAACAGGCAACACCTACTTCACCTTGACAGCCTACTTCTGCGCCCGAAATAGAGGCATTTTTTTTGTATAAAATACCAATCGCCGCTGCGGTTAATAAATAGCGTGTGGCTATGTCGCGGTCCACTTCTTTAATAAATGTGTGGTAGTACATTAAAACGGCCGGCAATATACCCGCAGCACCATTTGTTGGCGCCGTGACTACGCGCCCACCTGCGGCATTTTCTTCATTTACGGCTAAGGCGAATAAATCCACCCAATCCATTGCTCTGAGTGGGTCATTACTCACTTCTACATTTAGCTTTAAATACAAACTAGGTGCACGGCGTTTAACTTTTAAACCACCAGGTAAAATTCCCTCGGTGCGCATGCCACGTTCAATACAGGCTTTCATTACTTGCCAAATATTAAACAACTCGTCTTTAATATCGTCTTCTTTGCGCAGCGTTTTTTCGTTATGCATCATTAAAGTAGATACACTAAAGCCTGATTCTTTACACAGCTCTAGTAAATCTTTTGCACTTTCGAACGGGTAAGGAGCCGGGTTTTGCTCGCGAATATCAAGGGCTGCTTGTTTTTCGTTTTCAAATTCTTCATCGGTAACAATAAAGCCGCCGCCAATAGAGTAGTACACTTTGCTATATACTTTTTCGCCATTATTTGAGGCAATAATTTCCATGGCATTAGAGTGCTTAGGTAAGGTTTTACGGCGATGAAAAACAATAGCCCCTTGCTTAGGAAAATTCGCTTTATGGGTTTGGTTGAGGTATATCACTTGCTCTTTTTCAATGGTGGCAAGGATATCGTCAACTAAATCGGCATCTATTGTTTCTGGGTCGTAGCCGGCAAGCCCTAATATAACGGCTTTACCAGAGCCATGGCCTACGCCGGTTTGACCCAGTGAGCCATAAAGCTCTACCTTTATATCGGTAACAGAGGTTAAAAGTTGTTGCTCTTGTAGGTCATTAACAAATAAGCGCGAGGCACGCATTGGGCCAACGGTATGTGACGACGATGGGCCAATACCAATGCTAAACATATCAAATGCACTGATCATACTATGGGTCTCTACTTTATTTACTCAGCCCGAAAGCTGTTCTTTGAACGGTCGAGTATCATAACGTTAATTCTATATTATGTAACTATTTGGTAGTAAGTTTTACACTGGTAGGGCAAGCTGTTTTGTAAAGTTTTTTATAATGCTAGCCGTTGCTCCCCACAGTAATCCGTGCGGTGTACTAAACCCTTGCAAGGTGATGGTTTTGCCAAAACGTTGAAAAGGAATAGGCTGCCAATTGGCCTCGTTTGAAAGCTGGGTAAGCGACAGTAAAAAGCTAGCTTGCACTTCATTGTAATCGTTCTCCCATACTGTGTGTTCATCAAGTAAACCCACAAATGGGCTAATGCTAAAGCCAGTTAGGGTAGAGTATTGTGGCAGCTGCCCGAGCACTTTAACATTACTTGGCGCTATATTAAGCTCTTCGTGTAGTTCTCGAAGCGCTGTGGTGCGCAGGTGTTTATCGCTTTGCTCAAATTTACCGCCGGGTAAACAAATTTCCCCAGGGTGATGATGTAAATAAGTAGGGCGTTTGCACAATAAAATATGCGCGTGGTTATCAACATCAATAATAGGCAGCATAACCGCACTGGCACGCTTTTTACGGGTATCTTTTATTTGATTTGGCGCAGCAGTAGGGCTTAGCTGAAACCGCGCCATAATATGTTCACTATTCAAAGCGTTCTACTGTTTTAATAAAGGAAGTATTTTATTCACTTTATCGTATGTTTCTTGGTATTCCAATTCGACTTTAGAATCAGCGACAATACCACCACCGGCCCAGCAATAAATGTGTTCGTTATGACAAACCAATGTACGGATTGTAATACTGGTGTCCATATTACCGCAGGCGCTTAAATAACCTATAGAGCCACAGTAAATACTTCGCCTATGAGGCTCTAGCTCTTCAATTATCTCCATAGCTCTAATCTTAGGCGCGCCAGTGATTGACCCTCCGGGGAATGCTGCTTCAAGTTGATCAACACACGTTTTGCTTTCATCTAGCTCTGCCGTTACGGTACTCACTAAGTGATGCACTGCCGGAAAGCTCTCAATAGCAAAAAGTGAGGGCACCTTTACAGAGCCAGGTTTTGCAACTTTACCTAAATCGTTACGCAGTAAATCAACAATCATTACGTTCTCTGCGCGGTCTTTGGTTGAGTTTTCAAGGGCTCTGGCTTGCTGTTGATCTGCGATTGCATCTGCCATGCGTGGCAAAGTGCCTTTGATAGGTTTTGTTTCAACTATATTGTCGTGAACTGCAATAAAGCGCTCTGGCGATATTGATAAAATGGCGCCACGTGGGTGATTAATAAAGCTAGAAAATGGCGCTTTATTAGCCTCACGCAATACTTTGTAGGCTTGGAATGGGTCGCCTTTAAAACCGGCACTAAAGCGCTGTGCTAGGTTGATTTGATAGCAATCACCGCTTTTTAAATAATCTTGTATTTGCGAAAATTTGTCAGCGTATTCATGTTCACTCATATTTGAGTGCCAATTGCTGGTGAGCGAAAACTGTGCAGGCGCTACATCGTTTGCTAAATATTGCTGGTAAAGCGCTAAACGATGTACTTCAGGCTGGGAAACGTAAAACCAGCTTTGCTGGTGTTTATCAAATATCAGCGCATCTAAATAAAGGCCAATGGCCATTTGTGGCAACGTTATATCGTGTTTTGCCGTGCGTGGCATGTGCTCAATAATACGCCCTAAATCGTAACCAAAATAACCAAGCCAGCCGCCGTTAAAAGGCAGGTTATTAGCGGCTTTTTGCGCGTTAAGTTTACTTAGCTCATCGTTCATTATTGTAAAGGGGCTACGCGAGTCAAGCTGCTGATTAAATACGCTTTGATTATTGTTTACTTCTAAAATAGCGTGAGGCTCTATCGCAATAATATCAAAGCGACTATTTATGTGCTCGCTATTGGCTGAGTCTAGTAATACGGCATAGGGTAAATGCGCAAAATGCGCGAAAACATCAATGCAGTTTTGTGTTATGGCTAATTTTACACAATTTTTTTCATTGTTTAGCATTTACTGCCCCTTTAAGAACTGGCTCGAAACGGGCTGGGAGGGTATCATAAGTCAAATTTTTTTGGCAGCGTTTAGTATCAAATCTACGTTGTAATTAAAACAGTGCAAACCACCGTCACCGGTTTGGTATAGATTACGCTTAAGCGTAACGCTAACTTAAGGAACCACTATGAGTACAATCCGTCAGCAAGACTTTATTGATAGCATTGAAGATGCGTTGCAATATATCTCTTTTTATCATCCCCTTGATTTTGTTCAAGCGCTAGAAAAAGCCTACAACAAAGAACAAAGCAAGGCTGCAAAAGATGCAATCGCGCAAATTTTAATTAACTCGCGTATGTCGGCTGAAGGCAAGCGTCCATTGTGTCAAGACACGGGTATTATTACCTGTTTTGTAAAAGTAGGGATGGATGTTAAGTGGGATAAAACAGATTTAACCGTACAACAAATGGTTGATGAAGGCACACGTCGCGCATATTTAAATCCAGATAACCCACTACGAGCTTCTATTGTGGCTGACCCTGCTGGCACACGTAAAAACACTAAAGATAATACCCCTTCAGTTGTGCACATCGATTTAGTGGCGGGCGGCGAAGTAGAAGTAATGGTTGCAGCGAAAGGCGGCGGCTCAGAGAACAAAAGTAAAATGGTTATGCTAAACCCATCTGACGATGTAGCTGCATGGGTAGAAAAAACGCTACCGACAATGGGCGCTGGTTGGTGCCCGCCAGGCATGCTAGGTATAGGCATTGGTGGAACCGCCGAAATAGCAGCGGTAATGGCAAAAGAGTCGTTAATGGACCCGGTTGATATTCATGAGCTTATGGAGCGCGGTGCAGAAACAACGGAAGAAAAACTGCGTTTAGAAATTTTTGAACGTGCTAACAAGCTAGGTATTGGCGCGCAAGGTTTAGGTGGTTTAACAACGGTTGTTGATATTAAAGTAAAAACAGCGCCTACGCATGCGGCATCAAAACCTGTTGTGATGATCCCTAACTGTGCTGCTACGCGCCACGTACACTTTACACTAGACGGCTCAGGCCCTGCAGATTTAAAAGCACCTAAACTAGAAGACTGGCCAGAAGTGACGTTTGAAGTAGGTGAAGGAACTCGCCGTGTTAATTTAGATACGTTAACTAAAGAAGATACCCGCGAGTGGAAAATGGGAGAAACACTTTTACTCTCAGGCACTATTTTAACAGGCCGTGATGCTGCTCATAAACGCTTACAAGATATGATCAATTCAGGTGAAGGTTTACCTGAGGGCGTTGATTTTGATAATAAGTTTATTTATTACGTTGGTCCAGTTGATGCTGTAGGTGATGAAGCTGTAGGCCCTGCAGGCCCTACTACTGCAACACGTATGGATAAATTTACCGATATGATGCTAGAAAAAACCGGCATTGTAGGCATGATAGGTAAAGCTGAGCGTGGTCCTGCTACAGTTGAGTCGATTAAAGAGCATAAATCGGTTTATTTAATGGCGGTAGGTGGTGCGGCATACTTAGTATCTAAAGCAATTAAAAAAGCACGCGTGGTTGCCTTTGAAGATTTAGGTATGGAAGCAATCTACGAATTTGAAGTAGAAGATATGCCAGTTACGGTTGCTGTAGACAGCGAAGGTGCTAACGCACACACGCAAGGCCCTGCAATTTGGAAAGCTAAAATTGAAGAGCTAGACGGCAAGCTTAAATAAAGGTTTACGTAATCTAATTACAAAGCGAGCTTAGGCTCGCTTTTTTTGTATTTTTTTTATGAAATATTAAAAAAGCGCAAATTGCCCCTTCAAATAAACACCTCAGACCAGTTACAGTAAATCTGCTTTTTTCTTCATAAACCTATACACTGTGCGACTTTGCTGGGAGGGGAGCTGTGTAATACAAGGTTTACACTTGGCGTTACCTTTACGTTCACGTAAATGTGAAAGCGCTTTTTAACGGTGTTGTTAGCTTTAAATTTAATTTATGTGCCTTTTGTTGAATTTTATATCCATATTTTATTGCTATTTAGATTTATTAATTCACAAGGCTGGCTTTTTACGGGTTTAACTTCTCATTATGTGGCACCCTTAAAAATGAAGTGGTAAAGTTTCGTCAATTTCCAGCGCTCATCCCTCTCACGGGTAAACTATTTTGGAGTAATTACAGTGGCTGTGTTTAATCAAGCTGAATTTGATAACCACGAACAAGTGGTTTTTTGTTCTGACGAAGTGTCAGGTTTAAAAGCAATTATTGCCGTACATAATACTAACCTTGGCCCTGCTGTTGGTGGTTGTAGAATGTGGGACTATGCCAACGATGAAGATGCCGTTTACGATGTTTTACGTCTCTCTAAAGGGATGACCTATAAAAATGCGGTTGCTCGCCTACCGTTTGGTGGTGGTAAATCGGTTATTATTGGCAATGCAAAAGAGATTAAATCAGAGCAGTTATTTCGAGCTTTTGGTCGTCAATTAGAGCGATTAAATGGCCGTTACTATTCTGCCGAAGATGTAAACATTACATGTGATGACGTTGCATTAATGAATAAAGAAACAAATTATGTGCTGGGCTTGGAAGGAAAAAGCGGTAATCCGTCACCTTTTACAGCTTACGGTACGTTTTTAGGAATTAAAGCGGCATTACAGCACCAACGCGGACATCAAGATTTTGCGGGCATTAAAGTGGCTGTACAAGGTTTAGGTGCAGTCGCCTATGGTTTATGTAAGCATTTAGCGCAAGCTGGTGCAAAATTATTTGTAACAGATATCAATCAAGATGCTGTAAAGCGGGTAGTAAATGACTTTGGTGCTACGGCGGTGGGTATTGATGAAATTTACGACCTTGATGTTGATGTATACGCACCTTGTGCATTAGGTGCCACCATTAATGATGAAACCATTGCACGTATTAAGGCAACCATTATTGCTGGGTGTGCTAATAATCAGCTAGCGCAGTCTCGTCACGGTGAAGTACTTCGTGAAAAAGGTATTTTGTATGCACCCGATTACGTTATTAACGCTGGTGGCATTATTAATGTGTATTACGAAACTGCACCACAAGGCTACAGTGAGGCGGCGTCTAATAAACACGTTGAAGGTATTTTTGATACCTTAACCGAAATATTCACCCGTAGTGAAAAAGAGCAAAAATCAACGCATTTGATTGCCGATGAGTTAGCGCAAGAGATAATTCAAAACGGCCTGTAAATTTACCCCGTTTATTTAAACTAAGGCGTACAGTGGTACGCCTTTTTTGTTTATACTCTATGGCGTGGTAATTTTGTGGCCAAGACCCTTATGGCAATCCGGCCTAATCGTTAACGACAAGCTTATGGATATTATGACTGATACAAACGCCTTAATGGAGCCCATCGACCTTGATACATGGCCTCGCCAACAACACTTTGAATTATTTAAAAACTTTACTCAGCCATATTTTAATGTGTGCGTAACACTTAACGCCAAGCCTTTATTTGAATATTGTAAACAAAATAAATTGTCTTTTTTTCAAGCATATGTGCATGCCACATTAAAAGCCTGCCACGCTTATAACCCGATTATGCTAAGAATTATAAATGAATGCCCATGGCGCTTAAAGCAAGTAAGAGCCAGTGTGGTCGAGCTTGCTAGTGATGATTCGTTTATATTTAGTTACTTTAATTATTCGCCTTGCCTTGAAGAATTTGCTCAGCACGCCACAGCTATAAGCGCCAATGCTAAATCTCAACCGTTATTTTCTCAGGCGTTTAATCAAACCGAAGGGCAGGCCGATTTGATACATATATCGGTTTTACCTTGGCTGAACTTTAGTAGTTTTTCGCATGCCTTTAGTGAAGGGAAAAGCTTAGGTATTCCTAAATTTGTGTTTGGTCAATACGATAAAACCACGGGCCTAATGCCGTTTTCGATTGATGTGCATCATTCGCTAATGGACGGTTTACACGTCGCAGCGTTTATAAACGTATTACAAAACAATATTGACGACTTTTGTAAAGATTAATTGAATTTAGTTAATGCAATGTATTTATTTGCTATGGTAGTATTTTTAGTTAGATAGGCGATATAAGTTAATTTGTAACGATTAGCTGATACGTTTACGACATTAAGTTTTAGCGACTTATTTAAGGTGCTTTTTAGCACGTATTATTAGTTGTTTACGCTATTGTTTAGTTTTAATTAACGCGCTTTTAGCGCTTAAACAAACCCTAGTGTATTCACCCAATGCGTATAGGGATTTTAACGCTTTGTTGGAGTGCACAATTTTGGTGTGCTCAGTGCCAAGTAAATTCTTTCCTACTCCTTTTAAATAACGATAAAACGCTTACACACAAGTAAAAGAATAACTAAGGCAGTTGATGATGAGACAATTAAGCATTATATGTTCTTTTTTCGTCATGTTTTTATGTGAAGCCCAAGAGCAAACCCGTTTACCGTTAAGTGATTATTTTTCTGAAACATGGAATACCCGTTCTGGATTGCCACACAACAGTATTAATAGCGTTACGCAAACCCAAGATGGCTACTTATGGGTTGCTACATGGGAAGGTTTGGCACGTTTTAATGGCCAAGAGTTTACAATATTAACCCGTGCTCATATTAATAACTTACCCGACTCGGGTTTAAGGGCACTCACTCCCACAAATAGTGGTGGGTTATACATAGCGGGGTCGCGCGGAGGAATTAGCTTATATCAACATAGGCAGTGGGATACCAAGCGATCAGCATCAACCATGGTTAATCATTTAATTGAAAGTGCTGATCAAAGCCTATGGTTAGCCCTTGAAAACGACGGCGTGTTTTATCGTGAACATAACAGTGATACCGACCTTGCGATTATTAAAAATGTGAGTGCTTATCGGGTTATAGAAGATCACGATGGGGTTATTTGGGCAGCAACCAGTGCAGGCCTTTATAAAATACACAACAAAATACCGACCTTAATGACGCCACACTTTGGTTTACCAAATACACCTGTCTATAACTTATTAATTACCCGTGGTGGCTCGCTTATTGTAGGAAGCGAAAAAGGCGCGTGGATCAAAACCAAGGCGCAGTTTCAGCCAATACATGAAAAGCTTAGCAATGAATCTATTTCCAGCTTATTAGAAGATAACCATGGAGATTTATGGTTTGGCACAATTAATAAAGGGGTGTTTAGGTTATCGCCCGATGGCGTAGAGCAGTTAGATGCCAATAACGGATTACCCGCCAATCGTATTTTATCTTTGTTACAAGATAGAGAAAACAGTATTTGGATTGGCACTAACGCCGGGTTGTTTCGCCTGCGTGAGTCGCCGTTTTCATCGTGGACCCAAAAAAGAGGTTTAGCGGGGGATTATACCCGCACAGTGCTTTCTCACTCCGATGGCAGTTTATGGGTGGGGGGAAGCTCTGGCTTAAATATAATAAAAAATAATCGCGCTACCTTGGTTTCAGGCTCTAAACAAAGCAGTCCTTATTCTGTGCTCAGTTTACACGAAGCACCCGATGGTAGTGTGTGGGCAGGTACGTATACCTCAGGTGTTTTAAAAATAGTTAATAATACCTTTACGCCGTTTATTAATCGTAGCACTGGCCTTGGGAGTAACGAAGTAAGGGCTTTATTATTTGATTCTAAAAACCGTTTGTGGATAGGCTCTGCTATGGGGCTTACGCGCATCAATGAAGATGGCAGCTTAAATCAATTTACAAATAAAAAAGACTTACCAAGTGGGTTTGTACTTGCACTCAGTGAAGATAACGCAGGCAATATTTGGGTAGGTACCGGCAATGGGGTGGTGGTATTTGATATTGTTAGTGAGCAATTTACAACGGTTGAATTCCCTCGTGAGTTTTCTGCGCAATATGCGTTTGGGTTTTATATTGATGATACCTATACTTGGATGGCCACAGATAGGGGCTTAGTGCGCTATGAGCTAACAAGCGGAAAAATGGCCATGCTTGGCTTAGAGCAAGGTTTACCTATCGATAAACTATTTCAAGTGGTGCCGCACAATGGCTCATTTTGGCTCTCGAGCAACCGCGGAATTATTCAAATCGATAAAAATCATATACAGCAAATCCTCGACGCTCCCGCGAGCGCTAAAGCACCCGTGCTTAACTATCAACTGTATGATGAAGGCGATGGGATGTTAAGTGCGCAGGCTAATGGAGGTTCAACCCCTTCGGCTGTAACGCATAACGATGGGAGTATTTGGTTTGCAACCGCAAAGGGGGTGAGTACCGTAAAACCCGCGCGCTTACAAGCATCAACGCAAATTGCGCTGCCGACCATTATTGAAAATATTTTTGTAGATGGTAAGCCTATTGCGCTTCCGCTTGAAGGAGAGTCGGTATTTTTGCCACCGGGGGTATCGCGTTTATCGTTTCATTATGCAGGGCTGAGCTTTATTATGCCGCAGCGATTAAATTTTCAAACCCAATTAAAGGGCTTTAACGATAAATGGGTTAATCGCCAACATATGACCGGTGCTGAGTACACTAACTTACCGCCTGGGGAATATACCTTTATGGTACGAGCAAGTTACCCTAACGCACAGTGGCAAGATAATCAGCAAGCTGTAAATATTGTAATTCAGTCATTTTTTTGGCAAAAACCGCAATTTAAGTTTGCAGTATTTGTATTATTTTTAATGGTTATTTTTGCTATATACAAATACCGTTTATACCACTACAAAAAAATAGAAATAGAGCTGACTAATCGCGTAGAAAAGCAAACCCAAGACCTACAAACGCAAGCCAATGCGTTTGCATACCAAGCAACACACGACCAACTTACCGACATGCCTAACAGGCGTGCTTTTGATAGCTGGCTTGCCCATAACTTTGCCACTTACAAACAGCAAAACCGGCCGTTAGCCATAGCTATACTGGATATTGATCACTTTAAGCGGATTAACGATAACTGGTCGCATATTATTGGCGACAAAGTGATTTGTACTATTGCAGAGCTGCTTAAAAATGGCTGCCAAGAAAACCAGCATATAGCACGCTGGGGCGGTGAAGAGTTTACAATTGTTTTTGCAGATAAAACCGCCGGCGAAGCAAAAATCATATGCGAAGCACTGCGCGAGAGCATTGCACAGCATGACTTTTCGGCCATTGGTGAGGGGTTAAGTGTAACAGCCAGTTTTGGCTTGTCTGACTCAACCAACGTCGGTGATTACGACCGTCTTTTATCGCGGGCAGATCAAGCATTATACAAAGCTAAAAATAGCGGACGAAATTGCACAGAAATTATCTGATTGAAAATGAGTGCATGCGCACATATTAATAAGAGACTAACTTATTTTGGATGTCCCCATGATAAACGGGCTACTCATTTTTGCTTTGGCTATTTTTGTTGTAATTTATTGGCGCTGGCAGGCACTACAAAACTGGCTTTGGAATAAAAAATATAAAAACGCGGTTTTAAACTCCCAACAAAAAGAAATACTCCTTCGTTGCATGCCTATCTATAAAAAGATGACGGATAACGACAGAGCCAAGCTTGAGCGCCACATAGTATGGTTTTTAAATGAAAAGCGCTTTTTAGGCCGAGACGGACTAAAGCTAACCCCCGCCATGAAGCTGATAGTTGCTGCCGATGCCTGTGTGTTAGTGCTTAATAAACCTTGGCCACTTTATAAAAACGTGAAAGAAATTTTACTCTACCCCAGTGCGTATTATGCGCCGCAATCTACACGAGATAGTGCTGGGCTGGTTAGTTACCACAACGCGGTACGCCTAGGTGAGTCGTGGCCTGGTGGCACGTTAGTGCTAAGTTGGCACGATGTACTTGAAGGCAACCGTTTACCAAGCGATGGCCATAATTTAGTGTTTCATGAATTTGCCCACCAGTTAGACCAAGAAACCGGAAAAACCACTGGCACTCCATTATTAAAAAACCCCAATGCTTATAAAGAATGGGCTCGAGTGTTTAGTCGTGCCTTTGTGCAGTTAAAAAGTCATGTTGCTTATAACATGCCTCACGTTATTCATAGTTATGGGGCAACCAACGAGGCTGAGTTTTTTGCAGTACTCACAGAGACCTTTTTAGAAAAGCCGGCGCAGCTTAGGCAGCACGACCCTGAAATTTATAGAATGCTGGTGGATTACTACCAATTTGACCCCATAGTTTGGCATTAATTTTTGGTACTTGGTCTGATAACGCTGGCAAGTTAGCGCTGTTTTTGTTGCAATCGTGTTAGAGAGTTTAACTGCAATAATAACAAGCGAGAAATGCATGAAAAAAATGCTTCACACTGCACTGGCTTTATCAGTCGCCCTTGCAATAGGTCAGCCGCACGCAAACGAAGAGCAAGAAAAGTGGCAGGTAGACTCACCAAAAGGTGAGTTTGTAGATGCCACCATTAGCACAGAGCAAGGCACATGGATGAACATTGATGTTAGTCCTGATGGCAACACGCTGGTGTTTGACTTACTTGGCGACATTTACACTATGCCTATAAGCGGAGGTGAAGCAACTAAACTCACCTCAGATATTGCTTGGCAAATGCAGCCTCGCTTTAGCCCTGATGGTAAACACATTGCGTTTACCTCAGATCAAGGCGGTGGTGATAATATTTGGGTTATGGATGTTGATGGTAGCAATCAACACGCTGTGACTGACGAAACCTTTAGACTTTTAAACAGCCCCGCATGGAGCCCTGATGGCGATTACCTTGTCGCACGCAAACACTTTACCGCTAGTCGCTCACTAGGGGCTGGAGAAGTGTGGCTCTATCACAAAGCGGGTGGTAAAGGTGTTCAGCTTACTAAACGTGAGAACGACCAAAAAGACTTAGGTGAGCCAATGTTCTCACCAGATGGGCGCTATGTTTATTTTTCTCATGACGCGACGCCAGGTAAAACTTTTCACTACTCTAAAGATTCTGTTGCCGGTATTTATAAAATTAAGCGCTACGATAGAGAAACAGGCGAAATAGAAACCATAATACAAGGCATGGGCGGTGCGATAAGACCCACACCTTCACCTGATGGTAAAAAGCTTGCCTATATAAGACGTGATGACTTTCAAACAAGCTTGTACTTATACGACCTAACCAGTGGCGAGCACACCAAGCTTTATGACAAGCTTGAACGCGATATGCAAGAAACTTGGGCTATTCATGGTGTGTATCCAACCATTGCGTGGACCCCAGATAACGAAGAGCTGGTGTTTTGGGCTTCCGGTTCGATACATAAAATTGCTGTTGATGATAAAGCTGTTGCGCGTGTTCCCTTTAAAGTAAACACCAGTAAAAAAATACAAACCGCGGTACGCTTTACTCAAAATTTAGATACCGATGAGTTTGATGTAAAAATGTTGCGCAACGTGCAGGTTAGCCCCGATGGTGAAACTGCGATTTTTGAAGCATTAGGTTATATTTATAAACGCGATTTAGACTCTGGTAAAATTAAGCGCTTAACCAAACAAACTGATCATTATGAGCTGTTCCCGCAGTACTCCCGCGATGGGAAAAAGATTGTTTACACCACCTGGAGTGATACTAAGCAAGGCACTGTACGTGTTGTCTCTGCTCGTAGCGGGCGCGGCGAGGCGATAACCCGCGAGCCGGGTAAATACGTTGAGCCTACTTTTAGTCCTGACGGCAAAACAATCGTTTATCGTAAAGCCACCGGCGGAAGTATTTTAAATCCTAAGTGGTCACTTAACCCAGGTATTTATAAAGTAAGCGCAAAAGGGGGAGAGAGCGAGCTTATTTCTAAAAGTGGTTATCAACCTCAGTTTGGTAACGCTAATGACCGTGTATTTATCATGAGCCCTTGGCCTAAGCCTACCTTAAGTGTTGTGGAGCTTGAAACTAAAAACGTTCGTAAACTTTACGAATCAGAGCATGCGACTGAATTTCGAGTCTCACCAGATGGTAAATACTTAGCGTTTGCTGAGCGCTTTAAAGTATTTGTTACCCCGCTGGTAGAAAGCGGATCACCTATCACAATAAGCCCTAAAGATAACCAGTTTCCTATTGAGCAGTTGTCTGTGCGTGCGGGTGAAAATATAAGTTGGAGTGCTCAAAGTAACACTCTCTACTGGAGCTTAGGGCCCGAGCTATACCATGCAAGCCTTGACGGTATGTTTGCTATTGATAAAGCCGATGATGCCGACTTTAAAGTAAAAAGCGGTGAGAATATTAGCTTTAGTAAAAAAATGGCTGCACCAAAGGGCATGATTGCGCTAAAGGGGGCCAACATTATTACCATGAAAGGTGAGCAAGTCATTGAAAATGGTGTCATCATCACAGACGGTAAACGCATAAAAGCAATAGGTACTGCTGATGAGGTAACGATCCCCAAAGGGGCTGAAATTATCGATGTAGCAGGTAAAACAATTATGCCTGGGATTGTTGATGCGCATGCCCATGGCTCACAAGCCAGCGATGAAATTATTCCTCAGCAAAACTGGAAAAACTATGCCGGTTTAGCGTTAGGTGTCACAACAATTCATGATCCATCAAACGATACCTCTGAAATATTTACCGCCAGTGAAATGCAAAAAGCCGGCATGATTGTCGGGCCACGTATTTTTTCTACCGGCACCATTTTATATGGAGCAAATATGCCTGGTTACACCTCGCATATTGATTCGCTAGATGATGCTAAATTTCATTTAGAGCGTCTTAAAAAGGTTGGCGCGTTTAGTGTTAAATCGTACAACCAGCCACGCCGTGAGCAGCGCCAACAAGTTATTGAAGCAGGGCGTGAGCTTGAGATGATGGTTGTGCCAGAGGGCGGCTCACTGCTACAACATAACTTAAGTATGGTTGTTGACGGGCATACGGGAATTGAACACTCAATTCCGGTTGAGCATATTTACGATGATATAAAACAATTATGGTCGCAAAGTGATGTTGGTTATACCCCAACGCTTGTTGTCGCCTATGGCGGAATTTGGGGAGAAAATTACTGGTACGATAAAACGGACGTGTGGAATCACCCGCGTTTAAGTAAGTTTGTGCCTAAAAATCAGCTGTTGCCACGTGCTATGCGCCGAGTAAAAGCGCCCGATCATCACTATAACCACTTTAATAACGCCCGCGTTGCTAAAGAGCTGCAAGATTTAGGTGTACTGGTAAATTTAGGTGCTCACGGACAACGCGAGGGCTTAGGTGCACATTGGGAAATGTGGATGTTTGCTCAAGGCGGTATGAGTTCACTTGAAGCAATTAGAGCCTCTACGCTTGACCCTGCTAAATACTTGGGGCTTGATAAAAATATAGGCTCGCTAGAAGTAGGTAAGCTTGCCGATTTAATTGTTATTGATGGCGATCCGCTGAAAAATATTCGCGATTCAGATAAGGTCGATTACACCATGATCAATGGGCGTTTATTTGATGCAAGCACAATGAACGAAGTGGGTAAAAAGCAGCGAAAACCACTTTATTTTGAAAAGCTATAATTGTAATACACGTTTAAAAAGCGGCTATTAGCCTAATGCCGATCAGTTAAGAAATATTTTAATGATCAGTTGACCGATCTTCTATAGATGTAAGAATCCGATGAGCATTTGCCATCGGATTTTTTTATGAATATTAAAACAGCTTTAGACACCGCATTTAATGCCAGTACCCAATTTCATTCATTTGAAAAACTCTCATCACTTCTAGATCCATCTATTATTGATGAGGCTTTTGTTGAAGCGGGAGTCGCAACCGTCAGAAAGCGTCGCTTACCTCTTGAATCTGTGATGTGGTGCGTCATGGGGATGAGTCTTTTTAGGCAAGAGTCAGTGTGGAATATTGCGACTAAGATGGATATTGCACTACCAGGTAAAGCACCGCTTGTTGCACCCAGTGCGATGGTTCAGGCTCGACAGCGCCTAGGAACCAACGCTGTCGAACAATCCTTTAAGAAGATGGCTAAGCATTGGTATCAACAAGGTAAATTCGAAACATGGAATGGACTAAATTTACTCGGTGTCGATGGGGTTGTGTGGAGAACGACTGATACAGCTCAAAACCGTGAAAAGTATGGCTCTGGTAGTACTCAGTATGGCGACACGGCATTTCCTCAAATCCGCATGGTGTGCCAAATGGAGCTGACAAGCCACCAACTCATTAATAGCGCGTTTGATAAATACAAAGCGAGTGAAATGGTGCTAGCAGAGCAGCTAATTAGCGATACGCCTAATCATTCACTGACCCTGTTTGAC
This sequence comes from Pseudoalteromonas sp. Angola-4, assembly GCF_028599265.1. Classification (NCBI taxonomy): domain Bacteria; kingdom Pseudomonadati; phylum Pseudomonadota; class Gammaproteobacteria; order Alteromonadales; family Pseudoalteromonadaceae; genus Pseudoalteromonas; species Pseudoalteromonas sp. Angola-4. The sequence goes on along the minus strand of NZ_JAQREK010000002.1, from coordinate 423,632 downwards.
CGTGGTTTTTATTCCTTAGGCTTACTCCATCAATGGCAACTCGCTGGAGAAGAGAGGCACTGGATGATACCGGCAAGAAAAGGGCTCCAATTTGATGTAATAAAAAGTTATAGCCGTGTAGATAAACAGGTAAGGCTGAGAGCCACACCACAAGCGAGAAAAAAGTTCCCCGAGCTGCCGGAGGAGATTGAGGCGCGGCTAATTACGAAAAAAGTGAAAGGAAAAGAGTGCCGAATTCTTACATCGCTTACCGATGTAATGCGTTACCCCAGTGACGAAATTGTAGACTTATACAGTCACCGCTGGGAAATTGAGTTAGGGTATCGTGAAATGAAACAAACGCTACTGAACAGTGAATACACGCTTAGAAGCAAGCGCCCAGACATGGTTGAGCAAGAATTGTGGGGATTACTGCTTGCTTACAACTTGATAAGAGTGGCTATGACCGAAGCGGCTACACGTAAAGGTATCTGGCCAAATCAGCTAAGCTTCAGCGGGTGCTCAAGCGCGGTTGTAGCATTCTTACTTACAACAGGACTTACAAGCCCAGGAAAGCTCCCCGTGCTGTATGAAAATCTCATCACTCAGCTAACTTATTATGCACTTCCGACGAGGTGGGAAGATAGATTTTACCCTCGAAGGGTCAAACCCAAGCCAAGTAAATACCCCACCAAAAAGAAAAATGCCAGTCAGCTTAACTGACTGGCATTAGCTATTAGCCGCTTTTTTTTAGCTCAAAATAAATTATTTAAAAAAGCGAATTGATAGAAGGTGATAAACAGTCACAAAAAAACCGCTTAACGCGGCTTTTTTATTAATCACATGTTGTTTAAACAACACCGCGCGGTAAGCGACAGTCGTGATCTTTACTTGCAAGCTCAACAATCCAAAGCTCTTCAGCTGTGTAGCCGTCTTCGCTTTGTGTTACAACAGTAAACGGCGCTGTTTTTTGTGCTTTAACAGGCGCAGCAGCTTTAGTTTTAGTTTTTTTCGCAGGCGCTTTTTGCTCAGCTTGTGCAGGCGATTTTCCAGAGCTTAATTCTTTCGTTAGCTCTGCTACATCAGCTAGGCGTAAGTTTTTGCCACCATCGATGCTGTACCAGCCAGGTTTTGTAGTAATTTCAGGTTTTTTACCATTGGCAGCTTCATATGCAGCTTCAAAGGCAGATAAAACTTCTGTTTTGTCTAGTTTGCTCATCAGAGACCCTATACGTTGTGAACACAGATAAAGAAGCCGTATTTATACCTATTTTCCAACTGTTTTTCAATTTTTTGCGATTTTCCTTCCATTTTAGCCCCATAAACGCCAAAATTTGCACAAAATTCAGTGCTGAGTAAGGTAATAAGTATGCAACGTAGAGAATTTAACCAACTGTTAAACGACATTTTAAAGCCTCACACAATTAAAGATTTTTGTCCTAACGGGCTGCAAGTCGAAGGTAAAAATGAAATCAGAACGATTGTTACGGGGGTGACTGCAAGCCAAGCACTCATTGATGCAGCGATAGAAAAAAAAGCCGATGCTGTTTTGGTTCACCATGGTTATTTTTGGAAAGGTGAATCGCAACCTATTACAGGCATGAAAAAACGCCGTATTGGGGCTTTGTTAGCGCACGATATTAATTTATTTGCCTATCATTTACCGCTTGATATTCACCCTGTTATAGGTAACAACGCCCAGCTTGCTAATTTGCTTGATATTGAATTAGAGACAGGGCTTGAACCCGTTACTAATAGCGTTGCTATGAAAGGACGGTTAAAAACTCCGCTTACAGGTAGCGAGTTTGCAAATAAAATAGCCAAAGTTTTAAACCGCGAACCTTTAAGTAGTGTTGTACGCGATGAAAAAATTAACACCATTGCCCTGTGTACAGGAGGCGGGCAAGGTTATATCGATTTAGCTGCAGAGCAGGGGATTGATGCATACCTAACGGGTGAAGCCTCAGAGCAAACTATTCACAGCTCGCGAGAGCAAAATATAGACTTTTTTGCAGCAGGGCATCATGCAACCGAGCGTTACGGAATTAAAGCCCTTGGTGAATTACTCGCTAAAGAACATGGTTTTGATGTGAGCTTTATAGATATAGATAACCCAGTATAAATTTATATACTCTACAGCGCCTCTGGGTTTATCCAGCGGCGCATACTTATCCAAGCATTCCCAATCACTTCATGGGCATATTGCGTTACTACACGTAATGCCTCAGCATTTGGTATAAATTGTTTATACAAAGGTAAAGCCGAAAAATTGTGATAATCCGTAGCGGCAGGAATTACCTCAATGCCTTGGGCATTAAACAGGTTTATTGAGCGCGGCATATGTAGCACAGACGTAACCAGTGCAACCTTAAAATCAACGAGCTTAGGCGCGAGTAGTTTGGCTTCTGCGGCTGTATCCATCGCCTGTGGGTTTTGTTTTATGCGGTTTTTACTCACCCCTAAATTTATTGCTGTTTGGCTCATTAACGCGCTATTGGTTACTTTGCCATAGCCACCGCCAGATACGATAAGCGTTGCATTAGGGTATTTTTTTGCAAGCTTAACCCCTTCTACCAAGCGAGTAAGCGCACAATTTCCTAGCTGGTTATTAGCGCTTAAAGCGGGGTTAGGGTTTATGTCGCAACCCAGCACAACAATTTTATCAAGGGTTGGGTGTTTTAGTGCATTAAATGCCAATGATGCGGGCTCATTGTTTTTAATCAGTTGATGCACAGCAAATGGCGTACTTAACACTAAAAGCGCCAATAGACTCAAGCTTGCGATCACTAAAGCAGACTTACGTGCACGAAATGCCAAAACTAGCATTACAAACGCAAGTAAACCAAATAGCGGTAGCGGCATAATTAAGCCACCTAATAATTTTTTTAATTCAAACATAACAAGCAACATAAAACACAATAGGCCTTATGTTACTTATTCGTTTGTGATTTATCGACCGTTATTTTGCTTACAGGTATTTAAAAAATGGCGATAAACGGGGTTGTCTTTCATGTCTTTTTTCATTGCTAGGTACATAGGGCGGGTTAGCCCTAGTGCACCAAGCGGGATTGATTTTATTAAACCTTGGCTTTCGTAAGGTGTTACCAACCAATCAGGCAGCGCTGCTACACCCATTCCTGCACTCACTAGCTGAAAAATTAATAAGCCTTGATCTACATTTTTTAAGGTGCCGTCAAAGCGGGCATTTTGAATAAAGTGTTTAAATATATCTTGTCGCTCGCGCGGAATAGGATACGAAATAATGGTTTCGTTTTTTAAATCAAGCGCCGTTACATATGCCTTTTTAGCTAGGTCGTGATCAGGGGCGACGATAAGCTTTAATTTAAAATCAAATAAATGAGCGTATTCTAGCTTGTCAGGATCGCGTATATCTGAGGTTAATACTAAGTCGAGCTCATCGTTGAGTAAATCTGGTATAGCGTCGTAGCTAAAGCCGCGTTCGTAGTCAATTTTAATGTCTGGCCAAAAATTATTAAATTCTTTAATAGTTGGCAGCAGCCAATGAAAACATGCATGGCATTCAACACTTAAGCGCAGTTGGGAAATAGGTTGATTAAGGCTTTCTTTTAAACGGCACTTAGTAGCTTCTACTTTAGGTAAAACTTCGTTGGCAAGTTCGAGTAATAGCATTCCTTGTGGCGTAAAGCGCACAGGTTGCGTTTTTCTTTCAAATAATTGGCAGTCTAATTTGTTTTCTAAGTCTTTAATTTGATGAGATAAAGCTGATTGCGTTAAAAATAATTCGCGGGCTGTATTAACTAACGATCCGGTGTCTTTTAATGTCGCAATAGTTTTAAGGTGTTTTATATCAATCATCTTTAATAATTCTCAAGGGAAAAGTGAGTTTGGCTCAGATTGACTACATACTACGCCTTTACAAAAAACGTTTCAACGTCTAGATGGCTAAAATAATCTATTAATTACTAAAATAATCCCTTAAAGTTAAATTAACTAATGTGGGTACTTTGGTTGCTACTGGTTTGATGAGTTTGGTATGAGTTTAGCTCAAGTTGTTTTGTTGGGTAATACAGCGGCTGTTTAAAGCAGCGTTATGGGCAGGGCAGCTTAATAAATGGCACTGGTTTTTAAGAGGGATAAGGAATTATCACAACGCGTAATAACAGGTCTGTTTTTAATGGGCTAAAGCTTAAACAGTAATAATATGTTTTTATTGCTTTAAAACTGAGCGCTTAAATAAACGAATGGGTATTACGGGGCTTACTTTTTACACCTTTTTGGTTGTGAAAAAGTAAGCCTTTGATAACAGCTACTACAGGGGATTGTGGATAAGCTTAATGGCGTGTTGTGCTGTAACTGGTTTTGACTTTAAAAAGCCTTGCCCGTAATTACATTGAGTGGCTTGTAAAATATTTAGTTGCTCTTGGGTTTCGATTCCCTCAGCCACAACTTCAAAGTTTAGTGATTGCGCTAATGAGAGAATGGCCTCTACTAACGGATTATTGGTTTTGTTGAGGTGATCGATAAAGCTTTTATCTATTTTTAAAATATGAATAGGTAATTGGTGTAAGTAACCAAGTGCTGAGTATCCAGTACCAAAGTCATCTAAGCATAACTTTACTTTAAGTGGGGCTAGCCCTTCTATTATTTGAGTTGCTAAATCAAGGTTAGCAATAAGCCCTGATTCAGTGATTTCTAAACACAACGACCCTAAAGGCAGTTGGTATTTATTATATAATGCGTGAACTTGGGCAACAAAGTCGAGACTGGCAAAATGACGCGATGACACATTGACCGTTACTTTTAAAAAGCGATGCCCTAATGTGTGCCAGTGCGCAATATGTTGTGCAGCGAGGTCAAGCAAGTGCAAATCGAGGTTAATAATTTGCCCGGTGGTTTCGGCTATCGGAATAAACTCATTTGGTGGCACAAACCCTTTTTTTGGATGGTGCCATCTCACTAATGCCTCAAAGCCGACAACTTCGCTTGTCGCTATAGTAAAAATAGGCTGAAAATAAAGCTCAAATTCGTTGTGTTCAATGCCGTGTTGTAAGTCGTTTTCTATATCGGCATGTGTTTTGAGCTTTTTACGCATGGTGTTATTAAAAAACTTAACTTGGCCACGCCCGCTTGATTTAGCTTCGTACATAGCGGCATCGGCTTGCTGTAATAGCAAATAGGCTTTATCGTCGCTGCTTTCACTAAAGGCGATGCCAATGCTGGTTGATGCTTGCAATAAATGACTATCCACATTAAGTGGCTTAGCAAGGGCTGTGTTTATTCGTTTTAGCGCTTCGCTAACCTGGTTTCGGTGCGTGATGTTTTCCATAAAAATAGCAAATTCGTCGCCACCCAGGCGTGCAAACGTATCGGTGTTTCTGACGGTGCCTTTTATGAGCTCACAAATTTTAATTAAAAAATGATCGCCAACCTCATGCCCAAGCGAATCATTGATACTTTTAAATCGATCAAAATCTAAATATAGCAAGGCATGGCTCGTGCCTTTTTTAACACGCGATAAACGCAAAATTGCATGTTTAATACGCTCAATTAGTAACGAGCGATTAGCGAGGCCTGTTAGCTCATCATGCAATGCTTTGTGTTCAAGCTCTTGCCTTGCAAGCTGCCTATCTATGGCCATACTAATTTGCCTACTTACGTAGGTTAAAAGGGCGCTGTCGTGTTCGTTGTAATGCAGCTTTTTATCGTAACTTTGAACAACAATTACACCGCTTATTCTATCATTTGCTTTAAAAGGCACACCTAGCCAGGATTCAGAAAGACGGCCAACAAGTTTAAAGTCGCCGTTATTTATATGTTGCTGATAATCGTTTTGATTTAATAGCAGTACACGGTCTGATTTCAGTAGGTAATACGAAGCTGTGTCTTTTAATTGCTCTTTTGATATTTTTTTGTGGGCGTGCGTTTGAATGCCTTCTTCAACGATGTAAACCAAATCGAGTATGTCTACTTGCTTATCGTAAAGGGCAATAAAAAAGTTATCTGCAGGAAGTAAGCTATTTATTATGCTGTGAAGAGCTTCAAAAAAGGTATCTAGGTTACTGGCTTTATACGTTAAATTAGCGATTTGCAGTAAGCTGTTTTCAAGCTTTTGCGCATCATTTAACTGTTTTACTGTGTGCGTTAAGCTATTGACCGTGTTTACTTGGTTTAGCTTAGCACTTAATAAATGCGCAACCGTGGTTAATATTTCTAGATGGGCGTTTGTGAAGTAGTTTTTTATTGGATGTTCACAATCAATAACCCCTAAAACATGATCCTTGTATATAAGTGGCACACATAACTCTGATTGAGCAGGGCGCTCATCAGCAATGTAGCGAGGGTCTTGCGTAACATCGCCAATAATAATAGCTGTGCCTGTACGGGCAACATAACCGGTTATACCTTCGTTAAAGCCAATAATTTTACGCTCTGCTTGGTATTCGTCTCTGGCGTGGGTTATGCCCATAGAAGCGACTTGATTTAGCTGTAAACGTGTTTCATCAGCCAGGTAAATAACACAATCAACAAACCCAAGGCGGTTTACTACTTGAGTGGTTACATACTCAAATAACTCTTCTAGGGTATCGAGTTGTAATAAGCTTGAGGAAAACTGATTTATTATGCTCAGCTGTTCAGTTTTAACTTCGAGCGCTTTATAAGTATCGATATGATTCGACATAGGGTAATTTTATTCTTTTTATTTGTATTAGCACCGATAAGTTAACCCAAATTTAAAGCATGTTCAAAATAAAACGCTTAAACGAGTGTAATCGTCGTTAAACTTAAACCCAATAGTATTTTGCAGCACTCATAAAGGGGAATAGTTTAGATAACACTTTACTAGGTCTTTCCATATGCCTATGATCGGATAAATTCAGCCGTGGAAAAAAGTAATGAGCATTAATACCGATTCAAAAAACACATTAACCATAACTCGTCCTGATGATTGGCATGTCCATTTACGTGATGGTGAGCAACTCAAAGATACAGTACGCGATATTAGCCGCTACATGGGCCGCGCCATCATAATGCCAAACCTTGTACCGCCAGCAACGAGCACAGATTTAGCGCTAGCTTATCGAGAGCGAATTATGGCAGCGGGGCCGCAGGGCAACTTTGAACCCTTAATGGTGCTTTACCTAACCGATAAAACCACACCTGAAGAAATTAAAAAAGCCAAAGCAACGGGTAAAATTGTTGCTGCCAAGTTGTACCCCGCTGGGGCAACCACTAACTCAGATTCAGGGGTTACATCAGTAAAGAATATTTACCCTGTATTAGAAGCGATGCAAGACGTGGGCATGCTGTTATTAGTGCATGGTGAGGTGACTGATTCATCAATAGATATTTTTGACCGTGAAAAAGTATTTTTAGAGACGATTTTAGGCGAAGTTGTAGCTGATTTTCCAAAGCTGAAAATAGTGCTAGAACACATTACGACAAAAGACGCCGTTGATTTTGTAACAGCCGCGCCGCAAAATGTGGCGGCAACTATTACCGCGCATCACTTATTGTATAACCGTAATCACATGTTAGCTGGTGGCATACGTCCGCATTATTACTGTTTACCTATTTTAAAGCGCAATATTCATCAACAAGCATTAATGGCGGCAGCTATAAGTGGAAATAAAAAGTTCTTTTTAGGGACTGACTCAGCACCACATTATAAAGATAAAAAGGAAGCAGCATGTGGTTGTGCCGGCGCCTATACAGCACATGCTGCGATTGAACTTTACGCCGAAGCCTTTGAAGAGGCGGGCGCACTGGACAAACTAGAGGGCTTTGCAAGCCATTTTGGGCCTGACTTTTACGGACTTGCCCGTAACACCGATACAATTACCCTAGAGAAAAGCCCTTGGCAAGTTCCCGCAAGTTACACACTTGGTGACTCACAAGTCGTGCCTATTAAAGCAGAAGCTACTATTGACTGGCAGGTTAAGTAAAGTGCATTAAATTAGCATTGTATTAAAGCCGTATAGCTTGCTGTACGGCTTTTTATTTGCTTGAAATTCAATCTTTACGCGAGTTTTTAACGCTGTTTACGAGGGGCTTTATTTGTAAAGCTAAGCTGTTATACATGATTTGTTACAATTAGGAGCAACAAAGCTGCCGTTTTTTGTTCAATTTTAGCTTTAAAAATAACCACTTACACATAATGCTTTATTTATTTTTGTTCTGAGTAAATAAATCTTAATTAATAGAGCCAAAAAAAAATTAATGTGTTAACCTTAACTTGCTTTGAGTTTTTGCGTATTGAATTTACGGATATTGTGCTGCGTTTAAGGTTACCGGTTAGGTTAAAACTTGTTCCTGTACTATACCTCCAGAATTTTGGGCACTGACTCAGGGAGGATATAGCCATAATAATATGGCTGAATTTTAATTATTGACTTACAGGAAAATTTAGTATGTCGGTTACTGGTAAAGTAAAATTTTTCAACGAAGCTAAAGGCTTTGGTTTCATTGAACAAGAAAATGGTCCTGACGTGTTTGTACATTTCAGCGCAATCACTGGTTCTGGTTTTCGCACTCTTAGCGAAGGTCAAGCAGTGACTTTCAGCATCAAACAAGGTCAAAAAGGCCCTGAAGCTGAGAACGTAGAAGTAGCATAATTTTAATTATGTGAACCTTAGTTCATCTTGGTGAAGCAGTTTTCTGTTTCACCATAATTCCTCAAAATCTTCCTCATTGTTTTTATACTCTCTAATATTGTTTGTTCACTCCATAATACAGTCAAACGTTAAAATTTACTTCTCGCTATAGCTTCAAACACGTTTAACATATTTGCCATTTAAATAGTTAAAAACCCTATTTAATAGCAACGCCGCTTCAATACACTAACAGCTCATAATCTGCATACTTTCACCAAGGTTAAACAATACATTTACCACACGCATAGTGTGTATTAAAAAACCGTGTAATTAACTGAGTGTTTTACTGGCTTTAATAAGGCTTAACTTGGGCTTAGCAAAGTTAAAGCCATTAACTTAAATGCAGTAATATTTATACATCATCTCAAAACCACGTTCGAATTGTTGTATTTTTATACGATGAAGCGCAGGATTTGTAAGTTAAGATGTGCTTTTAGCCTAATTTAACCAAATCTAGTTCATCAAATTGTCACATTTTTATTATTTTTGTTTTTTTTTAAGGTGCAATTCAGTTTTGTTTAGATGTTGCATTTTTGTTTCATGTAAGTGTCTAATTTTTAACTAGTGTTTAATTTTAAAGGGGCTATATAATGCTAAAACGCCTTAATGCTGGTTGCATTTATGTTAACAGTATTTTTTGTAATACTTTAGTTTTAGCTTTTTCAAGGTATTTATTTACTTAGAATAGCTAACATCAAGTTGACAGGGCGTATTGCATTTAGCATTATTGGAGGGTTGATATCTATTAAAAGATATCAGGGTTGTCATCCTTAATAAGGTTGATAATTAAATTATAAAAGTAACATTACTTAATTGGTTGGGAACTATGTCTGTTAAAATCAGAAAGAGTCTTGTAGCATCTGCGTTGGTTGGCGCTTTTGCATTTGCAAGCAGCAATGTGATTGCAGATCCTTTGAATGACGTGCAAAAAGCAGGTCAGCAAATTCAAAAGGCTGCTGTTAAGTCTCAAACTAAAATTGACAACGTATACGGTCAAACTCAAGAGCTAATCGCTGAGTACCGTAGTATTGTTGATGAGACTGAACTTATGAAAGTGTACAACGATCACGTAGCACGTTTGGTCGCTGACCAAAATGCGTCAATCGAATCGTTTGACCGTCAAATCGCTACTATCGACAACACTAAACAAAACGTTGTGCCTTTGATGTATCGCATGATCGATACGCTTGAGCAATTCATCAAAGCGGACGTTCCGTTCAATCTTGATTCTCGTCTTGCTCGTGTAGAAAGACTTCGTGAAATCATGGCTTCTGCGTCTGTAACGACGTCTGAGAAATTCCGCCAAGTTCTTGAAGCATACACAGTTGAAACTGCTTACAGCTCGGCTGTAACTGCTTCTCAAGGTACTTTAGAAGTTGATGGTAAAAACATTAACGTTGATATCGGTCGTTTAGGTCGTATCACTTACGTAGCACAATCTTTTGACTTAAAACACGCTTGGGTGTGGGACAACAACACTAAAGAGTGGAAAGAATTAGGTGAAGAATACCTAAAACCAGTTAAAGAAGTGATTCGTATGGCGCGTAAGCAAGCGACACTAGAACTTGTTAAACTACCAATCTTTGGCGCGGAGTAATCGAATAATGAAGAAACTATTTAAAGGTTTTGCTGTTGCAGCAGTACTATCTGTTTCTGCAGGTACCGCGCTTAATGCACATGCAAATACTGATGCTTTAGATAAAATTCTTGAGCAAGTAAAGCAAGAACGTATCTCTGAAGGTAAAATCAATAAGCAACGTGAGCAAGAGTTCTTATCAGAACGTGCTGACAAGCAAGCATTACTTAACAAAGCAAAAAGCCAATTAGCGTCTGAAAAAGCACGCGGTGACAGCTTAGCTAAGCAATATGCACAAAACGAAAATACATTAGCTGAAAAAGAGCAAGCGCTTCAAAACGCACAAGGTACTCTTGGTGAAATGTTTGGTGTTGTACGTCGTGCAGCGCAAGACGCTATCGGTTCTATCGAAGCTTCACTAGTAAGTGCTGAAAAGCCAGGCCGTGCAGAAGTACTTCGTTCATTAGCAGCAGCTAAAGAACTTCCAACAGTTCGTGAACTTGAAGAACTTTGGATTGCACTTCAAACAGAAATGACTGAGTCAGCAAAAGTTTCTACTTTTGAAACTGAAGTGTCAGGTCTTGACGGTAACTCTACAGTTAAGCAAGTAACACGTATTGGTAACTTTAACTTAGTTACTGACGAAGGTTACTTAATCTACTCGCCAGAGACAAAATCTATTCAGCCTTTAGGTAAACAACCTGATAGCTACATTTTAGATGGTATCTCTGCTCTTGAAGGTACTTCTTCTGACAATTACGCTGGCGTATACATTGACCCGACTCGTGGTGCAATCTTACGTATCAACACGCAGAAGAAAACGCTTATGGAATACTACGAGCAAGGTGCGGAAGTTGGTTACATCATCACAGTTTTATTAGCTGTTGGTCTACTAATCTTCTTAGTACGTTTCGTTGACTTAGCGCTTACTACTTCTAAGATCAAGTCTCAGCTTAAAAACTTGTCTACACCGAATACAAACAACCCACTGGGTCGTATTCTTAAAGTGTACCATGACAACAAGAGCCAAGACGTTGAAAACCTTGAGCTTAAACTTGATGAAGCTATCTTACGTGAAACGCCACGTGTTGAAGCTGGCATCAACATCATCAAGATTCTTGCTGCAATCGCACCGTTACTTGGTCTACTAGGTACAGTAATCGGTATGATCTTAACGTTCCAAACAATCACATTGTTCGGTACGGGCGATCCGAAGATCATGGCTGGTAACATCTCTCTAGCTCTTGTAACTACAGCGCTAGGTCTAATTGCTGCACTACCACTTATCCTACTTCATTCAATTGTTGCAGGTCGTAGTAAGTCAGTATTACATATCCTTGATGAGCAAAGCGCGGGTATCGTTGCTACTCACGCGGAGAAGGAGAAAGCCTAATGCTAGTCCTGATGGAGATATGGGAATCTATCAGGGATTTTGTTGGCACAGGCGGCCAGGTATTATACGTGGTCGCGATAGCACTCTTTCTTATGTGGGTTTTAATGATTGAGCGCTATTGGTTCCTACTTGCTGAATTTCCTCGTTTAACGAAGGATATTGTAGCAAAGTGGGATGCCCGCCAAGACACTACGTCTTGGTACGCACACAGAATCCGTGAAGCATGGATTTCTGAAGCGTCTGAAAAATTAGATCAGCGTATGTTGTTGATTAAAACATTAGTAGCTGTTTGTCCTTTAATAGGCTTACTTGGAACTGTAACGGGTATGATCGCGGTTTTCGAAACCATGGCAACCCAAGGTACTGGTAATGCACGTTTAATGGCATCAGGTATTTCAATGGCAACAATCCCAACAATGGCTGGAATGGTTGCGGCACTATCTGGAGTTTTCTTTAGCTCACGCCTTGAGGCAAGAGCGAGAATGGTGAAAGCCAAACTTGTAGATAGCATGCCTCATCACTAGAGAGAGAATTAAATATGGCACGTAAACAACGTTTTCGTGAAGAAGAAGAAGCAGCGGTAGATATGACGCCAATGCTTGACATCGTATTTATCATGCTTATTTTCTTTATCGTAACTACATCGTTCGTTAAAGAGGCTGGTATCGAGGTCAATAAACCTAAAGCGGCCCAAGCTACGAAGCAAAAAAATGCTAACATTTTTGTTGCTATTCGCAGTGATGGTGCTATCTGGATTGATAAACAGCAAGTTGATGTTGAACGTGTTTCAGCAAAAATCGAAAGTTTATTAGCAGAACAACCTACTGATGTTGTGATTTTGCAAGCTGATAAAGAAGCAAAGCACGGCGTAGTGGTTAAAGTTATGGACCAGATCAAAGCGACAGGTGACAACCTGAGAATTTCAATAGCTGGAGATCAGTAATGATTCGTTTTCTGTTTTCACTGATTGCAGGTGGGGCAGTTACTTTCGGCTTGTTCTACTTCATGGCTTACCTCATCTCTGGTGGGGCTGACCGTAATACTGAACAAAAAGAGCAGATCATAGTCGAAATAATGACGAATCCGCCTGAATCTAAGGTGCAGGAGAGGAAGCGTGTTCCGCCTCCGCCTCCGCCACCGCCAAAGCAGCCGCCTAAACCGCAGCCGCCACAGCCGGAGAATAACAATCCTAACCCTGGTGCTATGTCATTTAACATGGGTAGCATTGATGTAGGAAGTTCGGCTGGTGGACTAAGTGGTCCAGGTGCATTTGGACGAGATGGTGATGCGACACCTATCGTTCGTATTGAACCAAAATATCCAACGCAAGCAGCGCGTGATGGTAAAGAAGGTTGGGTACAACTTTCGTTCACAATTGATGAGTTAGGTGGCGTGACTGACGTTCAAGTTATTGACGCAGAACCAAAACGTATCTTTGACCGTGAAGCAAAACGTGCATTACGCAAGTGGAAATACCGTCCTAAAATTATTGACGGTAAACCACAGAAACAAGTTGGTTTACAAGTTCAACTAGACTTTAAACTTAACCAAGGCTAAGGAGGCGAGTAATGAGAAATTTATCTAAAGTAACTGCTCTTGCAATTCTTATGTCTGTGTCAGGTGCAGCTATAACTGCACCTGTATTAGCAGCGCCGGATTACGCTAAAATTGAAGAGCGTAAAAAAGCCAAGACTAAAATCATGGGCGAGCGTACTGGTAAAAAGGTAATTAAAGCGTTTGACTTGTACAATGAAGACAAAATTGATGAAGCAATTGCCTTGTTAAAAGAGATTGACGCATCTAACGACTTCGATAAAGCGACTGTAAATCGTTACTTAGGTAGCATGTACGCGCAAAAAGAGAAGTACGATGAAGCGATTAAATACTCTAGACAAGCTGTTGCCCCTGATATTTTAAACTTCGCAGATCACGAGCAAACTTTAAAGCTATTAGGTGATTTATACGCAGGTACTGAAAAGTTCCAAGAAGCCAAAAAAGCTTATACAGCTTGGATGGACTTCACCGGCGAAGAAGACCCTAAAGTGTATACTCGTATCGCGCAAGCTAACTATCAGTTAGGTCAGTTTCGTGATGTTTTTAAACCTGCCGACAAGGCAATCTCTTTACAAAAGGAGCCTAACAAGGCCCCTTACCAATTAAAATTAGGTTCTTACTTTGAACTTAAAGACTACGCCAACATGGTGAAAATTGGTGAAGAGATTGTACGAGTTTGGCCAGATGACAAAAAAGCCTGGGTTAGTTTAGGTAAATACTACCTACAAACCGAAGACTACTCTAAAGGTCTAGCGACCATGGAAGTAGCATTCAAAAATGGCTATTTTGAAGCGGAAGTAGATTACAAAGTACTTTCTAACTTTTACTCTTTAAACGAAATTCCATTTAAAGCGGCTAAAACCCTTGAAAATGCGATTAAAGAAGACAAAGTTAAGCGTACTAAGCAAAATGTTAACGCAATTGCTAGTAACTACCACCGTTCTAAAGACATCGAAAAAGCTGCTAAGTACTACGAAGAAGCTGCTAAATTTGACGACGATGCAGAGCTTTACCGCAAAGCAGGATCGTTACTTTTACAATCTGAGAACTTTAGTGCTGCTGTTGTTCGTTTGAACAAAGCGTTAGAGCTTGGCTCTGACAAAAAAGGCACCATTTATTCAGATTTAGCTGAAGCGTACTACTACCAAGCTAAATACAAGCAAGCTTATGCTGCTATTACTAAAGCAATGGACGACCCACGCACACGTAAGTTTGCTAAAGGTTGGTCTACATTTATTAAAGATAAAGCCGCTCGCAACGGTGTTAAAATTTAACTTTAATTTGTTTTAGCAATTATATAAAAAGCCCCTTTGGGGCTTTTTTTATTGGAATTTATAATGAATAAAACGCATCTTTTGTCTGTCCTATTTAGTCTGTTTTTGGTTGCTTGTTCAAAACAACCACTGCCTTTTGAATCTTATGATGCTGCGCAGCAGAGTATTAAAAGTTTAAACACGGCGCTAAAGCCTGCGGACACTGCAAGTGTATCCACTGAACAAGTACTGCCTTTTTCCTCAGCGTATTTATCGCTTCGTCATCAGATGTATCAGCGCCTACAAACAATGACTCTTTCAAATGCGCAAACACAGCAGCTAAATTACTTAATTATTGCTGAGCGTTTTCCTGAGCGCTTTTTCAGCTGGCCTGCACAGGTCAATGTGTTAGAGAACTTATTATCAGCGCAAATGCAAAGTACTAAGGCTAACGAGGTAATTGAGTGGCTTAAGTTCACTCAAGATCAATTAGACAGTGCGCTGCAAAGCAATTTGAGATTAAACAAGATTGAATTAAACCTCCTGCAGGGTTACTTACAAACGTCACTATTAAAACAATCTAGCGCAAACGATTTAAAAGCCCAGATTGCAGAGTTTAATGATTACTTGGCCCAATACAAACCAAGGGGAAGCATTGGCTTACGTGGACTTGCTAATGGCAGTGAATGGTATCAAAGTAAACTAAATTACTTCAGTGGGGCAGTTAAGTCGCCTTTGCAATGGGTTGATACTATTAATCAGCATCTTCAAATTGATTCGCATACTGCACCTAATTTGAGCTATAACGAGCATCATAGTACTTCGTTTATTAGCCAATATTTAAGCAAGGCGCCAAAAGTAAAAGGGGTTGATTGGCAAACAGATTACATGCTGTTGCCCGCTATGGCTAAAAACAGCCAGCTAAGCCCAGAAGATAAAAGGCTAATGCTTGCGCTAATGGAAACCGATGTGGGCATACACTACCATGCATGGACTTTATCTCAGGCAAAAGTGAATTTAGTAAAACGATTAGCTATTTCACAGCGCGATGCGCAGTATTTAGTTGAAGATAGTGTGCTTTACCCAGGCCACGCTTTTAGTTTTGCCGAGCAACTATTAACACTTTAAACGCTTATGTGCGCTTAGCGCACATTTCACAACGCTGTGTTGCAGGGTCTTTTTTAAGTAACCGCTCAGAAATTGCTTCTTCACAATCGCAGCAATAGCCGTATTGACCAATATCAATTTGGCTTATTGCCGCTTCTAATTCTGTCAGCCTATTAACTAAAGTTTGATATTCAGGACCTAAGTGGTAGGTGGCCGTGTCAAGCCATTCGTTATGCTGGCTAGTTAATATAACGTCACGTAGCTTAAGATGGGCAGGGTGTGCAGATTGGCTCAGCATCGCTAATATTACTGATTTAACGTGTGCTATTTCACTGTGCAGTTGTTGCTGATAAAGCATATTGGTATAACCTTCATTTAGCGTTTCGTTATACCGGTATTATCTGAGCTGCGCTGCTTATACGCTATGATTTGAATCAAGTTGCGGAGACTTAGCGTATTTTTTTAAAACCTGTGCTACATCACCTTTTACTTTAAGACGTCTTATTTCATCAAATAGGGCATTAGCTTGTGGGTATTGGCGTTTTAGATAACCCAGCCATTGTTTAGTACGAGAGGCAAAATATTTTTCATCTTGTGTGGGGTCTTGATGAATAGCAGAGTGAATCAAATGATAAATTATATGTTCCCACTCTAGGCCATTATATTGTTCATTATTAACATGAGCTTTAATTTTTTTTGCTAAATCAGGGTGAGAAAGCGCACCGCGCCCTAGCATTAAATCGCTACACTGGCTTCGGGTTTGGCAAAGTAGAGCATCTTCCACTTGCCAAATTTCACCATTGGCAACCACGGCTATGTTTTTACCTTTTATTAGCGGGGGGATTTTTTCCCAGTATGCAGGTGGGTTATAACCATCACGCTTAGTACGGGCGTGTATTGCAATACTATCTGCACCGGCGCTGACAACGGCATCTACAATTTCTTGGCTATTGCTATCATCATCAAAGCCCAAGCGTATTTTAGCACTTACTTGATGTTTACTATCTACCGCATCCCTTACCGCTTTGATTATGTCATACATATGGTCAGGGTCTTTTAGCAGAACAGCACCCCCGCGGCTTTTATTTACCGTTTTTGCAGGGCAGCCAAAATTAAGATCTATACCGTGGGAGCCTAATTCGATAGCTCTAACCGCATTTTCTGCTAATACGTCGGCCACTTGCCCTAATAACTGTACGCGCACAGGAGTACCGGCTTTGGTTAAACCGTTATTATTGAGCTCAGGGCAATAGCGATGAAACACTTTAGCCGGTAAACATTTATCAATTACTCTAACAAATTCTGTTACGCATAGGTCAAAGCCACCAATATTGGTAAGAAGTTGGCGCATTTTAAAATCAACAACACCTTCCATAGGCGCTAAAACAAGTTTCATAGAGTATTTTTATTGAAAAAACGGGTGCGTAGTGTACCTGCAAAGTATGGTTTGATAAAACTTAAATTACTGGCCATATTTGTTTGTATAAATTTAAAAGTAAAAAAAATGAAAATAAATGAAAGTTTTTATTTGATAGCGGGTCTATTTAATTATACAAGCAACGCATAATTGACAATAATTAGTTTGCGTTATCTTAATACACACTTATATAAGAGAGTCATACAATGAATACAGTAAAGAAAAACTCAATCGCGTTAACCTTAGGTGCAGTAGTTGTTGGCTCTGCAAGTTTTGCCTCTGCAGATGCACAAGCAAACCCATTTGAATTTCAACAGCTAGTAACCGGATACCAGCTTGATGCGGCAGAAGGTAAGTGCGGTGAAGGCAAATGTGGCGGCGACGCAAAAGGTAAAAAAGAAGGTAAGTGCGGCGAAGGCAAATGTGGCGGTGAGGCAAAAGGTAAAAAAGAAGGTAAGTGCGGCGAAGGCAAATGTGGCGGCGACGCAAAAGGTAAAAAAGAAGGCAAGTGCGGCGAAGGCAAATGTGGCGGCGACGCAAAAGGCAAAAAAGAAGGTAAGTGCGGCGAAGGCAAATGTGGCGGCGACGCAAAAGGTAAAAAAGAAGGTAAGTGCGGCGAAGGCAAATGTGGCGGCGACGCAAAAGGTAAAAAAGAAGGTAAATGCGGCGAAGGCAAATGTGGCGGCCAATAACAGGCTGATTTAAGTACCTGATTTACTCAGATATACGTTATGCTAAAAGGGCCAAAAGGCCCTTTTTGTTTTAGGAGATAATGATGAGAGCAACACAAAACTCAGCATTTGGGATGGTGGGCTTAGGTCTTCGTCGAGAGATGCTTGATGAACTACTAGCGAATATACCAAAGCAAATTGATTTTATGGAAGTAGCGCCTGAAAACTGGCTTAAGCTGGGAGGGCGTTTTAAAAAACAATTTAAAACCTTAACTGACGCCAATAATTTTGTTTGCCATGGTTTATCGCTTTCTATCGGCTCGCCTGAACCTCTTGATATTGAATTTGTTAAATCGCTAAAAACGTTTTTTGATCAGCACAACATTAAACTATTCAGTGAGCACCTAAGTTACTGCTCTGGAAAAGGGCACATGTACGATTTAATGCCAATCCCTTTTACTGAAGATGCCATTGCACACGTTGTACCTCGCATCAAACAAGTGCAAGATATTTTAGAGCGCCAAATAGCCATCGAAAATGTCTCTTATTATGCGGCGCCTGGCCAGCAGTTATCTGAGCTTGAATTTACAAACACGATTTTAGAGCAAGCCGATTGTAAGCTACTGCTTGATGTAAATAATATTTATGTTAATTCAATTAATCATGGTTACAACGCCGAAGCGTTTTTATTAGGGTTACCTTCAAAACGCATTGCATATGGGCACGTAGCTGGGCACTACAATGAAGCCGATGATTTAATTGTTGATACCCACGGCGCGGATGTTATTGACCCCGTATGGGACTTGCTTGATAAAGCGTACCAAGCGCATGGGGTGTTTCCTACCTTATTAGAGCGTGATTTTAATATTCCAAGTATAAATACACTAACAAAAGAACTTGATATTATTCACGATTTACAAAATAAGCAGTTATGCGCATCGCCTACTCAGCAATTAGCATAAAGGAATAAATATGAGCTTTATTGACAGCCAAAATGAGTTTATGGCGCACATACGTGAGCCTGAGCATAACCCAAAGCCTAAAGATATTGAAGATAGACGCATGGCGATTTACCGCGACTTATTTTTTAATAATATTGCAGGGTTTATCTCATCTGGTTTTCCGGTGCTTAAAACTTTATATACACAGCAGCAATGGCAAAAATTAATAAGGGCATTTTTTAGTGAGCATGACTGTAAGTCGCCTTATTTTTTAGACATAGCAGGGGAATTTATTAATTACTTATCGAGCAGCTATACCCTGCAAGAGTACGATTATGCATTTATGCTGGAGCTGGCACATTATGAGTGGATAGAGCTTGATGTTTCCGTGGCTAATGAAGATACCAATGAGCAACGCTTAAAAAGCACTGAACTAACCAGTTCTACACTTTACTTATCGAGTGTAGCGCGTAATTTAAGCTACCAGTATGCGGTGCAAAATATCAGCACAGAGTATAAACCCAGCACGCCATCTGAGCTGCCTAATTACTTTGTTGTATACAGAGATGATAACGACGACGTACAGTTTTTAGCCACAAATGCAATGACCGCCTTGTTACTTTCAATAATAGAATCTAATGCGGGCATTGACTTTGAGAGTGTATGCCAGCAGGTTTTAGTCCACGCGCCCAATTTTAGTGAACAACAAATTGCGCATGGTGCGTTAAGTACGCTTAATGCAATGTGCGAGCGCGGTATTATCGTGACAAAAAATCAACATTAAGGTCTTTATAGATGTTTTTACTTCGTCTATCATGGCAGCCTTATTTGTCGTGCTTAAAAAAAGGTTATACCAATGTCAGATGATAAAGACTTTAAAGATCCGTTTAACGCTACTTACTTTATTGCTTTTTTAGCAGTTTTTGTAGGTATTGGCTGTTTAAATGCGATTTTAGGCTGGATCACAAGCCTAACTTAAAGCTCCTTGCTCTATTAAGGCTGTTGTTTATATCAGCCTTAAGCTTCTTTTCTTCCTCCACCCTTATAATTTTCAAACCACCTTGGTATTAATAACAGCAAACTCGCATTTTAACGTCAGTTAAGGTTATAATCAGCTGCTTTGAAATATAAACTATTGAGCAATTAAACTTATGACTCAAGTAACACCCGCTATTATTAAAAACAGTATCGCAACCATTGCCGACTATCCTAAACCAGGCATTATGTTTCGTGATGTAACAACACTAATGGCAAATCCAGAAGCCTTTAAAGCAACAATCGATGCTTTTATAAACGAATATAAAAACCAAGGCTTTACAAAAATTATTGGTACAGAATCTCGCGGCTTTATTTTTGGTGCACCGCTATCTTACGCGTTAGGGATCCCTTTTATTCCTGTTCGTAAGCCAGGCAAGCTACCACGCGAAGTGATTCGCCAAGATTACCTACTTGAATACGGTGAAGACACATTAGAGCTTCATGTTGATGCTATTGTCCCAGGCGATAAAGTATTATTAGTTGACGATTTATTAGCTACCGGTGGCACAATTGAAGCCACAGCAAAGCTAGTTGCAAAATTAGGCGGCACAGCCACTGATGCAGCGTTTGTTGTTTCATTACCAGAGCTTGGTGGTGAGCAGCGTATAGAAAAAATGGGTATTAAAATCTTAAAACTGGTTGAGTTTGAAGGCGAGTAATTGATGAGTTATCAGGTTCTAGCGAGAAAATGGCGTCCGCAAACCTTTCATGAATTGGTTGGCCAGTCTCATGTAAAGCAAGCGCTTGTTAATGCGCTAACGCAAAATAGACTGCATCACGCTTATTTATTCACTGGAACCCGTGGTGTGGGTAAAACGACCATTGCGCGTATTTTTGCTAAAAGCTTAAATTGTGATGAGGGTATATCGGCATCTCCTTGTGGGCAATGTAGCAGTTGTACTGACATAGAAGCAGGGCGATACATTGACTTGCTTGAAATCGATGCCGCTTCTCGCACCAAAGTAGAAGATACTCGTGAAATTCTTGATAACGTTCAATATGCACCCACGCGTGGACGTTACAAAGTATACCTAATAGATGAAGTACACATGCTCTCTAAGCATAGCTTTAACGCGTTATTAAAAACGTTGGAAGAGCCGCCAGAGCATGTGAAATTTTTACTAGCAACCACCGATCCGCAAAAGTTACCTGTTACCATTTTATCACGCTGTTTACAGTTTAACTTAAATGCACTTTCGCAAAGCGAAATTAAAACTCAGCTTGAGCATGTCCTTACTCAAGAGGAATTAAATTTTGATAAAGATGCGCTAAGTATTATTGCAAAAGCCGCCGATGGCAGTATGCGTGACGCGTTGAGCTTAACAGATCAAGCTATTGCGCAAACCAACGGCGACATAAACAATCAAGCCGTACAAGCTATGCTTGGTTTAATGGATACACATTACAGCCAGAGTTTGCTTGCTGCTTTGTTAGCACAAGATGGTGGCGCACTGATGGACGAAATAGCCCAAGTAGCGAGCCGTAATCCTAACTATATTGCACTACTTGATGATTTAATTGCATTAACTCACCTTATTCAATTAACTCAGCTTGTCCCGCAAGCAGCGCAACTTGATGATAAAAATGCCGATTATATTAGCCATGTTGCACAGCACACCCAGGCTCAACAAATGCAGGTTTATTACCAGTTACTATTAAACGGTAAAAAAGACTTACAATGGGCGCCAGAGCCTCGTTTAGGCTTTGAAATGATAATGCTGCGTTTATTAGCATTTGAATCTGCAGGTACAACGCCTGCTCAATCGCTTCCTGAGCCTAGTGACACACCAAGTGCAGCAACGCCTGCGCCTACCAGTAGTAAAGGCCGTGCCGATGCGCTGCGTGATATATTAAATAAAAATAAAACACCATCGCAAGCCGAAACCCCTGCTCCGCAAGTAATGGTTGAGAAAAGCCAAAATCAAAGCACTGCGCAAAGCCAAACAAGTGATGAACCAGTAGAGCAACCGCCCACAGAGCAGCTAACACGCTCGCCAAGTGAGCAACACAGCAACAGCGCATCAGCTGCGGCTCAAAGCCCGCAAAACGATATACCGAGCCCTGTGCAGCAAAGTGAGCACATTGCTAAGAGTGACGATGCTGCTGAGCGCCAAAGTGAAGACGATGCTTATCTGCAACACAGTAATATGGAGCAAAGCTTAGCTGCACAATTTGATGATGTTATGAGCAGTGCGGTAGATCAAGGTTATAACCCTGCACCTGTAGCGCAACACACACAACCCGTGCCTGAAAACGCCGATGCTAAAGATAGCAGTGTGCGTGAACAAGAAGCTCAAGCACAATCAGCAATTGCGCGAATTTTACGGGATAGAAATATATCTGGGGCTGGCAGGCTTTCTGGGGGGAGTGTAAATACCCCTGAGCAAGCGCAAACACCAAAAACACCTGCCCAAGCTACGCCTAACAGCGAAGCAAAGCCACACAATACAAGCCCGCAAGCGAGTGAGTCACAAAACGATTCACCGCCATGGCATGACCATGCGCAAGGCGATAGCGAAAAAAAGCCAACGCTCCCAGTAACAGGGAGCCAAACGCCAGCTGAGCCAGTAACGCAAAGCCAGCCAGCGCGTAAGGTTGATTTTAAAGAAAAGCATCAAACAATTACTGAAAACTTAGCGCCTGAGCTGCTTGAGCAAATTAACCCGCAAAAAAAGCCTGAGGTAATAGAGCAAGAGCCCGTTATACCGGTTCCTGATGATTTTCAAAGCCCAATTAGCGAGATTAAATTTGCGCATCAGCAAGATGAGTGGGCTTATTTAATTAAGCGTATGGGGCTTGGTGGGCGAATGCGCCAATTTGCATTACACTCGATTTTTACTAAGCAAGGCGACAGTTTACATATTGACGTGGATGAATCGCAAAAACACTTAGATACGCCCATGCTTAGGCAAAAGCTCGATGCGGCGTTATCAAGCATATACGGGCATAACGTATCGCTGAGTATTAACTTTGCAAAAGGGGTGATTGACTCGCCTTATTTAATTCAGCAAAAAATAGATGCAGGGCGTCATCAGCAAGCAATTGATGTGATCACATCTGATGAAAACATAGTACAATTTCAGCAGCTATTTAGCGCCGAAATTGACGAAAACAGTATTCAGGCATTGTAATTAAATACAATCGCCCTTATCTTCATGACAACTAGAGTTTAAAAGAAAGAGAGAAAATTATGTTTAAAGGTGGAATGGGTAACATGATGAAGCAAGCGCAGCAAATGCAAGAGCGCATGCAAAAAGCCCAAGACGAAATCGCGACAATGGAAGTTGTTGGCGAAGCCGGCGCAGGCCTTGTAAAAGTAACCATGCTTGGTAATCATAATGTGCGTCGTGTTGAGCTTGATGAAAGCCTTATGGAAGACGACAAAGACATGATTGAAGATTTACTTGCTGCAGCATGTAACGATGCTGTTCGCCGCGTTGCTGACGAAACGCAAGAGCGTATGGGCAAAGTAACTGGCGGTATGCAATTACCACCAGGTATGAAAATGCCGTTTTAAGCAAATATGCAACTTTCAGATAGTTTAACGCAGCTTATAGAAGCGCTACGTTGCCAACCGGGTATTGGTCCTAAGTCGGCTCAGCGCATTGCGTTTCATTTGTTAGAGCGCGATCGTAAAGGCGGTACTCAACTTGGTAACGCATTGACCAAAGCCATGGGCGCGGTTGGGCATTGTCAGTCGTGCCGCACTTTTACTGAGCAAGCGCAGTGTGATATATGCTTAAGTACAAAACGCCAAGACAGTGGTGTGCTGTGTGTTGTTGAGTCGCCTACCGATGTGTTGGCAATAGAGCAAACAGGCCAATACCTTGGTTTATATTTTGTACTTATGGGGCATTTATCGCCAATTGACGGTATTGGCCCTAAAGAAATAGGCCTTGATATACTTGAACAAAAGCTCTCGCACGGCGGTATTAACGAAGTGATTTTAGCTACCAACCCCACGGTTGAGGGCGAAACCACTGCACATTATATTGCCCAGCTTTGCCATAAATATAAAGTAGGGGCCTCGCGTATAGCGCATGGTATACCTGTTGGTGGCGAGCTTGATTTAGTAGATGGCACAACGTTAATGCATGCATTTAGTGGCCGCCGAGCGGTTATGCAGGACTAACACAACTATCTGAAATCGTTTTAAAAGCCTACATAGTAAAATATGTGGGCTTTTTTGTGTTTGCTATTTAATTACCGTATAACGAGTGTGAGTTTGTTGGTAATCATATTAAATTAATAAATGAGTTAAACTTGGCGACGTTGTGTTATAAATTATTGACTAACAACAACTAGATAACGTGATAGTTGCACGGCTTACGCGCCTTAAAAATATCGCTCAAGTTGGTATAAAAACATCAGTAATTTATCTGATTAGTAAGGAGTACTATGCAAAATAATAAACACGACAATAAAGGCGGCTTACTCAGCAGTAAGCGCTTTTTACCGCTATTTGTAACGCAGTTTTTGTCGGCTATGAATGATAATGTGTATAAGCAATCCGTGCTTATATTGTTAGTGTTTCAAGCTGCAACCCTTGGCGATGGTGCGCTGTATTCAAACCTTGCAGCGGGCTTATTTATATTACCGTTTTTTTTATTTTCAGGAATGGCGGGGCAATTAGCCGAAAAAACAGAAAAATCAAAGCTGATCCGGCTTGTTAAATTTTGCGAAATACCGATTATGGTTATTGGCGCAGCCTCTATTTTTACGCAATATGTGTGGCTAATGCTGACCACCGTTTTTTTTATGGGCTTGCAGAGTACTTTTTTTGGCCCGCTTAAGTATTCAATATTACCGCAGCATGTGGCACCTAACGAATTAACAAAAGCCAATGGCTTGGTTGAGTCTGCCACTTTTGTAGCTATTTTAATTGGTACTATTTTTGGCACCTATTACATTACTCAAACAACAGGTCCAACAATTATTAGTATTGCCGTGCTGGCACTTGCGGTACTTGGCTTTTTCAGCAGCCGCTTTATTCCTATAAGCCAAGCCAATAATCCTAATTTGCACTTTACCTATAATATTTTTTCATCCACTAAAAATGTATTTAAAGCGCTTAATGCTCAAACAGAATCGGTTGGTAAATCGGTGTTGGGTATAAGCTGGTTTTGGCTAATAGGCGCGGTTATTTTAACGGCATTACCTAATTACGTTAAGCATGTAATGGGTGGCGATGAACTCGTTGTAACCAGTGCGCTGGTGGTGTTTTCGCTAAGCATTGCCGTGGGGTCTTTGTTGTGCGAAAAGCTCTCGCGCTCACGTATTGAGCTGGGCATTGTACCTTTTGGCGCTATTTTAATTACGCTATTTTTGTATTTATTAAGCCAAGAGCCGGCTATTAGTCAATATATCGCGCCCTCTGAAAATTTATTAACGCTTAAACAAGTGCTTAATACAGGCGACATGGTATGGCATTTTGTTTGGATGGCAGGTATTGGTATTGCATCCGGCTTTTATACTGTGCCGCTGTATGCGCTTATTCAACAGCGTACCGAGGAGGCAAGTCGTTCACGGGTGATAGCTGCTAATAATGTGCTTAATGCGCTCTTTATGGTTGGCAGTGCCATATTAAGTATTGTAACGCTCTCTGTTTTAGAGTGGCATATCTCGTCGTTACTATTGCTTTTGGCGGCGCTTAATTTGCTTATCTCTATTTATATTTACACTAAGGTGCCGGAATTTTTCTTGCGCTTTGTTATCTATATTTTAGCCATATGCATGTATCGCGTGCGCACAAAAGGGCATGAAAATATTCCAAGTGAAGGCGCAGCCGTTATTGTAGCTAACCATGTAAGCTTTGTAGATTGGATGTTTATTTTAGCCACTTCGCCTAGGCCTATACGCTTTATGGTGTTTGCCCCCATTTATTACTCAAAAGCCCTGCATTGGCTATTTAAAATGGCAAAAGCTATTCCAATTGATAGCGAAAAAGCCAACCCAAAGGCGTTTGCAAAAGCATTTGATGAGGTTGCCGCAGCGCTTGAACGCGGTGAGTTAGTTGGTATTTTTCCTGAAGGAAAACTAACAAGTAATGGTGAAATGGACATGTTTAGGCGGGGCATTGAGCGCATTATAGCGCGCACACCTGTGCCTGTTGTGCCCGTTCACTTAGGTGGCTTGTGGGGCAGTATGTTTAGCCGTAAAGCCAAGTGGCAACTACCACGCCTTAAATGGTCGTTAGTATCGGTGAGTGTGGGAGAGCCGATTGGCGCTGAGCAGGTAAATGCTAATTATTTACACGAACAAGTCAGTGCTTTAAAAGCCCAGCACGCTAAAAATACACCGTAATTTAACTCTAAAAGCCACATTTTTATGTGGCTTTTTATTTATGTCAGCGCAAAAGCTGCTTTTTTAAATTTTTCCCTTGAAGTTACTCCACCTCACCCCATATTAAGTGCATAACGCAGACACTTTGCTAATTGGAGATACATAAATGACTGCAGCACAAAAAGAAACATTAGGCTTTCAAACAGAAGTAAAACAACTATTAAACTTAATGATTCATTCGTTATATTCGAATAAAGAAATATTTTTACGTGAGCTTGTATCAAATGCATCAGATGCCGCCGATAAGCTACGCTTTTTAGCGCTTTCAAATGGCGACCTTTACCAAGGTGATGCCGATTTACGTGTACGTATTAGCGCAGATAAAGAAGCGAACACAATTACCATATCTGACAATGGTATTGGTATGACGCGTGAAGAAGTGATTAGCTCTTTAGGAACTATTGCTAAGTCGGGTACTGCTGAGTTTTTCAAAAACCTAACCGGTGACCAAAGTAAAGACTCGCAATTAATTGGTCAATTTGGTGTTGGTTTTTACTCGGCATTTATTGTGGCTGATGAAGTGACAGTGCGCACGCGTAAAGCGGGTGAAACACAAGCGTACGAGTGGCAATCACAAGGTGAAGGTGAGTACACGTTACAAGAAATTGAAAAAGAAGGCCGTGGTACGGATATCATTTTACACCTGCGTGAAGAAGAAAAAGAATACGCGGATGAATACCGTTTACGTAGCATCGTTACTAAATACTCAGATCATATTTCTACGCCTGTACAAATGTATAAAGCAGAAGTGCCTGAGTCTGAAGGCGAAGACGGCGAAAAAATCCCAGCAGTTCCAGGTGAGTGGGAAAGCATTAACCGTGCAACCGCTTTATGGACACGTGATAAGTCAGAGGTTTCTGATGAAGAATACAAAGAGTTTTACAAGCATGTAAGCCATGATTGGGAAGAGCCGCTAAACTGGGCGCACAATAAAGTAGAAGGTAAAACTGAGTACACAAGCTTATTGTATATCCCTAAAAAAGCGCCGTTCGATTTATGGAACCGTGAGCGCCAAAGTGGCTTAAAACTGTATGTTCAACGTGTCTTTATTATGGATGACGCTGAGCAGTTTATGCCAAGCTACCTGCGCTTTGTAAAAGGCTTGCTTGATTCAAACGATTTACCACTAAATGTATCGCGTGAAATTTTACAAGATAACAAAGTAACGCAAGCGATTCGTAAAGGGTGTACGTCTCGTATCTTAAAAATGCTAGAGCGTATGGCTAAAAACAAAGCCGAAGACTATCAAACATTTTGGAACGAGTTTGGCCAAGTAATCAAAGAAGGCCCAGCAGAAGATACAGCGAATAAAGAAGCCATTGCTAAATTGTTACGCTTCTCATCTACGCATACTGACTCAGAAACACAAGATGTATCGCTGGAGCAATACATTGAGCGTATGAACGATGAGCAAGATAAAATTTACTACGTGGTTGCTGATTCGTTTACAGCGGCTAAAAACTCGCCGCACTTAGAAATCTTCCGCAAAAAAGGCATCGAAGTATTATTACTAAGTGACCGTGTTGATGAGTGGATGATGAGCCATTTAACTGAGTTTAACGAAAAATCATTCCAGTCAATTACCCGTGGCGACCTTGATTTAGGTAAGCTTGACGACGAAGAAACAAAAAAAGCGCAAGAAGAGTCTGAAAAAGAAGTAGAAGGCTTAATTGAGCGCATTAAAACAGCGCTAGGCGAAGAAGTTAAAGAAGTACGCTTTACGCATCGCTTAACAGACTCTCCTGCCTGTGTGGTTAGCGATGAGAACGACATGAGCTCGCAAATGCAAAAGCTTATGGAGTCAGTAGGGCAACCTGTACCAGAGGCTAAGCCAGTGTTTGAGCTTAACCCTGAGCATCAGTTAGTTAAGCACTTAAACGATGAGCAAGACGAAGATAAGTTTGCACAGTGGTCTCATGTATTACTAGACCAAGCTTTACTTGCTGAACGCGGTACATTAAAAGATCCTACCGGGTTCGTAACACGTTTAAACAAGTTAATGCTTGATTTAAATAAGTAAGGCTAACAGGCTATTTTAATTGCTAAAAGAGCCTAAAATATAACCACAATTATAAAGGAAGCGTATGCTTCCTTTTTTTATGTGCTCTAAAGTAGGCAATTAGTATAAGTTGCTTGAGTATCTGCAGCGCTTGTGGAAGAATTCAGGCTTTAAAATAAATATCCATACTAGGGGACAATGATATGCGCATTATTCTTTTGGGCGCGCCAGGTGCTGGTAAAGGTACTCAAGCTCAGTTTTTAATGGACAAATACGGTATTCCACAAATTTCTACCGGTGATATGCTTCGTGCAGCCATTAAAGAAGGTACACCACTTGGCTTAGAAGCGAAAAAAGTAATGGATGCAGGTCAGTTAATTTCTGACGATATCATCATTGGTTTAGTGAAAGAGCGTATTGCTAAACCAGACTGCGAACAAGGCTTTTTACTTGATGGCTTCCCACGTACCATTCCACAAGCAGATGCAATGAAAGAAAATGGCGTTGTGGTTGATCACGTTATTGAGTTTGACGTTGCTGATGAAGTAATTGTTGAGCGTATGGGTGGACGTCGCGTACATCCTGGCTCTGGCCGTGTTTATCACGTTGTTTATAACCCACCAAAAGTGGAAGGTAAAGACGATGAAACAGGCGAAGAGCTTATTATTCGTGCAGATGACACGGAAGAAACAGTTCGTAAACGTTTAGCTATTTACCATGAGCAAACTATGCCATTGGTTGATTACTACCAAGCTGAAGCGCAAGCAGGTAACACGCAGTACCATAAAATTGATGGTACGCAAGCTGTTGAAACAGTAAGCCAGCAACTAGCAGAGCTTTTAGGTTAATATAATCTAAACACAGCTTAGGTATTAAAAAACCGCTCTTGGGCGGTTTTTTTGTATTTAGTAGCTTTTAACAATTTAAAATTAAACCACCAAAGGTCAACACGCCCTGTTACCTATAACGTTTTTAGCTTTTCTATTACTGGGTCGTAGTTTGGCTCGGTAGATAAATTAGACACGAGCTGTTTGTATATCACTGTATGGCTTTTATCTAAAATAAGCACAGCGCGAGTTAGTAGCCCCATATCTTTTATAATTAAGCCATATTTTTGGCCAAAGTCTCGCCATACAGAGTCAGAAAGAGCTGTTACTTTGTCGATGTTTTCAGCATTACAAAAGCGTTTTTGAGCAAAAGGTAAATCGGCACTGATGGTCAGTATTGCGATAGCAGGAAATTGCGTCGCTACTTTTTCATTAAAATGTTTGGTTTGTAAGCTACAAATGCCAGTATCTAAACTTGGCACTACACTGATTAATACAGCTTGCCCTTTATAATCATTAAGATTTACAGGGGCAAAACCACCATCAACCACTTTAAAATTTGGCGCATTATCACCTACACTTACACCTTTACCTAACAAAGTGACAGGCTTACCCTGAGCAGAGACCTTACCTGCATCAAGCGTGTTTTCTGGGTACTGTGATGCGTGCCCAACTGAGCTTAAAGCCAGTGTGCTTAGTGCAAAAATAAGAGAGCGTACCATAGGTTATTTCCTTTTAAATTAACGCAATAGGTTTGAGTGTATTATACTCAATATCACTGACCAAGCGATTAAATATCACTGTAAAAGTAATAATAAGTTCTGTGATATATAAATTGTAAACTGCAAGAACTTTTATTAACATGTAGTTACAAAATGTATCTTTAATAAAGTCGTAAGGCCTATTGACAACATTGGGTTAAATAATAGAGAGATAGTATGTCAACATCCGTATTAATATGTGACGACTCAAAATTAGCGAGGCGCCAGCTAGCCCGCTCTTTACCAGATGACTGGGATATTAAAGTAGAGTTTGCTCAAGATGGTGTTGATTGCATCAAAAAACTAAAAATAATCGAGCCCGAAATCCTTTTTCTTGATTTAAACATGCCTGAAATGGACGGTTACGAAGTCCTTATGGCCATGAAAGAGCAAGGCCTTAATATTCTAACCGTGGTTGTATCTGGCGATATTCAGCCAAATGCGCACCAACGCGTACTTGAATTAGGCGCCATTGATTTTATCCAAAAACCTTGCTCACCTGAAAAACTTGCCGATATTATCGAGCATCATGGCATTAAAGATAAAGCCATGCGCGAGCGTCTTGCTCATTCTTTAGGTGAACAAGTAGACCCAGATGTGCGCGATATATACCAAGAGCTTACAAATGTTGCTATGGGCCAAGCAGGTGATTTGCTTGCACGGCTTTTGAATGTGTTTGTAGAGCTGCCAATTCCGAATGTGAATGTGCTTGAAGTTAATGAACTTGATATGGCGCTGCAGTCAATTGACAATAATGCTGCCACATCAGGGGTGTGCCAAGGCTTTATTGGTGGTGGCGTATCGGGCGAGGCATTACTTTTATTAAATGATTCAAGCTTTAAAGAAATTGCGTCACTGATGAATTACGACGGTGAGCTGAACGACAAAGTTGAGCTTGAGCTACTTATGGATATTAGTAATATTTTAATAGGCTCAATTTTAACGGGGCTTTCTAAACAGCTAGATATGTCTTTTAGCCAAGGTCATCCCATTGTACTTGGCCAACATCGCGATGTATCTGAATTGGTTAAATCAAATAAATCTCGTTGGCAAAGAACCTTAGCGATAGAAATAAGCTACGGCATCGAAAACCACGATATTAACTGCGATCTTATGCTGTTATTTACCGAAGATTCACTTAAAACTTTGAAATACAAAGTTGCTTACCTATTAGAAGACTAAGTTATGGCCGCTGATTTAGAAATGAATGAGATCCATTGGTTAATGGATATGTTTAACACGGTTGATGTGGGCCTGGTTGTACTGGATAGAAATTATAAAGTGTGTGTGTGGAATGGCTTTATGGAAAACCATTCTGGGCTATTACCAAGTGCTGTAAAAGACAAAGACCTATTTGATTTATTTCCTTCGATTGATGAGAAATGGTTTAGAAGCAAGTCAGAGTCTGTATTTGTACTTAAAAACCGCTCTTTTACTATCTGGGAGCAACAACCATACATCTTTCGTTTTAAAAACTACCGTCCCATTACCGGTAAAGCGGATTACATGTACCAAAATGCGACCTTTATTCCACTTACCAATACACTGGGTGAGGTAAGTCATATTTGTATCATTATTTATGATGTTACCGATGTGGCGGTCAATAAAAAAGAATTAGAAGATTTAAATAAGCGTTTGGAGCAAGTAAGCCAAACCGACAGCTTAACGCAATTGTTTAACCGTGGGCATTGGGAAAGCACACTGCACCAAGAGTTTTTGCGTGTTAAGCGCAGCGGTGGCAGCAGCACATTATTGATGTTTGATATCGATCACTTTAAAAAAATTAATGATGAGCATGGCCATAGCTGTGGCGATGAAGCGCTACGCCACCTTTCAGAACTGCTACGAACGACGCTTCGCGAAACCGATATAGCAGGGCGTTATGGTGGGGAGGAGTTTGTTGTTACTTTACTCGATACCGACAAGCAAGGCGCAGCAACTTTTGCCGAGCGCATAAGAGCGTTAATAGAAGCCAACCCTTTTGTCTATAAAAACACAAAAATAGAGATGACTGTGAGTGTTGGTTTTGCAGGAAATAGCCCTGACTTTGCAAAACATGAGCGGTGGATTGAAGCCGCTGACAAAGCCCTGTATCACTCAAAAGAGCATGGCCGTAACAGAGTAACCGATTTTGAGGATATAAAAAATGACGCATAAGCGTCATTTTTTATGCGCTGCTAAAATTAAGGCAGCGGTAATATTACTGCTAAATTAAAGTAACCAAGGATGCACCTAATTGTGCTGCAAGCTTTGGCAGTCAATACTTAACAAGGGCTTGGTTAAAGTGCCGTTTTTATCAGCAATTTTTATTTACTCTGTAGTATGGCGAGTATCATCTGCTGGGCATTGGCCAAGAGTAGACACATCGCCTGTACTGGTCTCTTGCTCTAATTGAACCTTGAATCCCCATAACCTGTAAAGGTGTTTTAGCACTTCTTTATGCGAGTCAGCAAGGGGGATGTTATTGTGAGGAACATAACGCAACGTTAAAGAACGATCGCCTCTAACATCAACATTATATACTTGAATGTTAGGTTCGTGATTACTCAAATTATATTGCGCTGAAAGCGCTTCGCGTACAGCCTGATAACCGCTATCATCATGTATTGCGCCTACCTCTAGATGTGGATTACTGCTGTGATCGACAATAGTAAATAGCTTAAAATCACGAATTAACTTAGGTGATAGAAATTGGCTTATGAAGCTTTCATCTTTAAAGTTTTCCATCGCAAAATGCAGTGTGTCTAGCCAATTAGTGCCTGCATATTCAGGAAACCAGCGTCTATCCTCATCTGTTGGGTTTTCGCAAATACGGCGAATATCCACCATCATATTAAAACCCAGTGCATACGGGTTTATACCTGAATAGTAATTGCTGTTATAAGGTGGCTGATAAACCACGTTGGTATGGCTTTGCAAAAACTCCATCATAAAGGAGTCGGTTAATTTACCTTCATCATATAAGTGGTTCAAAATGGTATAGTGCCAAAAGGTGGCCCAGCCTTCGTTCATCACTTGGGTTTGTTTTTGCGGATAAAAATATTGCGATATCTTTCGCACAATACGTATTATTTCTCGCTGCCAAGACTCTAATAGAGGCGCGTTTTTCTCAATAAAGTATAAAATGTTTTCTTGCGGCTCTTGCGGAAAATGCCTCTCTTGCTTTTTAGCTTCCTGCTGTTGAGCGGGGATAGTGCGCCATAGCTCGTTTACTTGAGATTGCATGTAGTCTTCACGCTCTTTTTGGCGTTTTTGCTCTTCAAAAAGGGAAATTTGCTGCGGGCGTTTATATCTATCTACGCCGTAATTCATCAATGCGTGACACGAATCAATTAAGCTTTCTACTTGTGTAATACCGTATTTTTCTTCGCAGCGGCTAATGTAATTTTTAGCAAACACTAAGTAATCTATGATGGAGTCGGCGTCAGTCCATGTTTTAAATAAGTAGTTTCCTTTAAAAAATGAGTTATGGCCATAACAGGCATGCGCCATAACCAGTGCCTGCATAGGGAGTGTGTTTTCTTCCATTAAATAAGCAATGCAGGGGTTTGAATTAATCACAATTTCGTAAGCCAGCCCCATTTGCCCACGCTTATAATTTTGTTCGGTTTGTATAAATTTTTTACCATATGACCAATGGCTGTAGCCTATAGGCATACCTACGCTTGAATAAGCATCCATCATTTGCTCGGCTGTTATTACCTCAATTTGGTTAGGGTAAGTGTCTAAGCGGTAATGCGCTGCAACACGGGCTATTTCAGTTTGGTATTGCTCAAGCAGCTCAAAGGTCCAATCTGGGCCATCGCTAATTCGTTCAGTGCTCATAGTAAACCTCGCTTAGGCTAAGCAGCCCCTTGTTGTTGACGATTTTTTTTAAATAGCTCCCTAAACATAGGGTAAATGTCTTCAACACTTTGAATATGTTGTATTGCAAAGTTGCTATGGGTTTGGGTGATGTTTTGGTATTCGCGCCACAAGCTTTGGTGCGCACGCGTGGTAATTTCTATATAGGCAAAGTAGCGTACCGCATTAAGTAGCTTATTACGTAATATTTCACCACAGTGTGGGGTATCGTCTGCCCAGTTATCGCCGTCAGATGCTTGCGCTGTGTATATATTCCATTGCTCTGAATCATAGCGCTCTTTTATTATTTCGTTCATTAATTTAAGGGCACTGGAGACAATAGTGCCGCCAGTTTCTTGAGAATAAAAAAACTCTTGTTCGTCGACCTCTTTAGCTTGTGTGTGGTGGCGTATATACACCACCTCAATGTCTTTATAACTTCGGGTCAAAAATTGATACAGCAAAATATAAAAACGCTTTGCCATGTCTTTTGTGGCCTGATCCATCGAGCCCGATACATCCATAATACAAAACATAACGGCTTTGCTGGTGGGGTGGGGGCGTTTTTCATAATTACGAAAACGTAAGTCGTAATTATCAATAAATGGTACGGCTTTTATTTGCTGTTTAAGTTGTTCAATTTCCTCTTGTAATAACGCAATGATGGCTTGGTCGCTGTCGGCTTGCTCACGCTCCATCGCAAGTTGACCTTCAAGCTCTGCTAGGCGTCTTTTTTTACCCGCACTCATGGCGACTCTTCTAGCGAGTGAGCCCTGTAATGAGCGTACTATATCAATATTACTGGGCATACCATCGCTACAAAAACCAGCCCGATGAGTTTTCATTTGTACAAGCTTATCTAGCTGGTTTTCTTGTAAGTTGGGCAGCTCTAGGTCTTCAAAGAGTAAATCAAGGTATTCATCTTTAGAAATAGAAAACACAAAGTCATCTTGGCCTTCGCCTGAATCACTTGCATCGCCATCGCCTGCGCCACCACCTTGGCCGCCTTTAGGGCGCTCAATTTTGTCACCTGTTGAAAATTGATCGTTGCCAGGGTGAATTTGTTCTCTGTCGCCCCCTTTACCTTGGTGAAAAATGGGCTCGCTAATATCTCGTTGCGGGATAGATATACTTTCCCCTGAACTAGAGTCGGTAACGCTGCGTTTATTAACCGCATCAGACACTGCTTCTTTTATTTGCTTTTTATAGCGCCTAATAAAGCGCTGACGATTAAGCGTGCTTTTGTTTTTACCATTTAAGCGTCTATCTATAAAATGCGCCATACTGTTCCCCCTAAACTACATGAAGGTTACTGCGATTTTCTAACCCGTAAATACCACTCAGAAAGTAAACGCACTTGTTTTTGCGTGTAGCCTTTTTCAACCATGCGGTTAACAAAGTCCTCGTGTTTTTGTTGATCCTCAGCGGAGGTTTTTGTATTAAAGGAAATAACAGGGAGTAGATCTTCGGTATTTGAGAACATTTTTTTCTCAATCACAGTGCGTAGTTTTTCGTAGCTTGTCCATAACGGGTTTTTACCATTATTGTGAGCGCGTGCACGTAATACAAAGTTAACTATTTCGTTCCTAAAATCTTTAGGATTAGAAATGCCGGCGGGTTTTTCTATTTTTTCAAGTTCTGCATTTAACGAGGCGCGGTCAAATAACTGTCCTGTATCTGGGTCTCTGTATTCTTGATCTTGTATCCAAAAATCAGCATAAATCACATAGCGGTCAAAAATATTTTGGCCATATTCAGAGTATGACTCTAAATACGCGGTTTGTAGTTCTTTACCAATAAACTCAACATATTGCGGAATTAAATAGCCTTTTAAAAAACTTAAATAGCGCTCTTCCACTTCGGCGCTAAATTGTTCACGCTCTATTTGTTGCTCCAAAACATAAAATAAATGCACCGGATTAGCTGCAACCTCGGTAGTATCAAAATTAAATACGCGCGACAAAATCTTAAAAGCAAAACGAGTGGAAAGGCCGGTCATGCCTTCATCTACCCCTGCGTAATCACGATACTCCTGATAAGATTTTGCTTTGGGGTCGGTATCTTTTAGGGTTTCACCATCATAGACCCGCATTTTTGAGTAAATACTAGAGTTTTCAGGCTCTTTTAATCGAGATAAGGTAGTAAATTGCGCTAACGCTTTAAGCGTACCTGGTGCACACGGTGCACTGGCAAGTTCACTATGTTGAATAAGTTTGTCGTAGATTTTTATTTCTTCGGTAACGCGCAGGCAATAAGGGACCTTTACAATATAAACACGATCTAAAAACGCTTCATTGTTTTTATTATTTTTGAATGTTTGCCATTCTGACTCATTTGAGTGGGCTAAAATCATGCCGTTAAAGGGCAGAGCGCTAATACCTTCGGTACCGTTGTAGTTACCCTCTTGTGTTGCGGTAAGGAGTGGATGCAGCACCTTGATAGGGGCTTTAAACATTTCTACAAACTCCATTAAACCTTGGTTTGCTAAACATAAAGAGCCTGAGTAAGCGTAGGCATCGGGGTCGTTTTGAGCAAAGTGCTCAAGCTGGCGAATATCTACTTTGCCCACCAATGCAGAAATATCTTGATTATTTTCATCACCGGGCTCGGTTTTGGCTATACCTATTTGATTTAAAATAGAGGGGTAGCGTTTGATGACTCTAAATTGGCTAATATCGCCGTTAAATTCTTTTAATCGTTTACCAGCCCATGGCGACATAATCGTTTTTAAATAACGTGGTTTAATACCGTATTCTTTTTCGAGAACGCTGGCATCTTCTACTGGGTCAAACAAACTGAGCGGGTGATCGTTTACCGGAGAGCCTTTAATTGAATAGATAGGCACTTGTTGCATTAAATATTTTAGTTTCTCTGCAATTGAAGATTTTCCTCCCCCAACAGGGCCGAGTAAATAAAGGACTTGTTTGCATTCTTCTAGGCCTTGAGCCGCATGCTTTAGATAGGAGACAATTTGTTCTATAGCATCTTCCATGCCGTAAAAGTCTGCAAAGGCAGGGTAGCGTGCAACCACTCTATTAGAAAATAACCGGCTTAAACGTGCATCGGTTGCAGTATCAACCATTTGCGGCTCGCCTATTGCCATAAGTAAACGCTCAGGGGCGCTGGCATAAGCTGATTTGTCATTTTTACAAATTTCTAGAAATTCGCTAATGCTGTATTCTTCTTCTTGTGCTGCTTCGTATCGTGCTTGGTAGTGCTCAAAAATAGTCATAATAACCTCCGAAACCCGCTTTAAAAAGGTGCTTACTTTTTAAAGTTTAGTCAGAGATTGATATTTTTGTGCAATAAAATTAAAAATTTAAGTGAAAAAAGATCATGTGGCTAAATTAGCAATTTCGCGCGTATAAAGGCGGTTTTAATTTTATAAAGGCATAAAAAAAGACGCCGAGGCGTCTTTTTAAATCAGCGTATAATAGCTAATTAAGCGAAGTTAGCGTTCGCGAATTCCCAGTTAACAAGCGCCCAAAAACCTTTAAGGTAATCAGGACGAACGTTACGGTAATCAATGTAGTAAGCGTGTTCCCATAAATCCACAGTTAGGATTGGTGTAACACCTTCGTCTGTAAGCGGCGTTGCTGCGTTAGACGTGTTTACGATATCTAATGAACCGTCAGCTAGTTTAACTAACCATGTCCAGCTAGAACCAAAGTTATTAACCGCTTTGTCGTTTAATGCATCTTTAAACGCGTCAAAAGAGCCCCATTTAGCGTTAATAGCGTCAGCGATAGCACCTGTTGGCTCGCCGCCGCCATTTGGAGATAGACAGTTCCAGTAGAAAGTGTGGTTCCAAATTTGTGCAGCGTTGTTAAATACGCCACCTTCAGATGAACAAACAATCTCTTCTAAAGATTTATTTTCAAATTCAGTACCTGGAATTAAACCGTTTAATTTAACAACGTATGTGTTGTGGTGCTTACCGTGGTGATACTCAAGAGTTTCTTGTGAAATATGAGGCTCAAGTGCATCAATTGCATATGGTAGTGACGGTAGTTCAAATGCCATTTTTTTATCTCCATCTTCTTTTGGTTGATAACTCGCTTGATAGTACGTAATGCCTGATAGAACAGACCACTTACCTATACCAAACGAAAATATAGTGTTACTATAATTGTTGAGTATTTTACTCAAGTTTAAGCAAACAGCAATGCTATTGCTAAAGACTATTTCAATTGCGGCTTTATTTGCCCATTTTAAGTTATATATCTGTGGCCACAATGATTTATTTTCAAGCCCTAGGTATATCAAGCTATCGTCATTTTGAGGTTGTAGATGGAAACCATTGATAAAATTAAACAGCAGATTTCAGAAAACCCAATTATCCTTTACATGAAAGGGTCGCCTAAATTACCAAATTGTGGTTTTTCTTCACAAGCGTCACAAGCTCTAATGTCATGTGGCGAACCATTTGCCTATGTTGATATTTTACTTAATCCAGATATTCGCGCTGAGTTACCAGCATACGCAAATTGGCCTACTTTCCCACAGCTTTGGGTTGAGGGCGAATTAGTAGGTGGTTGTGACATTATCATTGAAATGTTTCAACGTGGTGAATTACAGCCACTGATCACTGAAACTGCAGCTAAGTATAAAGAAGCTGACGCAGAGTAATTGCTACTTTGCTAGATTATTCAAGCCACGTTTTACGTGGCTTTTTTGTGCCTATATATAACTTTATTACGTCTTAATCTCTTGTTCAGCCCATCAGTGGGTGATTATAACTATTAATTTGTGCTCAATAGTTTGCAAACTCACCCCTTGCTCCTTGTTTAGGTGCACCTAGTCAGGATAAGTAAGCAACAAAGCTACTTAATATAAGCGCGAATTTTAATTAAAATATGAGTTTTATATCAATGCGCAATAAGACGTAATCATTTTGCGGGGCTAAACGTGTCGCTATCTGCGCTTAAAAATTCTTTTTAGAACAACTAAATAGCGAGTTTTTTGCCCAGCTATCAACACGTTTTTCCAGCCTTACAATAGTTCGCTCAATCAAGCGAATTGGCATTAAATAAAAATTCACTACATCTGCACTAAAAACGACACCACAATTAATAACTATACTAATGAACGCTAAAAAAGCGTGATCCTAAACCTCTAATTTATTTAAAACGCATTAAACTATCTAAATGTTAACTGAACCTGTGGGAAATTAGTGAATATTTATTCATTGCTTTGGTGCTTTACGTTTACGTAAAGGGTATTGCTTTAACGCCTTTGTTTTTACAAAATGTTAAAATTGACACCAGTGTCATGAAAAAATAACGCGCAAATAAGCGCTAATTGTTAAAACTTATGGGTAAAAAAGAAACCTTGCCTTGAAGTGAGAAATATTCAAGAATGTGAATATGTATTCAAAATAATATTGACTCTATTTACTATAGAGGCTAGTTTTGTGCGTCTGTTAGCAAATCGTCGAGCAGTTCATTCACGTTAACAGTGCAGCAAGGGAGGGGTCTATGTTATACGACTCAACATTAGAAAAAGATAATTGTGGCTTTGGCTTAATAGCCCAAGTAAATGGTCAAGCTAGTCATCGGCTTATTCGTACAGCTATTACTGGACTTGATCGCATGCAGCACCGCGGTGGTATTTCTGCCGATGGTAAAACAGGTGACGGCTGTGGTTTATTACTACAAAAACCTGACAGTTTTTTCCGTGCTATTGCGAGTGAGCATAATTGGCACTTAGGTAAAAATTACGCCGTAGGCATGGTTTTCTTAAATTCAGATCCCGTTTTAGCACAAGCTGCAAAACAGGTTTTATGTGAAGAATTAGAACAAGAAACACTTAAAATACTCGGTTGGCGTGAAGTGCCTACTGACCCTTCAATGCTAGGGCCAATTGCTACACAGCAATTACCTGGTTTTGAGCAAATTTTTGTTAGTGCGCCTGAAGGATGGCGCTCTAAAGATTTAGAGCGACGTTTATATGTAGCACGTCGCCGTGCAGAAAAGCGTTTAGCAGAGGATGAGTCGTTCTATATTGCGAGTTTATCGGGGTTAGTGACTATCTATAAAGGCCTTATGATGCCTGCAGATTTGCCTAACTTTTATTTA
This sequence comes from Pseudoalteromonas sp. Angola-4, assembly GCF_028599265.1. Lineage (NCBI taxonomy): Bacteria > Pseudomonadati > Pseudomonadota > Gammaproteobacteria > Alteromonadales > Pseudoalteromonadaceae > Pseudoalteromonas > Pseudoalteromonas sp. Angola-4. The sequence goes on along the minus strand of NZ_JAQREK010000002.1, from coordinate 384,221 downwards.
GACTTAGCTGATATTCGTATGACCAGCGCTATTTGTGTATTCCATCAGCGTTTTTCTACTAATACTCAGCCGCGTTGGCCTTTAGCACAACCATTTAGGTATTTAGCGCATAATGGTGAAATTAATACCATTGAAGGTAACCGCCAATGGGCTCGTGCACGTTCGTATAAGTTTTCATCGCCACTTATTCCTGATTTACAAAGTGCAGCGCCGTTTGTAAACGAAACCGGCTCTGACTCTTCAAGCTTAGATAACATGCTGGAGCTGTTTTTAGCCGGTGGCATGGATTTATTCCGTGCTATGCGTATGCTTGTGCCACCTGCATGGCAGAAAAACCGTGCTATGGATGATGACTTACGCGCATTTTACGACTTTAACTCTATGCATATGGAACCGTGGGATGGCCCTGCGGGCATTGTTATGTCTGATGGGCGTTTTGCAGCCTGTAACCTTGACAGAAATGGTCTGCGTCCAGCGCGCTATGTTATTACCCAAGATGGCTTTATTACACTTGCCTCTGAGGTAGGGATTTGGGATTACACTGCAGATGAAGTGGTCGAAAAAGGCCGTGTAGGGCCAGGTGAGCTGTTAGTAATTGATACTAAATTAGGCAAGATTTGGCACTCAGACGAAATCGACCAAGATTTAAAATCGCGTCATCCTTATAAGTCATGGCTTGAAGAAAACGTTAAGCGTTTAACCCCGTTTGAAGAGCTTACCGAGCAAGATGCGGGTAATCGCTCATTTGATGACGAAACACTTGTTAAATACCAAAAAATGTTTGGTTACACTAACGAAGAGCTCGATAGTGTTATTCGCGTAATGGGTGAAAACGGCCAAGAAGCAACAGGCTCTATGGGTGATGACACGCCATTTGCAGTACTAAGCGAAGGGCATCGTTCATTGTACGATTACTTCCGCCAAAAGTTTGCGCAAGTGACTAACCCGCCAATCGATCCGCTGCGTGAAAACCACGTAATGTCACTGGCAACGTGTATTGGTAGTGAGCAAAACGTATTTAATGAAACCACAGGCCACGCTAAGCGCCTACAGTTTGATACGCCAATTTTAATGTATGCTGACATGCAGCAGCTACTTAATGCCGATGACGAGCATTACAGCTACTGTAAAATTGATATTACATACACAGCAGAGGAAGGTTTAGAAAAAGCGGTTGCACGTATTTGCGACGCTGCACAAGAAAAAGCAGCAGCCGGCTGTGTAATGCTTATTTTATCTGACCGTAACTTTAGCGAAACCCAATTACCAATTCCTGCTGCTATGGCGGTAGGTGCTGTACAAAAACGTTTAGTAGATAATAACTTACGTTGTGAGTCTAATATTATTATTGAAACGGGTAGCGTACGCGATGCACACCAATTTGCCGTATTACTTGGTTTTGGTGCAACCGCAATTTACCCATACCTTGCATACGAGTCACTGGTTGCGATGAGCGACAGTAAAGTGATTGATAAATCGTACTGCGAAGTGACGCTTTCGTACCGAAAAGCCATTAATAAAGGCTTGTACAAAATTATGTCTAAGATGGGCATAAGCACAATTGCATCGTACCGTTGTTCAATGCTTTTTGAAGCGGTTGGTCTATCTGATGCTATGGTAGACATGTGCTTTAAAGGTGTGGCAAGTCGTATTAAAGGCGCCTGTTTTAGCGATTTTGATATTGATCAGCAAAAGCTTCATAAACTTGCTTTTAGTAAACGTAAATTACTCAGCCATGGCGGTTTATTAAAATACGTTCACGGTGGTGAATACCACGCTTACAACCCAGATGTTATTCAAACGCTACAAAAGGCCGTACGTTCAGGCGATTATAAAGACTACGCAGCCTATGCTGATTTAGTTAATAACCGTCCTATTGCAACGCTGCGCGATATGTTAGCGCTTAAATTACCTGAAAAAGGCATTAGCATTGATGATGTTGAGCCGGCTGAATTTTTATACCAGCGCTTTGACTCTGCAGCTATGAGTATTGGTGCACTTTCGCCTGAGGCGCATGAAGCGCTTGCCATTGCAATGAACCGCTTAGGCGGGTGTTCAAATTCAGGTGAAGGCGGTGAAGATAAGTTGCGCTACAACACCGAGAAAAACTCACGTATTAAACAAGTTGCCTCGGGTCGTTTTGGTGTAACGCCGCACTACCTTCGTAATGCTGATGTAATTCAAATTAAAGTGGCGCAGGGTGCTAAACCTGGCGAAGGCGGGCAATTACCAGGCGAAAAAGTAACGCCGTATATTGCAAAACTTCGTTATTCGGTACCCGGTGTAACATTAATTTCACCACCACCGCATCACGATATTTACTCAATTGAAGATTTAGCCCAGCTAATATTCGATTTAAAACAAGTAAACCCAGAAGCGATGATATCGGTGAAGTTAGTATCTGAGCCGGGTGTAGGCACAATTGCCACAGGTGTAGCTAAAGCGTACGCCGACTTAATTACTATCTCAGGTTACGATGGTGGTACCGGTGCAAGCCCATTAACGTCAGTTAAATACGCGGGTAGCCCATGGGAGCTTGGCCTTGCAGAAACCCAGCAAGCGCTTGTTGAAAATGGTCTTCGTCACCGTATTCGTCTGCAAACAGATGGTGGTTTAAAAACAGGTTTAGATATCATTAAAGCCGCTATTTTAGGTGCAGAGAGCTTTGGCTTTGGTACAGGCCCAATGGTGGCGCTAGGTTGTAAATACTTACGTATTTGTCATTTAAATAACTGTGCGACCGGTGTTGCAACGCAAGATGAAACACTTCGTCAAAAGCATTACCACGGCTTACCAGAAATGGCGATGAACTACTTTAAGTTTATAGCCCAAGAAGCACGTGAAATTATGGCAAGCTTAGGTGTTGCTAATCTAACTGACTTAATTGGCCGTTTAGACTTATTAGAAGCGATTGAAGGTAAAACAGCGAAGCAAAAGAAAATAGATTTATCGTCTGTAATTGCTCAGCCAAATAACCCAACGGGCGAAACCTTATTTTGTAGCGTACCAAATAGCTCGCACTATTTAGGTGAACTTAACGAAACGTTACTAGGTAAAGCGCAACAAGCGATTGATACCTCATCGGGTATTTCGCTCGTGAGCCGGATATGTAATACAGACCGTTCAGTGGGCGCAATGCTGTCGGGTTACATAGCCTCTAAGCACGGCAATCAAGGTATGGCAGCAGATCCAGTATCTATTGAGCTACATGGTACAGCAGGGCAATCATTTGGTGTTTGGAATGCCGGTGGCCTTGAAATGACCCTTATTGGCGATGCAAACGACTACGTGGGTAAAGGCATGGCAGGCGGTAAGCTTGTGATACGTCCACCACTGGGATCATCGTTTGAAAGTCATAAAGCGACCATTGCAGGTAACACATGTTTGTACGGTGCTACGGGTGGTAAGTTATTTGCCGCAGGCTGTGCTGGTGAGCGTTTTGCAGTGCGTAACTCTGGCGTGCAAGCCGTTGTTGAAGGCGTAGGTGATAACGGCTGTGAATACATGACTGGCGGCGTTGTATGTGTGCTAGGTAATGTAGGCGTTAACTTTGGTGCGGGTATGACAGGTGGTTTTGCTTATATTTTAGATGAGCGAAGTGACTTTGAAAAACGCATTAATCCAGAGCTTGTAGAAGTAGTAACACTTGATGATTTAAGTTCGCACCAAGAGCATCTGCGTGGCCTAATTGCCGAGCATTTAGAACTTACGGGTTCATGTCGAGCAGAAACCATTTTAGCTAATTTTGAACTGTACTTACCTATGTTCAAACTAGTTAAACCAAAATCAAGTGATGTAAAAAGTTTACTCGGGCACCGCGCTCGCAGTAGCGCAGAACTTCGTGTTCAAGCGCAATAAGGGGGCAGTATGAGCGAAAATGTATATCAATTTATAGACGTGCAGCGTGTTGATCCGCGCAAAAAACCAATCTCGTCGCGTAAAAAATCTTTCGTGGAAATTTACGAACCCTTTTCTGAGAATCAGGTAAATTCACAAGCTGACCGTTGTTTAGATTGTGGTAACCCTTACTGTGAATGGAAATGCCCAGTGCATAACTACATTCCGCAGTGGTTAAAATTAATTAGAACTGGCCGTATTTTAGAAGCGGCTGAGCTTTCTCATCGTACAAACAGTTTACCTGAAGTGTGTGGACGCGTATGTCCACAAGACAGACTGTGTGAAGGTTCATGTACGCTTGATGAAGAGTTTGGCGCAGTAACGATAGGTAATATTGAAAAATACATTACCGATACCGCTTTTAAAATGGGCTGGAAACCAGACATGTCATACGTGACATGGACGGATAAAAAAGTGGCTATTATTGGTGCGGGTCCGGCTGGTTTAGGGTGCGCAGATATTTTAGTACGTAACGGTGTAAAGCCAGTGGTTTTTGACCGTCACCCAGAGATTGGTGGATTACTTACTTTTGGTATCCCTTCTTTTAAACTTGAAAAAGAAGTAATGCAAAAGCGCCGTGAAATTTTCACCGAAATGGGTGTGGAATTTAAGCTAAACGTTGAAGTGGGTGTAGATATCACTATGGACGAAATTTTAGCTGACTACGACGCGGTATTTTTAGGTGTAGGTACGTATCAGAGTATGCGTGCTGGTCTTGAAAACGAAGACGCGCCAGGCGTACACGACGCACTGCCATTTTTAATTGGTAACACAAATCGCGTTATGGGTTACGATGAAAAAAACCAAGCGTGCATTGATATGGCCAATCAAAAGGTTGTGGTACTTGGCGGTGGTGATACCGCGATGGACTGTGTGCGAACGTCTATTCGCCAAAATGCAGCTAAAGTAACTTGTGCTTATCGTCGTGATGAAGAAAATATGCCAGGCTCTAAGCGTGAAGTTAAAAACGCTAAAGAAGAAGGTGTAAACTTTACCTTTAATGTACAGCCAACGGGTATTGTACTTGATGATAATGGCCATGTTGCAGGCGTTAAAATGGTTAAAACACAACTGGGTGAGCCTGATGAAAACGGCCGTAGCCGAGCGGAAGTTGTACCAGGCTCTGAGCACGTACTTGAGGCAGACCAGGTTATCATGGCGTTTGGCTTTAAACCACACAAAATGGACTGGTTAGAAAAGTATGATGTAGAAATTAACCACTGGGGCGGCATTAACGCACCAGAGCAAGGTGAATTTACTCATCAAACAACTAATCCGAAAATATTTGCAGGTGGCGATATAGTGCGAGGCTCTGATTTAGTGGTAACGGCTATTTTTGAAGGGCGTAACGCTGCTGAAGGTATTATGGATTATTTAGAGGTTTAATTATCTCGTTAAGTTTTAAATATAATAAAGGCAAGCCAACTGGCTTGCTTTTTTTTTGCTTTTTTCAAATAAAAAAGTATTAAAAAATTGTCATTAACCAATAATTAACGTGTAAATCTTGCTTAAAGTACTATTTCAGTACAAACTTGCTGCTAAATTCTTTTTAAATCCTCGGGAAATGAGCTTTTAAAGCTCGCTTGCAAATAAAAAATAATAATATGAATGCATACTCAGACAACAGAGAAAGAAAGCTAATTGTTCGCTTTTTTTCGACCATCGGATTTATAGCTACCTTCGCTATGGCGTGTAATGCACTGTCTAATGCTGATGTAGTGCTTGGTATTATGCTGCTAGTTTCAGCTGGTTTTTATGCGTGGGCTTTTAGTCTTTACCGCGCAGTCGAAAAATCAGCGACCACCATTTTATATAACCTTTACTGTTTAATGCTGTATTTAGTGATCTCGGGCGGAGCTGAAGGTACTGGGCCAATTTGGATATTTATTGTATCACCGGTGACTTACTCTATTAGAGGCCTTAAAAAAGGAACATTTGATATTGTTGCCTTTTTATTTGCCGTGATCGCCGGCTTTATTATTACAGATAACTTTAATATTTATGATTATCAGCCTGAAGCACTTCCACTAAGGGTGGTCATTTCTTTTATTATTGTTGCTTTATTAAGTGGTTTTTATGAGCGCTCACGCGAAAAATACAACGAAAAAATAGTCGCGCTGAGTCAAAAAAATGAGCGCCTTGCCACAATAGATCACTTAACTGATTTACCTAACAGACGTTTTATGATGAAAGAACTTGCTGAGCTTAAACATCTTCATAAAAAAACTAAGCAGGCGTATGTAATTTTGCTAGCTGATGTTGATAATTTCAAAAACATTAATGATAACTACGGCCACGACTTTGGTGATGAAGCGTTAACCCAACTTGCCAATATTTTAAAAAAGAGCATGCCAAAACAAGGTATTGCTTCTCGGTGGGGCGGTGAAGAGTTTTTAATTGCACTACCAAACAGCGACAAAGAACAGGGGCAAAGTATTGCAGAAAAAATTCATGCCGAATTACAAAAAAATCCAGTGCGCATGAATAGAAAATCGGTGGTATTAACTATAAGTATGGGGCTTGTGCAAAGCCAGTTAGATACAACCATAGCCCAAGACATAAAGCTTGCCGACGAGCGATTATACAAAGCAAAAGAGCAAGGTAAAAATAGAACTTGCTCTTAACGCTTGCGTTAGTTAATCCATAGAAAAACTATCAAGGTTGGGGCGGCTTTTACTTTTTCGCCGCTGTAAACTTAAATAGCACATTGCACTGCACAGTATCTGTGCTAATAAAAGTAACCATTGATTATTAGCCACTATGTTGCCAATAATAAACCACTGCCAAACACTCACCGTTACTTGATAAACCAATATAAGTTTTAAAAAGCTAAAGAGTTTTAGCTTAAATTCTGCGTGCTTAAACTTACTAAACCCAATAAGCAAAAAGCTCAAAACAACAAGTAGCCACCCAGTAACATGGCAAAAATTTATCAGCATGCTTTGCATTTAAAACGTCTCTCCACTGTTGTAGCAAAAGTATAACTTAGGCGTGCGCCATAATAAGCTCTTTAGCATTTGCTTTAGCGGTTCTACTTATATTATCGCCACCAAGTAAGCGTGCAATTTCATTAATACGGCCATCTTTATTTAGGCTGAGCATTTGAGTAAAGGTCTCGCCTTGTGCTATTTCTTTTGCTACAAAAAACTGCTGATGCGCACTACTTGCAACCTGGGGTAAATGGGTTACACAAATAACCTGTGTTGATTTTCCTAGTTGGCGTAGTAACTTCCCTACAGAGGAGGCGGTAGGACCTGATATACCTACATCCACTTCGTCAAAAATAAGCGTTGGCGTTGTCACTTTTTGGGCAATGATCACCTGTATGGCAAGGCTAATACGCGACAGCTCACCACCCGAGGCAACTTTAGCTAAAGGTTGTAATGGCTGCCCAGGATTAGTAGAGACCAAAAACGAGACGCTATCAAAACCTAATGCATTGGGTTGGCGCTCAGCTTCTTGGGTAAGCTGAATTTCAAAGACCCCATTTTCCATCGATAAATTAGCCATGCTTTCACTAATTAATTGATTTAATGTATTAGCATATTTATGGCGACTTTCGCTTAGCTGATCACTGGCGTGCTGGTATGCACTTAGCGCATTAGTTATTTCATCGTCTAATTGCGCCAAACGTGAGCTATTGTTACTAATTGATTCTAGCTCTTGTGTTAAACCTTGATGAAACTCAACCAGCTCTTGAGGCTTTATATGATGCTTACGGGCTAAGTCCATCGCGCCACTTAAGCGCGCTTCTACTTCTGTTAATCGAGCAGGGTCTAAGTCGGCTTGCTCTGCGTAGTTTCTTACTTCTCTGCTTGCTTCTTCAACTTGCACTGCGGCTTCATCTAATAATGCAGCTACACTTGCTAAGCTTTCGTCATAATTTGCAAGCTCGGCAAATTGCTGAGCGCTGTGTTGCAGCATTGAACAGGCATTTTGCTCATCACTTTCGTATAAATGTTGAAGTTCGCGCTGGCAGGCTTCTAAAATGGTTTGGCTATTACTTAGCTTGTAATGTTCGGCTTCTATTTGTTCAAACTCGCCGTCTTGTAAGGCAAACTCATCTAATTCGGCAACTTGGTATTCGAGTAATTGTTTTTGAGCGGCTTGTTGTAATTGCTGTTGCTCAAGCTGTTTAAATTCTTTTTGCAGGTTTGCATATAATTTAAAGCTTTGGCTAACCGCTTTTACAAGCTGGTTATGGCCTGCGTAGGCGTCTAGCAGTTGCAGCTGGTGTTCAGCTTTTAAAAGGTGCTGATGAGCGTGCTGTCCGTGTATAGAAATTAAATACTGTCCGAGCTCTTTCAGTTGAGCTGCTGTAACAGCGCTGCCATTTATATAGCTTTTGCTGCGGCCATTTTTACATACAACGCGTCTAAGTAGGCATTCGTTGTCGTTACTCGTTAGCATGTGTTGTTCTAAAAATGCTTTAGCAAGAGGAAGGGCAGTTAAATCAAACTGTGCGCACACTTCTGCTTTATCTGTGCCAGGGCGAACCGCCGACGCTTCAGCGCGCTCGCCTAAACACAGTGAAAGTGCATCAATGGCAATCGATTTACCCGCGCCGGTTTCACCCGTGATCGCCGTCATGCCGTTATGCCACTCTGTGCTTAAGTTACTTACAATTGCAAAATTTTTAATTTCTAAACCAATTAACATACTGTTCATCCATCCAGTGAATTAACTGTTAATTTATACAGTGTTTAGGTTTTTTGCAAATTAATTTTTTTACTTTTTAAGCAACGCTCGCATTTTGAGAAAACTGACTATCAGAGTCAGTACTTTCATCAGAAGAGGTTTCGTCAGTATTTTCAAGGCTTTCGCTTGGGTTTACAGGTGTGTCAGTTTTAATTTGTACAATCAATGAGGGTAAAATCTCATGATAAAACGCTTTATTATATAGTATGCCTTGCTGGGGTAACTCACTCACAAAGTACTGTATATTATCTTGAAGCGCTTGGGCGTTTTCACTTTGCAGTGCTTTTTGAAACTCAATCGAAAGCGTGCTCACTAAGCTGTCGCTAATATCTTCTAAATGCTGTAGGTTTTCATCAGTATGGGGCTGAACCACAAAAAAATTGGTCACAATAGCCTGAATTTGCGCTACATACTTAGGTCTTATTATTTTGGCTTCTAATAAATTGTTTAGCTTGGTTTTGAGGCGAGTGTTTACTTGGGCAACACGTTCGTTAAATTGTTTTTTCTTGGTTTCTAACGCTTTTTTTCTATTGTTTTCAACTCTAATATAAGCGCCAAGCAAAGTGATAAGTAATAACAAAGCAAAGATAACAACATAAGTCATTGCTAGATATTCCTAGTTTGATTAATTTTTATTTGTCTTGTATTTTGCGCTAAAGCACTACGCTTGGCAATAAAATTAGTATAAACGGCTGCCCCAATTAAGTTTAGTACGTAAAACGTTGTAGTAAGAGTAGTTTTTTGGGTGAATTAAGCGCAGTTTTCTGTCGGCTTTTTTAATAACCACTTCATCGCCGGGTAAAACGGCAAGCACTACATGGCTGTCGCAACTGACTTGTAAGCTGTCGGTGTTCTCAAGGCTTAACTTTAAGCGTACCTCGTTATCGGCATCAACCACTAAGGGTCTGCTTGATAATGTATGCGGAAACATAGGCACTAACGAAATTGCATTAAGCTCAGGTGTTAAAATGGGCCCGCCACCCGATAAAGAATAAGCTGTAGAGCCGGTAGGGGTTGATACAATTAAGCCATCAGAGCGCTGAGAAAACACAAAGTCATTATTAATAAAAGCTTCAAACTCAATCATGTGGGCAACTTTGTCGGCGTGTAGAACCGCTTCGTTAACGGCTGAATTCGCACTTTTCAGTTCGTTATGGCGGTATACTTCTACCTCGAGCAAAAAGCGTTTTTCTTCTAAATATTCGCCGCTTAACACTTGCTCTAGGCTACCTTCAAAGCCCTCTGGGTTTAAGTCGGTTAAAAACCCTAAATTACCTCTGTTTACGCCTATTACAGCTACGTCAAAGCGTGCCAGTACGCGAGCAGCACCAAGCATATTGCCATCACCCCCTACAACAATAGCAAGGTCGGCTTGCTCGCCTAAGCTAACAAGGTCAACTTGATGAGTATCAGGGACATCCGATAACTGCCCACCGGTGCGCTTTTCTACAATCACGGTAAAGCCAAGAGCCGATAAAAAAGTATGTAAACGCTGTAACGTAGCCGCAGCTTTAGGGTGGTTTGGTTTACCTATAAGGCCAATAGTTTTAAACGGTGAGTGCATAACGGCTGCAATAAAAAGTAATAATATTTTTGTAGGGTAACTCAAAACAGAAGTGTTTGAAAACACAGATTTACCAATATGATAATGATTCAATTACGCCTGTATATTGTCAAGCTCACCTAAGAGCTGATTATTGGCTCAACAGATTAAATTACCCCTTTAATTTTTGTATTTAATGCTTAAAAATAGTTGCAGCAGTGTTTTATTGTAATGCATGCAACAACATATTCACTTAAAGCGTGCTTTAGGCTTGAATTTGTTTTAACTGCCCCGATATCTCTTTCATGCAACAAGATGTAGATAACATGAATATAAACCCGCGAGATCAACAAATTTTTTCAGCAGTGATGAGCCTTTATTGTAATGGTGAAGGGTTACCCGTTCCATCAACAAAAATAGCGAAGCAAAAAGGCATGGCGGTTTGTTCTGCCACGGTACGAAATGCTATGGCGCGACTTGAAAAAGTAGGCTTGTTATATTCCCCTCATACATCGGCAGGGCGTGTGCCTACAAACCAAGGGTTTGATTATTGGTTTGATGAGTTTTTTCCGTTAGCTGAAATAGCTAATTACTGGCAGCCAAAACAAGCACAACTTGTGGAGCTGGCCCATGGATTAAGTAAAAAGTATCAAGTATGTTGTTGTGTAGGCTTACCACAAGCAAGCTCGCAACAAGTGTTTAGAGTAGAAGTACTTGAGTTTGATTCTAACGATTGGCTTGTACTGCTAATAGATAGAGCAGGGCAAAGCCACAATATTTGTATCAACAAACCTGATGATTCCTCAGATGCCGTGCGTTATCAATTTGCAACTTGGTTAAACACAGTATTTAGCCAACAAACCTTAATGGAAGGTTTGTACAGAATGCAAGCAATGGCAAACACCGCACCGCGTAATTGCCATGACTCACTGACACAGTGGACGCGCCAGCTAAGTCATAAGCTTGGATCAGATAACAGTATTGTAGTAGGCGAAAACTATTTATATAAAAAGGTCGATTGCGAACAAAGCTTAAATATTGGCGTTTCATTTTTAAATTTTGTCGAAGATAAACTCGCATTTAAAAACGGGGTATCAGTTTTAAACACTGAAAACTTACCGTTTACAGAGTGCAATGAGCTGATAGTAATTAGTGTGCCGTACTTTCAAAATCAAGAGTATCAAAGCCGCTTTTGCGTAATTTGCCCTAAATCGGCGCAAATTGAACAATTAATCCAAGAATTTAAATTATTAGAGCCATCTAACTCTTGAATCTTTTTATTCAATCCCCATAATTACCGCAGTTGTAAAGAATTGGAGCACGTATTTTATGTCTGAGCAGACACAAAACCCAGAGCAAGAAGTAGAACTAAACGAAGAAGTAGCTCAAATGGAAGCTGATGTTGAAGCAGCAGTAGAAGCCGCAGAGCAACACGAAGCAGACCAAGAGCAAAGCCCTGAAGCTGAAATTGCAATGCTATACGCAGAGCTTGAAGCCGCTAAGCAAACCATTGCGGATCAAAAAGACAGCGTTGTACGCGCCGCCGCAGATGTAGATAACATTCGTCGTCGTGCTGCACAAGATGTAGAAAAAGCACATAAATTTGCACTGGAAAAGTTTGCTAACGAATTACTTCCAGTAATCGATAACCTAGAGCGCGCTATTGAGTTTTCTGATAAAGAAAACGAAACCCTAAAGCCATTGCTTGAAGGTATTGATATGACAGTTAAAAGCTTTAACGATGCGGTTGCAAAGTTTGGCGTTGAAATTGTTAACCCACAGGGTGAGCAATTCAATCCAGAATTCCACCAAGCAATGTCTATCCAACCAAGTAACGATGTTTCACCAAACACGGTACTTGCAGTAATGCAAAAAGGATACACATTAAATGGTCGTTTATTACGCCCTGCAATGGTTATGGTATCTAAAGCAGCAGACGCTTAATTAGTCACTGTTTATAAAAAATGCCTCATTATGAGGCATTTTTTTTGTCTATTTTATAGTGGATTAACTGCACCAGCATAGTTAATAGCACGGCGCTAAACATTAAGCTTGAAAACGGCACTGCACTTTTTGCATGCACTACCGCAAGCAATGGACCAACGAGCGCGCCACTGCCAAAGCGCAGCGTCCCAATAACAGCGGTGGCGGTACCGGTGTTTTTTTCAAACTTCATTAATATTAATGAATCAGCATTGCTTGCTGTTACCCCTAGGCTCATCATTAAAGGCGCAATGGCCGCTACAATGTAATATAAAGAAAGCTGCAACAAGCTAAACGTAAGCAGTGCCAGCCCAGAGGCAAAGCCACATACAAGCCCTATGTACAGCATTTTTCGAGAGCCAATTCTTGGTACAATTCGTGTATTTAAAAAGTTACCACACATAAGTGCCATGACATTAAATGCGAATAAAATACCAAATAATTGCTCAGATACATTATATAAATCTAGGTATACAAAAGGCACTGAGGTTAAAAAGCAAAAAAAGCCAAACGAGACAAACATAGAGCTCAATATGTCTGCACGTGCATCTTTATTACTAAGTACCGTTTTATAGCTGTCGAAAAACAAGGCTAGGCCTTTTTTCTCATTTTTATGAATGGGGATATCAATTAAATACACTTGTACAAACGCTAAAATTAAAAAGCTATAGGCAGCAAGAACCAAAAATATGGTTGACCATACCGAGAACCCTAAAATAAACGACCCCACAGAGGGGGCAACTAAGGGCGCTACCATCATAATCATAGATACATACGACATGCCTTTAGCGGTGTTTTTTTGATAAATATGCCTAATTACGCCAGGCACAACCACCGTAGCTGCCGCGCCGGTGAATGCTTGCACGGCTCTAAGTACCCAAAAGGTGTGTATTTCGGTGGTAAAAGCCAGCGCAAATGAGCTTGCACCAAATAAGGTTAAGCCAATACGGGCTAGTTTTCGTCGTCCGAGTTGATCGGCAATAGGGCCAAAAAATAACATGCCTAGCGAGTAGCCAGCCAAATAAATACTTAGCGAAATTTGTACATTTGGCATAGTGGTTTGTAAATCGTTCGCAATAACCAACATGGCCGGTAAGTACATGTCTATAGCCAGCGGCGTAATAGCAACAATACTGGCTAACAAGGGTAACAAAATTCGGGTATTAAAAGACGAGGCCGAGGCGTCCATGTAGTCACTCAACATTCACTAAAAACAAGGCTTATAGTGTAACAGGGCTATGCAAGGGTATAAACTTAGTTTGTCTGGCAAGGTCATTTATTTATTAAAAATAAAAAGCGGCGTAATAAAGAGCAAAGATTCTAAACTGGCACCGTGTTTGCTATTCTACAACTAATAAAAATTAAAGACTTGAAGGAAACACCATGAAAAAACTAGCCCTTGCCTTACTCGCAACCGCAGTTTTAGCCGGCTGTAAAACATCGCCTACGGGGCGTACTCAAATTGCGCTGTATTCAGAGCAACAAATGAGTGAAATGGGCACCGCAAGTTTTGCTCAAATGAAGGAATCACAGCCAATCAATAAAGATGCAAAAACCAATGCGTATGTAAATTGTATTGCTGAAAAGGTCGTGGCTGTTTTACCAAAAGAATACGCCTCACAAAATTGGGAAGTCGTGGTATTTGAAGATGAGTCGGCAAATGCCTTTGCATTACCTGGTGGCTACATAGGTGTTCATACGGGGTTATTAAAAATAGCCACCAATCAAGATCAGCTTGCAACTGTACTAGGGCACGAAGTGGGCCACGTTATAGCAGAGCATTCAAATGAGCGTGTATCACAAAGCTCAATTTTAGATACCGGTATGCAATTAGGCAGCGCTGCGCTTGAAATGGGCAACGTACAATACCGCAACGAAATTATGCAAGGTTTAGGCTTAGGGGCGCAGTACGGCGTAGTTTTACCGTTTAGCCGTTCACACGAATCAGAGGCCGATACCATTGGCTTAGATTTAATGGCGCAGGCTGGCTTTAACCCACAAGAGTCGGTCACGCTTTGGCAAAATATGAGCGCAGCAGGCAGTGGTAGCACACCTGAGTTTTTATCTACTCACCCTGCACCGAGCAATCGAATTAATAATTTACAAGCACAAATGAGCGAAGCTCTTAGCGAGCAAAGTACGGCTAAATCGCAGGGTAAAAACCCGCAATGTACGCTGTAAATTAGTTTTATATAAAAAGCCCCTGTAAGCAGTTTACTTACAGGGGCTTTATTTTATTAGGCATAAAGCTATTACTTATTTAGTGCTTGTTTAAACACTGCCTTAAATCGCTCAAAATCTTCTACTTGCGGTAAATGCCCTAAATTATCAAGTTCAAACAGTTGCGCATCAGGAATAAGCGCAGCAGCGTGTTTTCCTAATTTGTCGTAACGCCCCAGCTGATAATCTATCCCGTCTTTTTTCCAGTTTCGGCCAGGGCCTGTTCTGTCACGCGTACCAATAATTAATTTAACGGGGACGGTTAAGTCTTTAAATTCAGTGATCACCGGTTGGGTAAAAATCATATCGTAGGTTTTAGCGTTAACCCAAGCAATTTGCTCTTTATCTGGGCCTTGTATTTGCCCTGTAATAAAGTCGGTTAATGCTGAATACTTAGCATTCCATTGACCATCGTAATAGTTTTTTTGCTGGTACTTTTTAACACCTTCGGGCGTTTTGTTAAGCTCATTTTTATAAAAAAAGTTGGTGTCTTTGTATTTTACATAGTGTAAGTAGTTTTCAAGCCCTATTGGATTAAGCAAAATCAGTTTAGTGGTTGTATCTGGGTACATTAATGCAAAACGGCTCGCTAGCATTCCCCCCATAGAGTGGCCAACAACAATCGACTTTTCAAGATTTAGCGAGTCCATTAATGCATGTGTATGATGCGCAAGCGCCGCAAATGAATATTGATAGTTAGTGGGCTTTGAAGACTTACCAAAACCAATTTGATCGGGTATCAGCACCCCAAACCCAAGCGACTGTAAGTAACGAGCTGTGGGGCTCCAGTAGTCGGCATTAAAGTTTTTACCGTGCATTAGCGTCACTGTTGGCATATTTTTTTGCGTGGGTTTTAAATAAATATACGCCATCTTTAGCGATTGCTTTTGTGATGCAATATCAAAATAATTTACTTTAAAATCATACTGGTAATCTGTTAAAAGTGCATCGTAAGAGAGGATTTTAGAGGGTTCTGTACTACTGGCAAATGCATTATTAGTAAAGGCTAATAATGCAGACAAACAAATAACTTTAATCGCTGGCATTTCCTTACTCCTATTAAAGGCAAGCACACGGCTTTAATTAAAGTAAGACAATAACTAAGTATTAAAGGGTGTTCAATTAAATAGTTTTCATGGCAAAAAAAAGAGCACTGTTTAAGTGCTCCGTTTAAAAGTAATGTTGACTCTGTTTACACTGGATGGACTTAAAAAGTCCACTCAACGTGTATTTGTGGAACCGATTCAGTGACCTCAGTGCCTAGCTTGTTGTGCCAGTATTGCAGTTCCATACCCAGTAATAGGGTGTTTTCTTTCATTTCTAACGCGTGCCCCATATCCCATACTAAAATAGGCTGTGCAAGTATCCACGCTTCTACGTCGTTACCAAACTCATCTTCGCGCTCTGCAATGTACTCAGCGTGTCCTTTAAAGCTAAATTTTTGCGAGCCTACGGTAAACGGGTATTCAAAGGCTACATCAAACATCCAGCTGTTAGTTTCAATAGGGGCACCGCCTTTGGCTACGCCTTCACTGTCATCAATATAGGCAGTGACAAGTGTTTGAAAAAAGTTGAACCCAGGTACATCCCAGCTTAATTTAACACCCGGTAGGTATTTCATCATTTTGGCATCGCCGGCAACGTTAATTCCGCCAGTAAGGCCTACATCTAATAATGCACCTGCGCCAATTTTCTCACCGCTAATAGCCGATAAGCTTACCGTAGAATACCATTCGCCGTAAAAGTCGCTATCTTGGTAGCCGTCGGTTGTATCGTCTTTGCTGTAATCAATAAAGAAAAAGTTATCACCGTAATCATAGCCCGATGCATGTTGCAGCGAGTAAACAGTAGTGTCTGATTCTTGCTTGGTAAATGGGTTTTTTTGGTCGCCATTATTAACATGTAATGCGGTACTGCTCCAATTAGCAGCAAGGGCAGAAGATGATAAAGCGATTGACGTAAGGGTAACGAGGGGAAGTATTTTTTTATATTTCATAATCTGTATTTAACTATAATTTTAGTGACACGCGAAAGCGCGCATTATAGCACAAGGTATTGATTTGTAGATTATTATTTTAACATATGTTGCAGCTTATTTATTAAGCTGCAACATAAGATTTTGCACAAAATTTAGGCTTTATTGCGGCGCAAACAAATAACGGCAATGGCAGTAAAGGCTAAGATAAAGCAGTAGTAAGATGACGTTGACACTTCCCACGGGCTAATTTTAAACGTAGCACCTAACAGTAATGCTTGAGCACCATAGGGCAGTGAGCCTTGCGTAACACAAGCAAAAATATCAAGTAAACTTGCAGAGCGTTTACCACTTATTTCGCCATCATCAGCAAGTTTTTTAGCAATAGGACCTGCAACAATAATGGATACCGTGTTATTGGCTATACACACGTTGCTGGTTAATACCAATGCAGCTATACCAAGCTGATCAGCTACTTTGCGGTGCCACTTGGCAATCACTTTTGTAATGGCTTGAATTTTTTGTGCCAGAAAATCAAGGCCGCCGTTAATACGAATAAATTCAGATAAGCCACCAATAAACATAGAAAGTAAAAATATTTCCTGCATATCGGTAAAACCTTTGTAAATATCTTTTACAAAGCTTGCGCCTTCGTAGCTGCCGGTAAAGCCCATTAGCGCAGCAAATACAATACCGCTAAATAGCACCACAAACACGTTCATACCGGCAACAGCCAATACTAAAATAAAGGCATAAGGCAGCACTAATAATAAATCAAAATCTTTAGTTTCTACTGCTTGTGGAGCAGGCGTTAAATAAAGCAACAAAGCAATGGTTAATACGGCAGCAGGAACCGCTATTTTTAAGTTTTCTTTAAACTTGTCTTTCATTTCACAGCCTTGCGTACGCGTTGCAGCAATGGTTGTGTCTGAAATAATAGAAAGGTTATCACCAAACATTGCGCCCGATACTATAGTACCGGCCATTAGCGCAGGGTCGATGCCTGTTTTAACGGATACCGCATAAGCAATTGGCCCTATAGCACCAATGGTACCCATTGATGTACCCATTGCAGTAGAGACAACCGCAGCAATTAAAAATAGCCCAGGTAATAACAGCGACGGGGGAATAAGTGACAAGCCAGCGTTTACAACCGCATCCACACCACCGGTGGCACTTGCTACTGCCGAAAATGCACCAGCAAGTAAATAAATTAAACACATGGTAATAATGTTGTTGTGTCCTGCGCCTTTAATAAAGGTTTCAACACATTGGTTTACAGTGCCTTTGTTTAAAATAAAGGCAAGCATAATAGCGGGTAGTATAGCAACCGGCGCTGGGAGCTGGTAAAAAGCGTAATCAACCCCTTGCGATTGTAAATATAAACCTGAGCCTAAAAAAAGGGCTACAAAGGTAAGAAGGGGAAGCAAAGATAGAATTGCTTTGTTTTTATTAAATGTTGGCTGCATTGTATTCCTCATAACCAGTTAATATAACCACAGCCAAAACTCCTCTTTTAGCTGAATTTAGTAGATCACTCTTTAATAAAAAAGTAGATGACCACAGCGCCCGCAAGCCAAAGACCAAATCGACGCGAAAGAGAAGTTTAAATGTATAGATGGCTAAAGTAAACTGGTATTGTTATTATTATTTAATTAAGGGCTTACCTGACTATTGCACGACTTTTAGATAATATCTACCGGTGTGCGATTATATGCGGCTAATAATTGCTCAAAGCAAGTTTAGGGCGGCAAATTAGTCAGGGTACGCAACAACAGATCCAACTAAATCAGATTAAGGCAATAACAATGAATCGAATAGGTGTTTTTGGTGCTAACGGCAGAATGGGCTTAGCCCTATTAGAAGCCGCGACAATTAAAGAGCAAACACAACTTGGTGGTGCGTATGTTCGCAGCAGCTCATCGTTATTGGGTATTAATGTAAATCAAGTAAACAGTGCAGCCGACAAATCCATTAGCTTTAGCGACGAGAGCAAGGTTGCTGATGTTGATGTACTTATCGATTTCACGTTACCAGCAGGTATGCGCAATCACTTAAAAACAGCGCTCGATAAAAAACTGCCTATGGTTATAGGCACCACAGGTTTAACTAGCGAAGACATGGCATTATTAGAAAATGCTGCTAAACATATTCCTATTGTGTTTGCGCGTAACTACAGCGTTGGCGTTAATGTGCTACTTAACCTAGTGCAAACAGCGGCCACTAAGTTTGGTGATGACCTAGATATAGAAGTTTTTGAAGCACATCATCGTCATAAAATAGATGCGCCCTCGGGCACAGCATTAGCCATTGGTGAATCTATTGCACAGGCTAAAGGGTGGGATCACGATGAAGTAGCGGTATACGACCGCAGCCAAGTAGAAACCGCAAAATCACAAAATGAAATTGGCTATTCAGTACTAAGAGGCGGGGACATAGTAGGTGAACACACCGCCTATTTCGCAACTATGGGCGAAAGGCTTGAATTAACCCACAAAGCAAGTTCGCGAATGACCTTTGCATTAGGAGCTATAAGGGCTGCGCAGTGGTTACAAAATAAACCAGCAGGACTTTATGATATGCAAGATGTGCTAGATCTGAAGTAGTTTAGTTACTTTTTTAGCTGTTTGGGTCTATTTTTGCCTAAAGCGACTTATTTGTAGTATTTATCTAAATAACGTTAGACCTAAATAGCATCTTCATGTAGAATGCAGCCAATTTGCCAAAAATTACTAAATGCGTGTTTCCAATTATACCCAAGTGGCTAGTAAAACCAGGGGTTTCAGTGGGAATGAAAAGAGTTTTAGGCAAGAAAAATGATTGAAGGTTTAGCGTTTTATATCGGCATCATTTAAGACTGCGTAAAACAATTTAAGCTCACAAAAAAATCTGGTTTTGACGATCCCTCTGGGTATTGGCGGGGTGTTAAGCATTTGCTTACTCCCGTTTTTTACTGTTAGGAGGTTTAACTTGACTAAATCCGCTCTGTTAGTCCTAGAAGACGGCACAGTGTTTCGCGGTACTGCAATCGGCGCTGACGGCATGTCAGTCGGTGAAGTAGTATTCAATACGTCTATGACTGGTTATCAAGAAATTTTGACTGATCCATCATACGCGGAACAAATCGTAACTTTGACGTACCCACATATCGGCAATACGGGTACCAACAGCGAAGACGAAGAAGCGAATCAAATTTGGGCTAAAGGCCTAGTGATCCGTGATTTGCCACTGCTAGCAAGTAACTTTCGTAACGAGCAATCGTTAGATGATTACTTAAAACAACGTAATATTTTAGGTATTGCGGACATCGACACCAGAAAGCTTACCCGTATTTTGCGCGACAAAGGCGCACAAAACGGCTGTATTATTGCAGGTGACGAGTTAGACGAAAACAAAGCGTTACAAGCCGCGCAAACCTTCCCAGGTTTAAAAGGTATGGATTTAGCAAAAGTTGTCTCAACCAAGGAAAATTTTGAGTGGCGCGAACCAAGCTGGACATTAGGCCAAGGATTTAAAACCCTTAGCAGCGATGATGAAAAGTTTCATGTAGTAGCCTACGACTTCGGTGTTAAACGTAATATTTTACGTATGCTAGTTGATCGCGGTTGTAAATTAACCGTTGTACCAGCGCAAACCTCAGCCGCCGATGTACTTGCTTTAAACCCAGATGGTATCTTCTTATCTAATGGTCCTGGCGATCCAGAGCCATGTACTTACGCTATTGATGCAATTAAAACCTTTTTAGAAACCGACACACCAATTTTTGGTATTTGTTTAGGGCATCAATTATTAGCACTGGCCTCAGGTGCTAAAACAGTAAAAATGAAATTTGGCCACCACGGTGGTAACCACCCAGTAAAAGACTTAGACCGCGATGTAGTAATGATCACCGCACAAAACCACGGTTTTGCTGCCGATGAAGACACACTACCAAGTAACTTACGTGCCACGCACAAATCGTTATTTGATGGAACACTACAAGGTATTCATCGTACTGATAAGCCAGCGTTTAGCTTCCAAGGTCACCCAGAAGCAAGCCCAGGCCCGCACGATGCAGCCCCATTATTTGACCACTTCATCGACCTGATGCAAGCGCGTAATAACTAATTTAACTGGAGTAATAATGCCAAAACGTACCGATTTAAAAAGCATTCTTATCTTAGGCGCAGGCCCAATTGTAATTGGTCAAGCTTGTGAATTTGATTACTCTGGTGCTCAAGCGTGTAAAGCACTTAGAGAAGAAGGCTTTAGAGTTATATTAGTTAACTCAAACCCAGCAACTATCATGACTGACCCAGAAATGGCCGATGCAACGTACATCGAACCTATTCATTGGGAAGTGGTAGAAAAAATTATTGAAAAAGAAAAACCAGATGCAGTACTACCAACAATGGGTGGTCAAACGGCATTAAACTGTGCACTTGATTTAGATAAGCACGGTGTACTGGCTAAACACGGCGTTGAGCTAATTGGCGCAACCGCCGATGCAATCGACAAAGCAGAGAACCGTGAACGCTTTGACGTAGCCATGAAAAACATTGGCCTTGAATGTCCACGTGCTGAAATTGCTCACTCTATGGATGAAGCACACGATACGCTAACACGTATTGGTTTTCCGTGTATTATTCGTCCTTCTTTCACTATGGGTGGCACTGGTGGCGGTGTGGCTTACAACATGGAAGAATTTAACGAAATCTGTGAGCGCGGCCTAGATTTATCACCAACAAGTGAGTTGCTGATTGATGAATCACTGATTGGCTGGAAAGAATATGAAATGGAAGTTGTTCGCGACAAAAAAGACAACTGTATCATTGTATGTTCTATCGAAAACTTTGACCCAATGGGTGTACACACTGGTGATTCAATCACCGTTGCACCAGCACAAACCCTAACCGACAAAGAATACCAATTAATGCGTAATGCCTCTATGGCGGTACTGCGCGAAATTGGTGTTGAAACCGGTGGTTCAAACGTACAGTTTGGTGTAAACCCTGATGATGGCCGTATGGTTATCATTGAGATGAACCCACGTGTATCTCGCTCATCAGCACTGGCATCTAAAGCAACGGGTTTCCCTATTGCTAAAATTGCCGCTAAGTTAGCAATTGGTTACACGTTAGATGAACTTCAAAACGACATTACGGGTGGTAAAACACCAGCGTCATTTGAACCATCAATCGACTACGTAGTAACAAAAATTCCTCGCTTTAACTTTGAAAAATTTGCCGGCTCGAACGACCGTTTAACAACGCAAATGAAATCAGTGGGCGAAGTAATGGCGATTGGTCGTAACCAGCAAGAATCGTTACACAAAGCATTACGCGGTCTTGAAGTAGGCGCAACGGGCTTTAACCCAATTGTGGCACTTGATGACCCGAAAGCGCGCGAAAAAATCATCCGTGAACTACGCGAGCCAGGCGCTGAGCGTATTTGGTACATTGCCGATGCAATGCGCCACGGTATGAGCGTAGAAGAGGTATTTGAACTTACCAAAGTTGACCCTTGGTACTTAGTACAAATAGAAGACATTTTAAAAGACGAAGCTAAAATTGCTGAAGGTGGCATGGCCGGCTTAAATGCCGAGTTTTTACGTAAACTTAAACGTAAAGGCTTCGCCGACCCACGTATTGCTGAAATTGCTGGTGTATCTGAAGCCGAAATTCGCAAAAAGCGTCATCAGTTAAACATTGTACCTGTGTACAAGCGTGTTGATACCTGTGCTGCTGAATTTAGCTCAGACACAGCTTACATGTACTCAACGTATGATGAAGAGTGTGAAGCGAACCCGTCAGACAAAGACAAAATCATGGTTATTGGTGGCGGTCCTAACCGTATCGGCCAAGGCATTGAGTTTGACTACTGTTGTGTACACGCAGCCCTTGCACTACGTGAAGACGGCTATGAAACCATCATGGTTAACTGTAACCCTGAAACGGTTTCTACCGATTACGATACCTCTGACCGTCTATTCTTTGAACCAATTACACTTGAAGACGTATTAGAAATTGTACGTGTTGAAAAACCAAAAGGTGTGATTGTACAGTACGGTGGCCAAACACCACTTAAACTAGCACGTGAACTTGAAGCGAATGGTGTGCCAGTAATTGGTACTTCACCAGATGCGATTGACCGCGCAGAAGACCGTGAGCGTTTCCAACAGTTAGTAGAGCGTCTTGATTTACTACAACCAGAAAACGCAACAGTTACATCAACTGAAGAAGCATTACTTAAATCAGGTGAAATTGGCTTCCCACTGGTTGTGCGTCCATCGTACGTACTGGGTGGCCGTGCAATGGAAATTGTTTACGATGAGCAAGACTTACGTCGTTACATGACCGAAGCGGTACAAGCTTCAAATGAAGCGCCGGTACTACTTGATCACTTCTTAGATAATGCAATCGAAGTTGACGTTGATGCAATTTGTGACGGCGAGCAAGTAATTATTGGCGGCATAATGGAGCACATTGAGCAAGCGGGTGTTCACTCGGGTGACTCAGCATGTTCATTACCTGCACACTCTTTATCACAAGAAGTGCAAGATGTTATGCGCAAACAAGTAACCGATATGGCACTTGAGCTTGGCGTAGTGGGCTTAATGAATACACAATTTGCTGTAAAAGATGGCAAAGTGTACTTAATTGAAGTGAATCCACGTGCGGCGCGTACTGTACCGTTTGTATCTAAAGCGACCGGTATTGCACTTGCAAAAGTAGCCGCGCGTTGTATGGCGGGTCAGTCTTTAGCAAGCCAAGGCATTACTAAAGAAGTAATTCCACCGTATTACAGCGTTAAAGAAGTTGTTTTACCGTTTGCTAAGTTCCAAGGTGTGGATCCTATTCGTGGTCCAGAGATGCGCTCTACAGGTGAAGTAATGGGTGTTGGCGATACTTTCGCCGAAGCGTTCGCAAAAGCACAATTAGGTGCAAGCAACACTTTACCACGCGGTGGTCGCGCGTTACTATCTGTACGTAACAGCGATAAGTCTCGTGTTGTAGAACTTGCTAAAACCATGACAGACCTTGGTTTTGAAATTGATGCAACAGGTGGCACAGCAGAGGCTTTAAAAGAGGCCGGTATTGAAGTACGCCGTGTAAACAAAGTATATGAAGGCCGCCCGCATATTCTTGATAACATCAAGAATAAAGAGTACAGCTATATCGTAAATACCACCGAAGGTCGCCAAGCGATCGAAGATTCGAAGGTGTTGCGTCGTGGTGCATTGCAAAACAAAACCAACTACACGACAACCTTGAACGCGGCATTTGCTAACTGTACTGCTAACCAAGCGGACGACCGTAGTAAAGTGACGTCAGTTCAAGAGCTACACCAGCGATTGAACTAAGGAAATGTACCAAGGCCACTAGGCCTTGGTGTTAAGTGAGAAAAGTATGCAATCAATTCCGATGACAGTTCGTGGCGCAGAGTTACTGCGCGAAGAGCTTAACGAATTAAAAACAGTTACCCGTCCTAAAATCGTAAATGATATTGCGATTGCACGTGAACATGGTGACTTAAAAGAAAACGCTGAATACCACGCAGCGCGTGAGCAACAGGGTTTTTGTGAAGGCCGTATTCAAGAAATTGAAGCTAAGCTTTCAAATGTGCAAATTATTGACGTAACTAAAATGCCTAATACAGGTAAAGTTATTTTTGGTACTACTGTCACTATTGTAAATGTAGAAACAGATGCCGAAGTAACCTACCGTATTGTGGGTGATGACGAAGCAGATATTAAAAATAACTTAATTTCTGTTAACTCACCGATTGCGCGCGGTTTAATTGGTAAACAAACAGATGATGCTGTGACCATTAAAACGCCTAAAGGCGACGTTGAGTACGAAATCATTGACGTTGAGTATCTTTAATATTTAGCTCACAGTAATGTACAAGCAAAAACCGATGCAATTGCATCGGTTTTTTTATGCCTAAAAACTAGCTAATGCCAACTTATCCTCATAAACCCCATATATAACACCACCCCTCAAAATAAAGAGCTGAGTTAAACGGATTGGCATAAGTGGATTGCTAAAAAAGCGCGTGCCATTACCCGTTAAAAAATTTATAAATAAAATGGTGACTGCATAAATGCTAAACACACTCTACGCTTATTCATATTGCATAAAGAGTGTGCGTGTTGATATAGGTACATTCATATAGGTAATGTGTAAATGCATAACGGCTTTTACACACTGGAATCACTTTATTAAAAGGAACATTCATGGCTAATATACTTTATCCAGCGCCTTTAAAAGTAGGCTCTAAAATTGCTATTTGCTCGCTTTCGTCGGGCTTAAAAGAAAAATACCATGCACGATTAGATAGAGTGATAGACGGTTTAAAACACCGTGGTTACGAGGTAGTAGAAGGGGAGTTTTTACGCCAAAATAAACCCCGCGATGAATTAGATGCAAAAGCGCATGCCAAGCAATTAATGGGCTTTTTGCTAGACGATGAGGTTGCCGCCATTATGCCGCCAATGGGCGGAGAGCTGGCAATGGAAATTTTGCCACTACTGGATTTTAATGCCATAAAAGAGGCCAAACCTAAATGGCTGGTGGGTTTTTCTGATGTGAGCACAATTGCCTGTGCACTTACGGCTAAGTGCCAATGGGCAACACTTCATAGTGCCAATCTAATGCAGCTCCACCCTGATGAAACAAACCCCTACAGCTTACAAATTTTTGAAACCATTACCTACGAGTCGGGAAGTAAATTTGAGCAAGGACCTTCTGCTTATTATCAAAAAAATAAACCCAATTACGCACAAAACCCCGATGAGCTGCTAGCGCCAAGCGAGCCTACCCAGTGGCAGTGCCTAAATTACACCGATGAGCGCACAATAGAGATGTCTGGGCGCTTATTTGGCGGCTGCCTTGATACGGTAGGATTATTGCTGGATTCGCCATTTTTAGCATTGCACGACTTTAAAAAACACAGTGCGAACGAAGGGCTAATTTTATACCTAGAAAATTCAGAGCTTACCCCTACCACCGTGGCGCGATTTTTACTGTCGCTCAAACTTGCCGGTGTATTTGATGATATTAACGGCCTTATTTTAGGGCGCAGTGAAATAACACAAAGTCGTCACGATGCATTTGATTACCGCCATGCGCTAGATGTGGCATTGGGTGGGTGCTTATTCCCGGTAATAATAGATGCTGATATTGGCCATGTGCAGCCAAATTTAAACTTAGTTAATGGCGCAAAATGCTCACTCACGGCCGATATTAACCAAGGTAAAGTACTCAATGCCTCACTAAATACTGAGCTTATTTAACATTTATTTTTGAATAACGTATAAATACACGCGTATAATGCGCAGGCCGTGAACAGATAAGTTCACGGTACATTCTCAGGGCGGGGTGAAAGTCCCCACCGGCGGTATGTTTTACTCATTAGTTTTTGAATAAAACGAGCCCGCGAGCGCTTTATTTAATAATCGTTTTTTAATGTATTAAATAAAGGTCAAGCAGATCTGGTGAGATGCCAGAGCCGACGGTTATAGTCCGGATGAAAGAGAATATAGCTTGTAGCGTATGCAAACACGTGGCCTGTGGCTGCGTGTTTAATACCAATTCGCAATAATACTTAATCATTTTGAGCGACACGTTTTTCCAACCTCAAAATAAATCACTTAATTAAGCGGATTGGTATAAGCTGTTTAGTGGCAAAAAGTGCGCAATTTAGTTTGTGTGTTTTGCCATGCCTTTCAGTGTCCTGAATCTATTTATTTTTATGTGGAATATAATAATGATTCAGTCTTTACTTAGCCAATTTGGCGAAAGCCACACCCGCGTAGAAAGCGCCATAGCTGCTTTGCAGCAAGGCCAAGGCGTACTTGTTGTTGATGACGAGAACCGCGAAAACGAAGGTGATTTTGTTTTTTCTGCCGAGCATTTAACCACCCAACAAATGGCGGAAATGATCCGCGAAGGCAGCGGTATTGTGTGCCTGTGTATGGGCGATGAGCGTATTAAGCAGCTCGAGCTACCGCAAATGGTAACTCACAACACCAGCCAAAATAATACAGCCTACACAGTCACAATAGAGGCTAAACACGGTGTTACAACCGGCGTATCGGCCGCCGATCGAGTAACAACGATTAAAGCCGCCACTGCCGATAATGCCAAACCCAGTGATTTATCGCGCCCAGGCCATGTATTTGGCTTAAAAGCACAAACAGGTGGGGTTTTAGTTCGCCGCGGCCACACCGAGGCATCTGTTGATTTAATGCAGCTGGCTGGTTTAAAACCGTTTGGGGTTATTTGTGAACTCACTAATCCTGATGGCACCATGGCGCGTTTACCACAGGTAAGTGATTATGCTAATAAACACAGCATGACAGTGGTAACGATTGAAGACTTAGTACAGTACATACAAATGCAAGAATTAAAGGTCAGTTAAGGTTTTTTAAGCATTACCTAAGTAAAACCCAGCTTTATTGCTGTGTTTATATTTTGTAATAAGTAATTAATTACTCGTTTTTATTTGATAATTTTTCTTGCCTAGGCGGCTTTTTCAAAAATCCTCAGCCTGTAAACTTTACCTAAATAGTCAGTGCAGCCGCACACAGTTTATTATTTAGGTGAAACTATGAAAATTAACACGCTTTTATTAGCAACTGCTTTAACAAGCAGTGGCGTATGGGCAGCGCAAAGTAAACTTGAACAGCAAATAACGCCTGCACCCCAAATGGGCATAATGGATAGTTATAATCAGCACATTACCAATGCCCCTTTTTTACTTAATCTCGATAGCCAACCCAAAGAGCAAATGGGCCCATATTTAACACGCCAATATTTTCATGGTACGCAATCAACGTTTGTAAAATGGGTGGCTAAAAAAGGCGGAAAAGTACCGCTTCATAAACACCCTAATGAACAAGTAACGTGGATCATGTCAGGCGAAGCTAAAGTGTTTTCTGGCGGTAAACAATACCTTATGAAAGCGGGCGACATGATGGTGATTCCGGCCAATGTACCGCACGAATTTCACTTTACCCAAGATACGGTAGATATTGATTTTTTTGCCCCAGCTCGACAAGACTGGATAGACGGCACAGCTAATTACATTAAGCAAAAGTAGGGCAAATTATGTTTTTAAATAAATCTAAATTAGGGCTAAGCGCTATAGCCTTGCTAATAAGTGCCTCGGCTTTTGCAAATGACACGGTACCCGCTGAGGTTTACGCACAAACCGACGGTGCTGTGGGCGGTATTACGTATACACAAAACAAGCGCTTTATTTTTAGTTATCACCCTTTTTATAACCCAAAAGTAAAAGTGGGGGAGCTTTTAAAAAGTGGTGATGTGGTGCCATTTCCTAATGCGCAAATGCAAACCCCTTATAAAAGTGATGGCAGCTTAAAAAATCCCGCTAACTATTTAAATTGGGTATTAGGGGTAAGGGCAGATGACAGAGGTAATGTATGGATACTCGACTCAGGCCAGGCGCAGCCGCGTATTACGCCAAAGCTGATAGCATGGGATGCGCTAAACAATAAACTTAATAAAATTATTTACTTACCTAGCCCTATATCGGTTGCTCAATCTCAACTTAATGATTTAGCTATATCGAGCAAATACAATACATTGGTGATCGCTGATGAAGGTATTGCAGATGGCGGAAATGGCAAGCAAGCCGCCCTTATTATCGTTAATACTAAAACAGGTAAGAGCCGGCGAGTACTGCAAGGTCACGAAAGTGCATTACCCGATTACACAATGCCAATAATGATTGATGAAGGGACTGATAACCAAAAGCAACTTAATGCCTTTATTGGGGCCGATGGCATTGTGCTTGATAACGCGCAGCAATGGCTTTACTTTGCTCCGCTTAATAAAAAGTATGTTTACCGTATTAAAATGGCCGATATTGCTAACGAGCAATTAACCGATAAACAACTAGGCGAACGTGTAGAGCAATACGCACAAAAACCAGTAAACGGTGGTTTAAGTATTGATGCTGATGATAATTTATATTTAACCATAGTAGGTGAGCGTACTGTGGGCGTTATTGACGCCAAAACACGTACGTACCGTGATTACACGTACGATAAAAACATGATTTGGCCAGATGGTGTAAGCATTGGACCTGAGGGTTACATGTACACCGGCGCTGCGCAATTGCCGCTTTCGGCACAACTTAATAACGGCAATGCTCAAAATAAAGCACCCTATTACATATTTAGATTTAAACCTTTAGCTGAGGGCGTAATAGGGCGCTAACTATAATGTGTAAATTAAGCACGCCTTTATGGCGTGTTTTTTTATTTTATTTACTACTTATACCAATCCGCATTAACGCTTAATCATTTTCAGGGGCTAAACGTGTCGCTATCTGCGTTAAAAAATTCTCATTTAGAACGACTAAATAGCGAATTTTTTGCCTTGCTATCAACACGTTTATCCATCCTCAAAATAGATCACTTAATTATGCGGACTGGTATTAAAGCGTGATTATCAATTTTTACAAGATAAAGTTTCAACCTAAATGCGGTTTTTCTGCGCTGACTATTTGGGTACCTTACGGCCATAGGTACTTAACCCGCTTTAGGCTTTAATTAATTATGAAACTATACAGTTACTCTCATTGTCCTTTTTGTGCGCGTGTTAAATATGTAGCAGGTAAATTAGGCATTAAGCTTGATGACGTTGTACTTGATTACGACGACACTGAAACACCAACAAAACTAATTGGTAAAAAAATAGTACCTATTCTTGAAAAAGATGACGGCACTATTATGAGTGAAAGTAACGAAATTATTAGCCTGTTTATTAAACTTGCTGGTTCTAGCGAATCAAACAAGCCAACGCAAGGGGCTATAGAGTGGCAAGGTGGCTCGTTTGCGCCTTTATTGCAAATTGGTTTGCCGCGCTGGCCATTACTTGATTTAAAAGAGTTTAAAACAGAATCTAGCCGCATAGCGTGGGAAGATAACAAGCAATCGACAGAGCTTAACTTTGTAAACCTAATAGCATCAACTCCTGAGATCGTTTTACAAGTAAATGAATTTTTAATTGGCACCGAAAAACAGCTCAATATTAAAAATGGTAAAACGTCATTAAGCTTGCTTGATAGCGCTATTTATTTTTATATATTACGCGGTTTATATTGTGAGCCAACCATTACCTGGCCAGAGCAATTAAACCAATGGATGAACTATCAGGCATTAGAATCTCATGTGCCGTTATTAAGATAGCGAATACTGAAAAAGTTTTAACAGCCAGTACGACTCCCTTCGTATTGCCTTCTTTTGGCCGGTGACCTCGTCACTGGCTTTTTTTATTTAGCTCTGAAAATCACCCCTTTTAATCCAGCACTTAGCAGTGTGCGTGAGCATGGCTGAGTAGTATATTAACAACATTAAAAAATTAGTTACCTATTTACACTACATATTATTAGTGGAATTATTAAGCAGGCTTATTCAACGCTATGAATACGCAAAATAATACCAGGAGCTATTATGTGGGATGAAAGGTATAACACTCAGCAATACGCTTATGGCAAACAGCCAAACGATTTTTTAGCCGAGCACTATAAGCAATTACCTAAAGGTAATGTTATTAGCTTAGCCGAAGGTGAGGGGCGAAATGCGGTTTTTTTGGCAAAAATGGGTTACAGCGTTACCGCGGTTGATGGCTCAAAAGTAGGGCTTGAAAAAGCGGCAAAGCTTGCCAAAGAGCACAGCGTAAACATTGAGCTAGTACACGCCGATTTAGCGAAGTTTGATTTCGAAAAAGAAAAATGGGATGCGGTAGTGTCTATTTATTGCCCTTTACCAAGTGCCGTGCGTTCAGCGGTATATAAGCGCGCTGTTAAAGGTTTAAAGCTAGGTGGGGTATTTTTACTTGAGGCCTATACGCCTGAGCAAGTAAATTATAATACCGGAGGCGGCCCAAGTGTCGATACTAAAACCTCAAAAAGCGATTTACAAGATGACTTAGCCGAGCTTAGCTTTGTACATTTAGAAGAGCTAAAGCGAGAAGTGTTTGAAGGCACATACCACACAGGTTTAGCGTCGGTACTGCAAGCTATTGCTAAAAAATAAAATGAATATAAAAGCTTAGCACTCATTAGCACTAAGCTTTTTTAATAGGTTTTTATAAAACCTGTATAACTTGCTCTTTTGCTAAGCGAGATTTAGGTAACTTAGCGTTATAATCTTCACTGTCATCGTGGTAGCCAAGTACCAACGCTACATCACAAATATAGCCATCGAGCTCTTGTTCAAACACTTCACCAATAAGCTGTGCATCTACACCTTCCATAGGTGTTGAATCAACGCCTAAGCGTGCTGCGGCGTGCATTGTGTTGCCCAGGGCAATGTAAGTTTGCGCTTTGGTCCACATTGCATTGTTGCCTTGCTCATCGGTATTCATGTCAACAAAAGCAAACGCGCCAAACGCTTGTTCGCGGTTTTCACTTTGAGTTCGGCCATTTTTAATGTCTGCATCAATGACTTGTGCGTAGTCATCACGTTTATATTTAGGGTTGTAAGCAAATAAAATAACGTGTGATGCAGTTTTAATATGCGGCTGATTAAATTGAAATTTATTAGCAAACGTAGAGTGCATACGCTCTTTAGCTTCGTCTGATTCAATAACAATAAATTTCCACGGCTGCGAGTTAATCGATGAAGGAGAAAGACGCATAGCTTCGTAAATTACATCTAGATCATCTTGAGGAATACGCTTGGTTGTGTAGCGTTTAGTTGTATAACGTTTTTCTAAATCATTAATAATTGGATGGGTCATGGTTATCTCCGTTAAGTGGCTATTTTAGCCAAGTAGTGTCTATATTGAGCCTTTTTAAAAAAAACAAAGCACAAATTACTTTTTAATTGGATTGTTATTGAGCCAATTACGCGTTACGTCATCGAGAGGTTGTAAGTTTTTGCATACTTTATAGTCAAGCTCGGCAATGATCTCATTTGAAAAGCGTAATTTATCAAGGGTGTTTAACTGTGCTTGGTTAAACAGCGCTTGTTTATCTTCTCGTAGGAGTAAAACAGCTCTATCAACAACGCCAAGTAACCCTTGTGGTTCTTTAAGCTCACGTATTGTGTGCTTGTAATGCAAAAATTGTGGTTTCCATAACGGCACTACGCACCAGGTTTGGGTGGCGACGGCGTTTTCAAACGCGCTAAAACAGTCATGCTCTGTGCCGGTTAAAAACTCATATCCTGCGCTCGTCAGCCCATATTCTTTCATCATATTAATAGAAAAACGGGTAATACCAGCACCGGCATTAATGCCCTGAATTGTTTTTTGCATTTTTGAAAGCACATCTGGTTTTAACAAATCACTAATTTCGTTCACTGCACTTTGCGGTACGTAATCTGGTACGCCCCAGTGTGCATAAGGCTCATAATGTAAGCCAAGCTCAACGAGTGGCATAACTTGTTCAACATCGGCTTTATAAATACCGTGGCTTGAAGGTAGCCATGCTGAGGCGAGTAAATCTACTTCACCAGATTTAAGGTTTTTAAAGTTATCTTGATGCGGCGCATAAATACGCTCAACGTTAAAGCCCATATCAGTTAAAACATGGCTCACTAAAGAGGCCGTAACATGGTGAAACGATAAATCGGTTACGCCCAATTTTAAATGTACTGTACTCATAATGAATTACTCCATTTTATAGAGCAGCCCATGCTGGGTGTTTGCTGCTCAGGACCTTTGCCTGTGGCCGCAATTTGGCGCATGGCATTAACTAACTCAGGAGTGCGATGTGCATCGTCATTCATTTTTGCATCGTCTAAGCGGCCACGGTATTGCAGTGCCCCATGTTTATTGAAACCAAAAAAATCAGGCGTGCAAACCGCGCCATACTGTTTGCCTACGCGTTGGTTTTCATCAACAAGGTAGGGAAACAAAAAGCCGTGCTGCTTAGCAAATTTTTCCATATTAGCTGGGGAGTCAGCAGGGACGCTTTTATAGTCGTTCGACATAATAGCTAACACATTTATACCTTCGTTTATTAATAACGCGGTATCTTCGCTTAAGCGCCTTGCAATACGTTGCACATAAGGGCAATGGTTACAAATAAACATGATTAACAAGGCATTTTCGCCTAGGTTGTCGGCTAAGGTAAAAGGCTCGCCTTGCGGGGTTTTTAACGTAAAGTTGGGCGCTTGCCAGCCAAAGTCACAAATAGGGGTGTCGAGTAGCATAACTTAACTCCTAAAAAGCCAGCGGGGATGGCTGGCTTATAAAAATAATTAATTATTTTTGATTAAAGCGAAAACGCGTTAATACGTAAGGTGGTTTTGCATTACCAAAGCCTTGGCTAAATGCAGGGTGCTGGTGGAGCTGATCTTGTGTTACATAAATCCAACCATTGCTCACTGCTAGGCTATCAGGCCATGATAATCGTTTGTCTTGAACAATTATTTCGTAGTGGCCTTTAGTCGTTAAGCCAATGGCATTGTTTTCAAGGTCGGTTACTAAAATACCGCCACCTGGCGCGTAGGTCATGCCATCGCTTGGGTTTTTAGGGCCAAACACTTCAATGCTTTTTGCTTTTTTAGCATCTGAATACGTGCTATCAGCGAGCGTTTTTGCCGGAATACGGTAAACACTTGTGCCTGTAAATGCGCCAAAGTATACCCATTCATTTTTATCATCAATGGTAATTGGGTTTAAACCAAAACGTAGGTTTGTTGTTTCACCTTTTGCTGATTTAGACGCAACAGGAGAGGCTTCGATGACAATATCGCGTTCCTCTGGCATTAGCTTAGCATTGCCCTCAAGTACACGCGTTGATTCGCCGGTTTTTAAATCAACAACAATAAACGCAGGTTTAGTGGCGCCCATAAAGTTACCAAAAGACATATCGGCAATGTAAATTTTGTCGTTACGTTCATCAATAACAAAGTCTTGTAAAAACGAGTTATCAAGTACAGCGTCTTTATTTAATTCAATGGTATTAACTAAGGTATTGGCAACGCTGTCCCAGGCAATTAGTTTTGGGGCTACTTGCTCGCTGCCCATGTCTAAAATCCACACCACACCTTTGCTGTCGCTATGTACGCCAATGACGGCTGCAAGGCCAACTTTGCCAAGCTCGGGGCCGTCAGCCCAATCTTCGCTAGGGAAAGGTTGTTGAGCACCGTTTGCCATAATTTCAACTACTCGCGTTTTTGGTGCATCAAGCGGGTGCATGCTTACAATCATTCGCCCTGCAGGTGTTATAGTTATACCTGCGCCGCGATATTTATTAAAAGTAGTCACCGTTTCAAGAGGGCCAACGTCTGCTGCATAGGCGCTTGAAAAAGCACTTGCGGCTAATGACAGGGTTGCTATTGCTAAGGTGGTTTTTAATCGTTTCATACTGTGATACCCGTTATGCTAAAAAATAGAGTAAAGCGATTTAAATAGCCTAAATGACTTCGCTTTCGTTGAGGTGAATAATAGGTGAGAATTTTTATGCGATAAATAGGGTAATAATTGAATCTTTATCAAATAATATTAGTCAATTGATAAAGCGAGCGATTGCTTTAAACAAATTTTCTTTTTAAACATACTATTACTGCCCAAAAGCTGGGTTTACTAATAAACGCCTTAAAGATTGTCCTAATTTAATAAATAGTGGTTAGTGACTAGCTGTTGGGTACAGTGTAATATTTGCCTTTATATTGATAAACCGCGCAATAGATAAGCATTGTCAAATATAAATAGACAATAAATCACTTTTTGATTGCTCAATACACTGTAAGCAAACCTAAAGCGCTTAATTTTGCCAAAAATAATAATTAAATTATTAAGTTGATAATGGATTAAAACACAATGCTTTTAGAAGACTTACAGGTAATTTTAAAAGTGGCAGAGTTTAAAAGTATTACTGCTGCAGCATCAAATTTA
This sequence comes from Pseudoalteromonas sp. Angola-4, assembly GCF_028599265.1. Taxonomy (NCBI): domain Bacteria; kingdom Pseudomonadati; phylum Pseudomonadota; class Gammaproteobacteria; order Alteromonadales; family Pseudoalteromonadaceae; genus Pseudoalteromonas; species Pseudoalteromonas sp. Angola-4. The sequence goes on along the minus strand of NZ_JAQREK010000002.1, from coordinate 350,041 downwards.
GATATGCGCACCGCCACAGCAAGTGCTGCTGTTAAAAGGGTAGAGCAGGCTTTAGGTTTTGAACTATTTATACGCACCACTCGCCATTTAAGGCTTTCTGCAGCCGGCGAGCGTTACATTCCGCAATGCCAGCAAGCATTGGCAATGCTTGAACAAGCCAAAAATACACTTAAAAGCGATGACGATATAATTGATGGTGAGCTGCGTATTGCGCTTTCTTCTGATTTAGGGCGCAACATTGTGATCCCCTGGCTTGACGAGTTCATGCAAACCCACACTCAGCTCAGCTTGCGCGCCAATATAAGCGACAGTAATATCGACTTTTATCGTGACTCGGTCGACATTGCACTGCGTTATGGTAAACCTAACGATGCCAGCATGTACGGTTTTAAAATTTGCGATGTACCGCGTATTTTATGCGCAGCACAAAGCTACCTTGATACACATGGCACGCCTGCTCATCCACATGATTTAACAGAACATAAAGGGCTGTTTTATCAACTGCAAGATATAATTAAAGATGTATGGGTATTTAGCGATGCCAGCGAAGAGTTTAAAGTAAAATTGCACGGTGGCCATGCGGCTAACGATGGCGATTTAGTAAGGCGCTGGTGTGTGTCGGGCAAGGGGCTGGCGGTTAAATCGTGCTTAGATATGTCTAATGAATTACTTGCCGGTAATGTCATAAGTGTTATGCCAAACTTTAAACCCACGCCTACAGAGCTTTGGTTGGTGTGCCCAAGTAGGCAGTCAATCACTCCGGCGGTGCGCTTACTTCGCGATGCCTTTAGAGAAAAAAGCGCCGGTATTTTAAAAGCCCTTATTGCAAAAGGGATTATTGATAAAAGCGTGCTTGGCTAATGAAGGACTGATAATGCAAGTTGATGTTATTAGAGTGTTTGTGCCGTGTAAAAATTATCAGCAATCGTGCGACTTTTATCAGGCGCATGGCTTTACTATTGAGCCTGCATCAGCTGATTTAAGTATTGCAACATCAGGTGAATGTAGTTTGTTTTTATACCAATCGTGTTAAGTTATTAGGCATTTATAGCGGCAGATAAATAGCGTGATAACAAGGCATAAATATCGTCATGTAGTTGTTCTACATAAGAAATTTATAACGCTGTTAGCGCTCTATTTAGCACGTTAGAATGATTAAATATTTAAGTCGATTGGTATTAAGCGTTACTACAACCAAGAATTTGCTGAAAATTTAATGCTGCAAGTGTGTGTATTAAATATATACGAAGCCTTTAACACTATTAGTAAGTTAACTCACTTTGATATTCGCTTTGAAGGGATAAAACAAGAGCCGTGGGGTAAAGTGATTTATTTATGGGGACCATCTGGTGAGCTTCTACACATTACAGAGCTCAATTAACTTAAAAAATGCCACCCATTTTAAGCTGGTGGCATTACCTTATTATTAACTTAGTTTTTCATTAAAAAACGCTAAGGTACGCTGCCAAGCAAGTTCTGCTTTTTGCTCATCATAACGCCCAGTAGAGTCGTTATGAAAACCATGATTAGCGCCTTCGTACATGTGCATAATGTACTCAACATTGTTAGCTTTTAAGCTTTTTTCATAATCAGGCCATGTAGCGTTAACGCGTTTATCAAGCTCACCTAATTGAATCATTAAAGGCGCTTTAATATTTTTGTGCAGTGACTCACTGGCAGGTGTGCCATAAAAGGGCACGCCCGCGCTCAGTAAGCCACTCTCAACCGCCGCTAAGTAATTAACAATATAACCACCAAAACAAAAGCCTACAGCTCCCAGTTTGCCGTTACTATTAGAATGATTTTTTAAAAAGTGAGCCCCAGCTACAAAATCGTTTTGAATTTTAGCTCTGTCCATGGTTTTTTGCATGGCGCGGCCTTCATCGTCATTGCCCGGGTAGCCACCAAGCGCAAAGAGTGCGTCGGGTGCAAAGGCAATAAAGCCTTTTTTGGCTAAGCGCCTTGCTACATCTTTAATATATGGGTTTAAACCACGGTTTTCGTGAATAACTAATACAACCGGCAGTTTACCTTCAATTTTGCTAGGTACAGCTAAGTAGCCTTTGCCTTTACCATGCCCGTTTGGCGAATCAAATTCTTCGTAGGTGGCTTTAATATCATCATCGTTAAATGATACTTGCTCTGCAAACGCATAATTAGGTAACAGGGCACTGGTTAGTACGCTCATTGAAAAACCAAGTGCAGCTAACCCACCTAGTTTTTTCATAAATGTACGTCGGTCCATTAAACCGTGGGCGTATTCGTCGTACCAATCAAAGGCTTCTTGCGGGATATGATCTGATTGCGGGGTATTCATGGCTGCTCCTTAACTTTATTATGTATATTTATTATTTAAATACCATAACGTATTAGGGATAAAAAACGAGCAATATTTTTCTCAATTATTAGGAATGTTGGCAAAGTTATCCATCAAGCAAGGAAAGGAGCACATTCCTTTGTTGTGTGGAAATTAAAGAAACCATTTCAATGTGATTTAAATCTTTTACCTCATACATGCTCACTTTTGAGTTGTCAAGAGTAAGCAACCTATTATATGGACTCACTTTGTCTGCATTACTTGAAAAGATGTAAGTTTGCCTAGCATGCGGGGTCTTATTTAGATTATTTAATATGTCGAGTTTAGTAAGAGGTACTTCACTTTTTTCAATTATCTTAGCCGCGACTTCATTTAAATAATCATCGCCTAATAGTTTGCTATAAATAGGGTGTGATAAGTTAGCAATTGTGGTTAGTGCGGCCTCAAAATTAATCATTGGGGCATAAAGTATATGCTTACTAATGTTCAGCTTAGATGCCAACTCAACTCCCGCAATTGCGCCCATTGAGTAACTAATTAAGGAAATATCAGTGTAGTTTTCTTTATTTACATAATTGACTAGCACATCAAGCGAGTTTAAGCCAAATCTAAACTTCTCGTATTGATTACTTGCAGGCATCACTATCACATTTTTTCCAGTGACATGGCTAAGCCATCTTGCTTGCATGGTGTAAATCAAGCTGTCTACGCCATACCCCGGAAAGATGATTAAAAGCCCGCTATTTTGGTTGTTTGATAAATTATCTGAAGTAAGTTGGTATTCAAAAACCTCATCTTCAGTGCTTCCTTCAACAATCAAACTTAGCGAAAGTGTATTACCATCGAGTAGGTAGCTTTCGATATCCTTAGGTGAGATAAACCTAAAATCAAGACAATCTACTTCGCTGCTACAGTAATGGGTTTGTACTCCAGATAAAGCGATAGAGCTCTCAAATTCTTTAGGGAGAACTTTCTGCGGAGGCTTAGTTATTTGATAAGCAATATAGCTCTGGCACCCACTTAAAAAAATAACTAAAGAAATAATCAGTATGTATAAGCGCATTAAAGTCCCTTTAATTTTCAAGCTAAAATTTTTTGATTAATTAATGCCTGACTTCCCTTCATCTACGCCTATCAAAAAGTCGAGCCCTACAAATGTGAACGATATAGCAATGAAGCCAAATAGCATTAAGTTACGGTTATTCTTTTTAAACCAAGTGTGGTTAACACAGCAAAAACAATAAATAGAATAAGTTGTACAAGAGGCATAGTTACATCCTTTTATGTGGGGGTGTCCATATACGTGCCTAACTTACCAGCTTAAAATAATTTAAACAATTGACTTAAAAATAAAAAGCTCGGGAAATTCCGAGCTTTTTTAGTGAGTTATCTAAGTGACGTGTTACGCCATAGCGTCGTTGGCTACAGGGTATTTAGGGTCTTCAACAATGTTAACCTCAACTAAATCACCGGCTTTTTGTAATAACTTGGCAGACTCTGGGCTCAAATGGCGCAAATACAACGTTTTATCTAATGCTTTATAACGCTCACTTAAACCATGTATGGCTTCAATACCTGATTGGTCGCACACTCTGGCATTGGCAAAATCTATACACACATTTTGTGGGTCGTTATGTGGATTAAACCCTTCTTTAAACGAGGTTATTGAGCCAAAAAATAGATTACCCGTTACTTGGTAGGTTTCTTTGCTTTGCGATTCATCACTGCATTTAATACGGATTTCTTTTGCAGAGTTCCATGCATAAACCAAGGCAGAAATAACAATACCTATGCCTACGGCTACGGCTAAATCGAGCAATACGGTAACGGTAGATACCACAATAATGATAAATATTTCAGACTTTGGAACACGGCCAAATAAGCGCAAAGATGACCACTCAAACGTAGCAATAACCACCATAAACATAACGCCAATTAAAGATGCCACCGGTATCATTTCAATTAAGCTTGGAAAAAACAAAATAAATACCAGCATAAATAAAGCGGTAGCAATACCTGCTGCACGCCCTCGGCCGCCTGAGTTTAAACAGACCATGCTTTGGCCAATCATGGCGCAGCCACACATGCCACCAAATAAACCGCTTAAAATATTGCCCGAACCTTGCGCTACCGACTCACGATTACCTTGGCCGCGGGTTTGTGTTATTTCATCAATAAGCGAAAGCGTCATAAGGGTTTCTATTAGCCCCACAGATGACAAAATAAGCGCAAGCATGAGCACGGTAATAAGTGCATCAAGCGAGTCGCTATTGGTTAAATCCCAACTAATTTGCGGAAAGTGAAAACTCGGTAATGCACCTTTTAAACTGCCATCAAGTGGGTCGATGGTTTCTTTTAAGCCCTCAGCTACTTTTTGCGCTTCGTTTTCTTGCCATTTAGCCGTAATTTGCGCATCGGTTGGGCGCTCAAGCGCAATATTTTGCGCCACTTCGCTGTATTGCCCATGAGGTACTTGATTTTTTATAGCTGCAAAGTTTTCAGTAATGATCTCTTTTTCAATCATTGAAGTACGCTGCGTGTGCACAACATCGCTAACAAGTTTTGACTCAAGTGGCGTTAAGGTGACCAGCGCTGTACATACTGCTATTGCAGCAAGAGGGGCAGGAATTGCTTTAGTATAGCGCGGTAAAAAATACACAATTGCCATGGTTAACGCAATTAGCCCCATCATGGTAAGCATAGCTGGGCTGGTTAGTTGCATCCAATCGCCTGCGTAGGTAAACATATCGTGTTGCTTATCGTAAACTACGCGAACGTTTTCTTTAAATTGGCCAAATTGCGCCATACCAATCACAATAGCTAAGCCATTTACAAAGCCAAGCATTACAGGGTGAGGTAACAGCCTAATAAATTTGCCCATTTTAAAAGCGCCAAACACAACTTGCAGCACACCGGTTAATACCACGGCGGCCAGCAAGTACTCTAGCCCAAACATAATAAAGGCGGTGGTGACTACAGCCATAGAGCCAGCAGCACCCGAAATCATACCAGGGCGGCCGCCAAACACGGCGGTAATAAAGCCAACAAAAAACGAGCCATAAAGCCCCATCATTGGGTCAATTCCCGCTACAAAGGTAAACGCAACGGCTTCGGGAATGAGCGTAAGCATAGCGGTTAAGCCGGCTAATACATCATTTTTTAAATTAGCGCTGCGTTTGCTTATTAAATCAAACATAGGGTTCCTTAGGGTGCATAAATAAACTAGATGCCATAGCGCTTTAAGCGGATAGCAGTATGTTTAGGTGTTTTAAATTTACGTGTATAGGGCGTGTTGATCTTTGCGGATTGAGATTTGTTCAATCTAGGGGCGATCAAATCGCGGCGCGAGGTTTGTAACCTAGTGGGCTCGATAACTGCTCCTGCGTTATTCTAATGACTTACATCCCTGTAAGAATAAGTAAAAACCGAGCAAAGCTTCCGCGTCCTGCTCACGCCCCTTACCTACATCCATGTAGGCAACAAAGAGTTTATCGCCCCTAGGCAGAACCCAAAGGGCAGCGTATGTTTGGCATTTATGCTACGTTATCGCCCATTTATGGGGAGTAACCACACTTCATAGGCTCTGCCTTGCCTAAAAACCAAACATACTGCTGCAAATTCAAACGCCAAAGGTCAACACGCCCTCGTTATTAGAGCTAAGTGGAGGGCACTTAACTGACAAGCGGCTCAAAACCATTGCGGTGTGAGCTTAATGCTAAGCAATAAAATTATAATGCGTTAGCGATGCTTTAAATTGAGGGCGCATAATACGCTGATATAATTAAAATAATTACCCATAATTTATTTGAAACACTTTATAAAAACTATTAATAATGCAGCGCAATATTTAGGCAATAAAAAGCTCGGCGTATTAGGCCGAGCTTTAATGGTTGGGAGAGAAACTTTAATTATTTGGCAGTGGGGGCCGGTTGAATACTTATAGGTTGCGATTTACCAAGTAGCTTACGGGTAAGGCGCTTAGCGTCTTCTAATGCTACGTATTGGCAAGGTATAAGTATTAAAGTAATTACTGTGGCAAATAGCACACCAAAGGCCAGCGATACCGCCATAGGAATAACTATTTTAGCCTGTAAGCTGGTTTCCATAATAATTGGCATTACCCCAATAAATGTAGTGATTGAGGTAAGCAATATAGCTCTAAAGCGCTTTGCACCGGCTTGCATAACGGCTTGTTTTACGGCCATGCCTTCTGCGCGTGCTTTATTTACAAAATCAACCATTACGAGTGAGTCGTTTACGACTATGCCCGCTACCGCAATAATGCCAAACATAGACAGCCCGCTCATGGTCATACCTAATATTACGTGACCAAACATTGCACCTACTACACCAAATGGAATAACCGACATAATAATAAGCGGCTGCGAGTAAGAGCGAAGCGGAATGGCCAATAAGGCAAATATAATCATCAGCGATATAGCAAAGTCGCGTAACTGCTCATCGGCGCTGTCCATTTCTTCTTGTACGCGCCCAGCCACATTACTTTTAACGCCTGGGTAGCTTTTAAGCAGTGAAGGTAAATAGGTATCGCGAATTTCTTGTGCAATAGCAAACGGCTCAACTTGGTCAGTATTTACTGCTGCCCACACATTAACAGTACGGTTTGAATTTTCACGGCGAATACGGTTTACACCATCTACTAGCCTAACTTCGGCTACTTCGCTTAACGGTACTTCTGCGCCGGTTGGCGTAATAATACGCGCATTTTGAATGTTGCTAATTGAGTTACGCTCACTTTCTGGGTAGCGTATCATTACTTTAATTTCTTCGCCTTCGCGTAAAATACGCTGTGCTTCTAACCCGTAGTAACTAAAGCTTACTTGCGATGCAACGTCGGCAAGTGTAAGTCCCATACTGTAGGCTAGTGGTTTTAAATCTAGCTGTACTTCGTCGGTGGCACTTTGCAGTGAGTCGTTTACATCGCCTACACCTTCCATGCTTTGTAGTTTAGCTTTTAATTTACCGGCTACTTCTTTTAGCTCATCGGCATCTTTGCCTTGTAGCCTAAAGCTTACGTCGCCGTCATCACGTCCGCCGCTAAAAATATTATCTTGAATATTAAGCGTTTTAACACCTGGAAGCGGGGGCATTTGTTCGCGCCACAGGGTGCTTAATGCAAAGGTGTCGATAGGGCGCAAGTGTGGCTCTACTAAAATAGCCATAATGTTTGCTTGAGTACGCCCACGTAAGCTTACCGATAAATCGCGGATCATGCTTTGGCCGTATTGCTCTTCAAGCTCTTTATCTACTTTGAGTAATACATCTTCTATTTTACGGGCCGTTTCAAGGGTGGCTTGCTCCGAAGAGGCCAGGTTCATTTCAAGCGTAATACGCGGAAAATCATGCGGTATTTTAGGGTTAGGCACAAACTTAACTAAGCCGCCTGCAAACATACCTGCACTGACTATTAATATACATAAAAAGCCAATAATTACGGTATAACGATAATGTATACAATGGCCTATAAAAGGCGTGTAATAGTTTTGTACAAAATGTTTTAAGCCACTATCAACCACATTACGCAGTTTATGTAATGGGTTTTTAGGGTTAGGTTTACGTGGGTTCATGGCTGCAATATGCGCAGGTAATATTAGCTTTGATTCAATCAGCGAGAAAATCAAACACAATATAATAACCACACCAATGGCTTTAGAAAACGCAGCGCCTGGGCCCGATGCCATAGCTTGCGGTAAAAACGCCGCGATAGTGGTTAAAACCCCAAAAGTGGCAGGCATTGCAACGCGCTTAACTCCGCGAATAACATTATCAAGGCTATGGCCGTGTTTTTCTATTTCGGCACTGGCAGACTCACCCACAACTATGGCATCGTCGACCACAATGCCGAGAACAATAATAAAGGCAAATAACGACACCATGTTTATGGTGATGTCTAAAAAGCCAATTGGCATAAACAAAAAGGCACCTAGAAAAGACACCGGTAAGCCCATCATTACCCAAAAAGCTAAACGCAGCGGTAAAAACAGTGCCAGCACTATCATTACTAAAATACCGCCCCATACCATGTTGTCGATCATCATATCGAGTCGACCTTCAAGGTAGTAAGTTAAATCAACAATAGGGGAGAGCTTTACGCCTTGTGGAAGCTTCGATTGTGTTTCTGCCATGTAGCCTTTAAGAATTTTAGCTACATCGGTAATGTCTTGATCTTTTGAGGCATCTACTTCAAACGTGAGTGAGTTTTTACCGTTATATTTAGAGTAAAGTAAGCCTTCTTCAAAGCCATCATTAATCGTTGCTACATCGCCTAAGTTAATCTGTGCGCCATCGGCAAGCGTTATAAGCGGAAGCTTTGCAAATTCACCACCACGGTAGGCTTGTTTTTCAACACGCATTGAAATATAGCCAGTGTCAGAGCGAATTTGCCCTGCCGACATATTGGTAGAAAAATTTTGCACTGCACTTGAAACATCTCTAAAAGTTAGGCCATATTCACGTAGTTTGTCGGGGCTTATCTCTATGCCTATTTCGTAATCTAGGCCACTGTAAAAGTCGACTAAATTAACGCCAGGCAAGGCGAGTAGTTCATCTTTTATGTCGTTACCTAGCTCTTTAAGCTGGTAGTAACTCATGTCGCCATAAAGCGCGAGGATCATCACCTCTTGCTGAAATTTTTCACGTTGAATAACGGGGCGCTCCATTCCTGCCGGAAAGGTATTGATAGAATCAACTTGTGCTTTTATTTCGTCTAGGGCTTCTTGTAGGTCGTATTTTTCTTCTATTTCTACCCACGCTTGCGCATAACCTCGGTTAGAGTAAGTGATTAAACGTTTTATACCCTCGGTACCCTCAAGGTTTTCTTCAATTTTTATGGTTATACCTTCTTCAACCTCTTGTGGGGCTGCGCCTGGGTATACCGCTTGAATACTCACCCAGTTACTTTCAAACTGAGGGAATGCCTGTTTACGAATTGTCAGCGCCGTTAATAGCCCGCCAATAAGTATAAAAATCATGATGAGGTTTGCCGCCACTGGATTACGTGCAAACCAAGCAATTAAGCCTTTTTCTGAGGTACTCATGGTGTATCCTCTTTAAGTGCTAATTGAGTAACATCGCTTTTAGGCTCAGTGCCTTCTAGCTTAACCGCCATGCCTTCTGTTGGGTATTCAAGGGCAGAGGTAATAAGTTGCTCACCACTGTTTAAGCCTTGGTCTGCAATCACCATACCGTTTTGTTCACGTACAATATTAAGCGTTTTAAAACTCAGGGTGTGATCGTCGTTTAAAATAGCAATTTTATTATTTTTAACTAAATGGTGAGGCACTATAATCGCGTTATCAAGCGCGCGGCCTTTTATGGTGGCATTTATATAAGAGCCAAAGCGCAGTGGTTTGGTGTTATCAGCGTACGGAGTTGGTAACTGAGCAACTAAATAGCTCATACGGCTGGTTTGATCTACCACACCTTCACTTCGTACAACCTTGGCTTGCCAGGTTGTTTGCTTGCCGGCAAATTCAGCGTTAAGCGTAACCAATGCGCCAATACCGCCGTTATCTAGGTATTGCAGCTCTTTATCTGCAACCGGTAAACGCACCTCTGCAACAGAGGTAGCGCTTAGCTCGCCAAACTTGCTACCCGCACTAACCACTGAGCCTAAGCTAATGGTGCGTTGGTTTATTATAGCGTCGTAAGGAGCTTTAATGTACGTGCGTTCTAAATTACGTTTAGTGCGTTTTACACGGGCTTGGGCAGAGCGAAAGTTTGCCATTTTTTCTGCAAGTTGTGGTTTACGTAAATAAAGCTCCGAAGCAATTGCATCGCTTGAGTCTGATTTAATACGTTCCCATTCGGCTTTAGCTACGTGAGCTTGCGCGCGTTCTATTTCAAGTGCTGAACTTGCTTGGGCAAGGCCTGCTTCGGCCTCAATTAAATCAGCCTCGTAATCATTTGGATCAATTCGTGCTAAAATATCGCCTTGCTTTACAAACGCGCCTTCAACAAATTGTTCGGCTACTGAAATAACTTGCCCGCTTACTTGTGCAACCAGCTCTGTACGGTCTTTAGGTTTTACTACGCCGTACGATTTAACATCGAGCGTTATTGCATCAATGTTTACGTTTTGCGCAGCAACAAGTGGGCGAGTGTCTTGCTCTGGTTTTTCTTCTGGTGGCGTTTTCATGGCTGAAAGGCCAAAAGCGAGTGCAATCCCGGCTGCTAAAACCGCGACTGGTAATAAAATTTGTTTTTTAGTAGCCACAAGGCATTCCTTCATATATTTGGTGACAAGGCAATAATACGCAATAAAGTGTTTACAAGGCGTTTTAAGATGTAACAAAGCATTACATATGTGTATTACAAATAAATAATGGGCTAGGCAGGGTGTTAATTTAAATACAAAGGCCTAGTTTTAACTAACAGAGGTATTTATGAAAACAGAGCCTATGGCATGTCGCTTAGGCTGCGGCGCATGTTGCATTGCCCCAAGTATTAGCTCCCCAATACCTGGTATGCCAAACGGTAAAAAAGCCGGAGAGCGTTGTATTCAGCTTGATGAGAACAATTTATGTAAACTATTTGGCGATGAAAGCCGCCCTAAAGTATGTAGCGATTTTAGCGCCACGCGCGATGTATGTGGGTCAACTAATGCAGAGGCTCTAGCGCTTATTACCGAACTTGAGCAGTTAACCTAGCTTACGAAGTTAATACACATATATTTACATTTATCTATTACTGAGTAATTTTTTTAAGTAATTAAAAGCTGCGCTTTTCACGCGAGCAAGCTCTGCGTCTACCGCAAATGTGTAGATATATGGTTGTTTTGTAGACGTGAAGCTTGCTTACGTGACAGGCAAAGCCTGTAAAAGTGGATTATTTACAAAGAGGGGAAGAGGCGCGGGGCTTTTAGAGGAAGAGATTAACTTTAAGCAATAGTTGGCTTTTGTTTTCTCATTTACTGCTCATTCGTTTCTTTTTGTGCAACTTTTTTGCTTAATATAGAGCTTTTATAAAAAACACAGCGTCTACAAACCAAAGTATAAATTGAGTTTGTAAACGCCGCTTTAGTTTTACCAACTATACGTTGCGCTTAGCGTATATTGTTCACCGCGCCCTGGTGTACCAGGTATTTCTTCAAACGACTCATCCCATAAGTTATCTGCCGCTAAAGTAATAAATAAATTGCTTAACTGAGGCGGGGTTATTTTAAGCGTGAGTTGGGTAAAAAGCGCGTTGTCGTCGCCGTTTCTAAGGGCGTTTTTGTGTTGTGTACGCCATTCGTTATCTATTCTAAATTCTAAAATATCAGTTGGGTTATACACAGCGCCAAGTGTTAAACGGTGATCGGGGAAGTTTAACGCGTAAAAACTGGCATCAATATCGGCTGCGCCGTAGTTCTCTGATTTATGTAAATAGGTGTAGCTAGCAATAAGTTTTGCTGTATCAAAGTGCTTAGTCGCTAAAAATTCAACCCCTGCAGTATCAATATCAACGGGGTTAGCAAAGCGCGCTGAGGTAGAATCAAAATTAAAGGTCCAGTCGGTTAAGTTACTATCTTTTCGATAAAAAATAGCCGAGTTTAACTGCCAGCTTTGCTCTTCAAGTAATAAACCTAGCTCTAAGTTTGAAGTGGTTTCGCGCTCAAGGTTGTAGTTACTCCTAAATAATCCGCCAGAATCGCTGCCGCCAATAGCTGTATAGCCTGCAACTTGACTCGCCTGCGCGTACGATAAATAAAGGCTTTGCGCTGTGCCGTCATTATTTTGGGTATTTAAGGTTATATCACCAATGGCTGATACTTCAGCATCATCACGGTTTGTATCGTCATACGCAGCCCCTAAACGAAATATAAGCTGTTGGTGAGCCTTTAGCGCCATAGTGTATTGGGGCAATACGCTCAGCTTATAATATTTTCGTGAGGTAAAATTATTTTCAAGTGTAGTTGATTCAATCGAGTCATCAATAAATTGTGCTGAGTAATTAATTGCAAACGCATTGCTTTGTGCATGGCGGCCCGAAAGAGCAAGCGATTTAACTTCACTTTTATGAAACGCTTCGAATGCACTTGGGTTTTCGCGCGAGTAAATATAGTGATCGTCATGGGTGCGGTAATATGCCGATACTTCAAAATTACTGTTTTTAGCGTAGTTTTGCTTGTGATTAAGCATCCAAAGGCGAGTCTCTAAATCTTCAGTTTCGTTAACGCCAAAGGGAGTGTATAAATTGGGCCAGCCAAAAAACTTATCTTGCGAGCCATAAAATAAATCGGTTTGGCTATTCTCACTTGCCAATTGCACGCGTGTTGAGGCGCGCGAAAAGTCATGATCGCCATTATCAATAGTGCCATCACTTTGCGAGTGAGAATATTCACCTTCAAAACCTAAGGTATAGTTAGCTAAGCTATCAAGTTGTGTGTTTTTAGCAGCGTGAATACTTTGAAGATTAAAGTCGTTCGTACCAGTACCAAGCGATACACTACCGCCAGTAATAATCGGTTTCCAACCAAACGAAACCGTACCTACAGAGCTGTTCATACCGTACAGTGCGTTATCGGCACCGGTTAAAACGGCTGCGCCGCTTAGCATTTGCGGTGCAATGGGAATTTCAGCAAAATAATGACCAGATTGCGGATCAAGCAGGGTAGCACTGCCTACTCTAAAGCCGGTGTTTTCAAAAATACCGCCACGAATAGTTACATCAGCTTGTGCCTCAGCCATATTTCGTGATTGGAGATCTACACGTGGGTCGTACTCTAAATTAGAAATAGGCGAGTCAAATGTACCTACAGGCAGTTTATTCGCAGTAGGCGAAGCCTCCACTGTTATTTGCTCGATTGAAGACTCATCAGATAACGTATTAGCATAAACAAATGGGGTAACACTGCATAAAAGTGCAGGCAATATAATGTGTGGTGTGCGGTTCATGTGCTTCTCGTCGTTTTTTATTTGAAGCTGCGGTTACAATAAATTTCAAAGCTTATATTTGAGCATGATAAAATAGCCAAATGTAACAGCAGTCATTTTGTGCGCGATTGTACATTAATTTGTTAATATCTGCATTTGATAACCATTCACACTTTTCTCATTAGGTAACATTTATAATGGATATTAAAGAACACAATACTATTTACTTTGCTGGTGGGTGCCTATGGGGCGTACAAGAGTTTATGAAACACTTACCAGGTGTTGTTAGCACACAGGCAGGGCGCGCTAATGGTACAAGTAAAACTACAGATGGCGAATACGATGGTTACGCAGAATGCGTAAAGGTAATTTTTGACCTAAACGCCGTTAGCCTAAATAAGCTGTTTGACTACTTTTTTGAAATTATTGACCCATACAGCATTAATAAACAAGGGGATGACGTAGGCCCTAAATACCGCACTGCTATTTACAGCAAACACCAAGGCCATTTAGAGGCAGCAAACAATTATATAAATAAGCGCAGTGATGCAGAAAAAGTTGTAGTCGGCGTTGAGCGGCTAACTAATTACGTACCAAGCGATCCTGAGCATCAAGACCGTTTAACTAACCACCCAGATGACTATTGTCATATACCTTTTGAGTTATTGTATAAGTATAAGTTGTCATAGAGTTATACTTAGATTACAGGTTACTCAGGCCTTTCAAAGCGATACAATTTAAACGAGCCAGTTTGAAGAGTTGTACCTTTGTGGTTTGAATACATATAGCCTTTGAGTTCTCGGTTGTCTTTATGAATAATTAGCTTATTTGCGAAGAGTGGATTGCTAGTAGTGATTTTCAGTACGTTGTCTATTTCTTGAATATCTTGTGGCATAAAAGTGGTGCTGATTATGTCATTGGTTCCACTTGCAAAATAGGTGAAATATGACTCTTTATTTGGGTGAAATTCAATACTTACGAGTTTTTGATTGCCGTCTAAATTTAATAATCCTACCCAAAAACCATATAAACCTGACTTTTCTATAGCTGCTAATTCATCTATTCTAGAGCGGTATTTATCTATAAATGTATGGACGGTAGATTGCCTTTCTTGTTTTTCCAACCGGTAAGTTTTTGACATGACAAAATCATCGTCTGCATTAGAATAAATTTCTAACACCTCAAATGAATTATCTAAATAACGGCTTAAAATTAATGTAAATTGCAGATGCTCTTTATTAGGGCTAATGAGTTTGATAGTGCAATTAATGCGATTGCATTTAATATCGTTATCATTAAACGCAATTGATTTATTTCTATAAAATGCACTGGCGATATTTGCAATGATTAAACGGTGTTCTCCGTTTTCTTTTATTTCCAGTACATTGTATTCGAAATTATCTTTGTAAATGCCTTGCCATAAACCCGGTGTTAATTTTAAATTTTCCGCATGTGCGGGGAGCGAAGCAAAAAAGACGAACAGAGTGACTGTAAAATATTTTAAAAATGCCAAGGTATGAGTCCTTTATTAACAAAAAAGCTCACATTTTGTGAGCTTTTTAAAAACTAACTTTAAACTTACTGCTGCTTTTGCGGCGGGAAGTTGCTTAAAATATTAGCGACTGTTTCTTTAATTGATGCTTCGCGTTGCTGAGGCGATTGTTTTTTCTTTAAACGGCCTTCTTTTGCGCCGCGCCATACAAGTTGGTTTGATTCGCGGTCAATAATATCAATCACTAACGTACCCACTTCGTATTCGCGGGCGCTAATGTCGCGTTGAAAGCCTGTACCCCAGTATCCCCAACGTGCGCCGTAACCTACGTTAAAGCTGTCTACTTCTAGTTCTTTATCTACCGATGCATGATAGTTAACTAGTACGTCAGCTTGGGCAGGGTCTACTAAGCTCATACCTAATGTTTGGCTAAGCTCTTTATTAACGGCAGTACGTACACGTTTTTCCATTAAGCCGTTAATTTGGTAGTTTGTGGTGTCTTTGGTTAAGCTCGCGTTTTCTACCCAAGCAAATGTTTTAAAATTACTAAAGTTGGCTGATTTGTCGTAATCCCAGTCTGGGGTTTGCGTACAGGCTGTAAGTAATGTCAGCGCTGCAACAATAAGTATATTTTTCATTACCTTTGCTCCAATAAAATGCGTTAATTTAAAATAACACACATCGTTTAAATGTGTATTAGTTTAACGTCCTATATTTTAGTTTAGTTGGTTTGCCTTAACGGCCAATTAATTGTGTTCAACTTCAATCCAGTCTTTTTCGTCTACCCAGTTTTGGGCGCCATCTTTTACTGAACGAATAGGTATAATGTAATCACAGCTTACCTGCGGCTTAACCGAGGCAAAAATTGGCACAAAGCCAAAGCTCAGTGCCGTTTCTATGATTGCTTTTTGGTTTTGCGGATCAATGTCGGCCGCTTCATCAATATAAATAGGTATACGGTAAAGGTTTTGTTCCTGATCGCTTAATAAGTAACGAATAAACAACATGCCACATAATAACTTAATAGTAATACGAGTGCCGTTTGAGCCAGCTGAATCGATTTTTTCAAAGTGTTCGGTTTCGCCAGCGCGGTTAACCACTTCAAAACGAATATCAAATAAATCAGTTAATGTAAGGCCTGCTTTGTCGGAGGCAAGTTTTATTAGGTGATCTTTTGCTTCATTTACCGCGCTTTCGCTGTAAGGTTCTTGGCTTAATAAATCAAGGGTGTCACCTTGTTCAAACTGATGCGACGTGCTGATAATGGTATCAATACTATCAACCAGCATTTTGCGCGGTATTACGTTAATTTTAAACGCTTGAAGGTTAGAAATACGGTGCTGGCTTATCCCTTTATTAAAGCTGTTCATCTCGCGGCGAAGGCGGTCTAAGTCTTCACGCAAGCCTTTAATTGTGGCGGCTACTTCGGTTAGGGCTACGCGGCCTTGGCGCTCAACGGCATCGCGTTCGTTATCAAGGTTATGAAATGCGCTAATCAACTTTTGGTATTTAGTAAA
The DNA here is from genome assembly GCF_028599265.1 of Pseudoalteromonas sp. Angola-4. NCBI lineage: Bacteria > Pseudomonadati > Pseudomonadota > Gammaproteobacteria > Alteromonadales > Pseudoalteromonadaceae > Pseudoalteromonas > Pseudoalteromonas sp. Angola-4. Next base: position 333,838 of record NZ_JAQREK010000002.1, on the reverse strand, counting down.
TTCGTCATTTTCGTTATCGAACTTAGTAATGCCTGCGTTATATACATGCAAATAGGTATTACGCACGTTTATGTCAAAGTTGCGCAGCTCTTGGCAGTCTTTATTAAAGTGATGAACTAAGTCGCTTAAGTTATCAAAGTCGACTGCTATATCAATCATATACGGGGTTACTTTACCGCTGTATAAATCAAGCGTGTGGTCGATTCGCTCGCTTTTAACTTGGCGTAGGCGCTCGGTTTGGCGATTAATTTGCTCTTGCTTAGATTTAATTAACGAGCGCCTGTCAGCAATTGAGCCACTATTTTTTTGAATGTCTTGCAGGTAGTCGTCAACTTGTTCGCGCTCTGCTAATAACTGCTCTTTTAGCATGGATTGCGCTTCTACCGACTGCTGCATTACCTCGAATTGCTCTAAGCGTTTTAGGGCGCTCTCTGCGCTCATTAACTCATCGTAAAGCGCATCTTTTTCTTTTTGTTTATCGGCCACGTTAGCGGCTACTTCGCGCTGTTGTTTAAACTCTTTTAACGAGCGTTCCAGCGCGTCTAGCTGAGCGCTAAGTTGGGCTTTGTTTTCGCCGCTTTGCATTTGCACTGGGGACAGTTTTTTAAGTTTAATGCTTGCCCCTGGTAGGGTTAGTACACCGCCTTTAACGTTTTCGCTTAATAGCGATAAAAATTCCCCAAAGGCGTCTTCATCATCAATGGTTATATCGCCATTGCTGGTGGTGGCAAACGAGAGAATATCGGGGTTTAAAATCCGCGATATTTCTTCTACCTCTTTAAGTGATAGGTCTTCGCGCATTCGGGTAAACAAATTAAACTCAAGGTTTTTAAGCTGCAGTTTTAAGCTTTTAATTTGCTTTTGAGTTTCGCTAATGCGGTAATCAAGCGTGTGTAGGCTTTGCCCTTGTGCGCTGGTAATAGAGTGCGAAAGCGACTCGTAGTCTTGCTTAAGTTGGCCAAGGTTGGTTTTAAGGGTGGCTTTATTTACCAGTTCAAATTCGCTTTTAAGAGCGCTGTAATCTAAAAACCATTGCTCTATTTGGGTTTGCCTGCGCTCTATATCGCGCGATTGCTGTACGTATAAGCTTTGCTTTAGCTCAAACTCGTGTTTTTCGTGCTCTATGTCTTCAAGGGCAATGGCTAGTTCGCTTAGTTGCTCTTCTTGGTAGGTATCAAAGTCTATTAATGCTTGATCAATTTTAGGCGCGTAGGCTGCTAACTTACCTTTAAGCACCGTTTGGTTCTCAAGCATTGATTCAAGCGCTGTTATTGGCTCTTGCATTGATTCAAGCGCTTTTAATTCGCGTTTAGCACGATTTACTTTATCAAACGAGCGACGCCATACTTCGTAAAAGTCCACTTTAGAGTTAGACATATGGCGTTCAAACACACGCAGCATAAAGCGTTTAACATCGCTTGCACCCAATTTGTGTAAGTTAAGAATACGCCTAAAAATTTCTTTATAAATGGCGGAGTCTTGCACGTTATTAAGCGGGATCATTTTTAAATTAATGTCGCCGTCAAAAGGGGTTGCGCCGCCGGTAAGCAGGGCGTTTAGCTCTTGTGCTTTAAGCTCTATAGGGTTGTAACCTTGCGTTTTTAAATGATTAAACAGCTTGGTAAACTTAATAATGGTATTACCTTGCGTGTACTGCGCTAAATCAAGTTTGCCTTGATAACAAAAGTACTGGTGCGCGTAACCGGCTATTTTACCAAGGCCTGCTACACCAATAACCACCGAGCCATGGGGGAGGTTGGCTTCGAGCAAAATGTACGACTGATCCGATGAAAAATAAAATTTACGGGTTTCATCTAAATCGTGCCCGTCCCATTCGGTTAGGCGCAAATCGTTTATTAGCGGAAATTGCAGGGCGTTAATAACCGAGCTTTTACCGGTATTGTTTGGTGCACAAATAGAGCTACTTTTATCAAGCGGAATAACACACTTTGCATAGCCTGCGGTATTAAGTAGGGCGAGTTTACTTAGTCCGTATAAGTTTTTCATTGCTCGTCCTCTGTAATGTAGGTTTCTTCGTTTACTTCCATAAGTGCATCAATATAGCGGTGAATAGGCGCTTGTAGCATAAAGCCGCCTTCTACTTCGCGGGCAAGGCCTAAACGTACCATGCGCAGGTATACGTCTTTACGTAAATCTGACCCCGAAAATATCTCAAGCTGATCAAACAAGTGTTTATTAATTTGCACTAAGGTTTGCATCAGTTCTAAATCGTTTACTTCATCAAATAGGGCACGCATTGGGTCTTTACCCGTATTGGCAAAGTGCTCAATTAAAATGTAAATAGTCAGTGCAATAGCACGAGATATTTTCCCCATGTTTGGCGTGCTTTCGTCGCTGGCAAAGTAGTAAAAGCCGCGGCTGTCGTGTTTTAAATCGTGGCCAAGGGCGCTAAATAAGGCGCTATAAGACTCTATGTGCTGGTCAAGCTCTTGCCACATTACGTTGTCTTGTTCGCAAATATGGTAACCCGCACCTAATTTTTTATTAATGGCTTGTAGGTGCGTAAGCTCGTCTAAGTTTATATGTGTCATGTGTTACTCGTCTGCCTGTGTATCTGGCTGAGGCGCAGAATTAAATGGGTATAACGAAAAGTGTTGGCCGGCAATTTTTACGCGTGTTTTTTCATCGCTTTGGCTAATGTGAATTTCACTGTCGCTGACTAGTTTTTGATATAAAAATAGCATTTCGTCGGCGTCTAATTCTGGGTAGCTTTCATCTAAAAATTGCAGTAATGGCTGGGGCTTTTTACGTTTTTTATTAAAGCGTTTTGCAAAGCTTGTTTTAACATCGTGGTAATCAGGAATGTTTGGTGTAACAAATGCCGGCACGTCTTGTTGCTCTGGGAGCTGGTATTCTTCGTGTTCAAATTCTACCAAGCTTGCCATATAGGCAACTATATGACGCTGCTGGCCAAGCGAATAACGCTGCGCATCGCTTACAAAATTTGGTTGTACCGCGCTTAGCATGTTGTCTACGCCATTTTTACGCACAAGGCCAAGCACTTTTGCTGCCTGGCGGGTAATTAGGTTATTACGGCGTAGCTCTTCGCGCAGTGGCATGAGCATATCGGCACTTTTGCGTAAGCTTTCTCGGCCAACTAAATGCATTTCGAGTATCCGAGTACGCAATTGCTCAAGCATACGTTTGTCGTTGTAGGCTTTGCCTGAGCGTTCAATGTGCTCTATTTGCTTACTTATTTGCTGCTCAATAAGTGTAAAACAGGCATGAAAGTCACCGCGAATATCGACCATTTCAAGCATCGGTTCTATGTATTCGTCAAAGGCTTCTATTACCGCTTTGTAGCGCTTTTGCAAAGATTGCACCGCGTGATCAGATTTAGCTTGCTCAACAATGTTTAAAATAGCGTTTTCGTTGTGCGCGTAAAGCTTCATTATTTTACGCACCCGATCATCCATAATGCGGCTATAGCGGCGTAAATCGTCAAAGTCTTCTATTTCGCCGGCATTATCTAATCGGTTTCCTAGGCGTGCTAAATCATCAACCAAAACGCTAATTTCTTGTGCTAAACCTAGGTGTTCTTCTTGTAATAAAAAGGTCGCAAAATCGGCAATGGCGCGGTTTATTTCAAGCTGGGATGATTTAGCCAATGGAATAAGTATATCTTGATTGAGCAAACGATTTGTCTCTTTGTAAATGCGCTCGTTTGTCCATGTGGGCTGTTTTTGCTTAATGGCGTTTTGCACGTCTTTGAGGCTAAAGTCGGCCATTTTAAAACGTTTAAATAATAGCTCTAAAACACCCCAATGTTCGCTAAGGGTATTAAGCAGCTTTTTAGCTGGGATCATAATGCGGTGATACATCCTAGTATTGAGTTAACTACGCTTAAAGCAGAGCGTAGTTTTTATATTTTTATAATAAAAAGTACTCGTTATTAACTGGCTTAATTTACACATTTTTTTAGCTGGCGTACAGGCGAGTTACATTAAGCGCTGTAAAAGTAGCCAGAAATGTAAACCTTGGCTAAATTATTCGCGTTATATTAACTAAAACACCTTGACAGCTAGACGTCTAAACGATAACTTTCAAAGCCCCGCTACACAGTGGGGTTTTGTTTTATTAGCCACAGGTTAATACAACATTCAGAAGAGGTGCGATACTTAGGTATTTAATGGTAGGTGACGAACGCCCATAACCATTAAAGAGGGAAGTACTCGCCGAGGAAAACAAGGTTACGTCAACCATGTTTTTCGGTTTATGGGGCTGAATCCCCAAAACTGTCACCAACTTAGGTGGAGAGCTTCTGGCAGTGGACACATCTTATTTGCATTCCTTTGCCAAGTTCTTCTTGTTTTTTAGCGGTTTGGATACCGCGAAAGGAGACGAAATGACTACCCAATCAGTGCCACAAACAGTATCAGGCGCAAAATCAGATTACATCGTTGCCAAATTTGGCGGAACCAGTGTTGCAAACTTTGAAGCGATGAGTCGCTGTAGCGAAATTATTGTTGCAGATAAAAGCGTACGTATTGTAGCTGTGAGCGCCAGTGCCGGCGTAACTAACCACTTAGTTGCACTGTGCAAACCCGACCTTAGTAAAGAGCAGCGCCAAGCACACATAGATGGCGTATTGGCTATTCAACAGGCTATTTTAGATGAGCTGTCGCTTGATGCCGATTTAGCGGTGGGTTTTAACGAAACGTTAAAAGCATTTCAAATGTTAGCCCTTGAAACACTCACCACTGATCAACAACACGATGAGCTGCTTAGCTTTGGCGAGCGTTTATCGTCTTATTTATTTGCTCAAGTGCTGCGCTTAAAAGGCTTAAATGCAGATAGGTTTGATGTACGCAAAGTGCTTAAAACAGACAGCCAATTTGGTAAAGCAACGCCCGATGTTGCGGCCACTGCACAAGCCGCTAAAGATCTGTTAATTCCGTTATTAGATGAGCAAGTAATAGTTACACAAGGGTTTATTGGTAGTGATGAATTTGGCCAAACCACAACGCTTGGTCGTGGTGGCTCTGACTACAGTGCGGCGTTATTAGCAGAGGCTATTAACGCTAAAAGTGTACACATTTGGACCGATGTAGTGGGTATTTTTAGCACCGACCCGCGTTTATGCGCTAAGGCAACGCCAATTGCCCGTTTAAGCTTTGATGAAGCCGCAGAAATGGCGACATTTGGCGCAAAAGTATTGCACCCTGCAACTATTTTACCAGCAAGCCGTAGCCATATTAATGTATTTGTAGGCTCTAGCCGCGAGCCAGAGCGCGGGGGGACGTGGATTGAGCGTGAAAAATCGCAGCAGCCAGGTATTCGTGCCGTTACGCAGCGTAAAAACCAAATATTGCTAACGCTTAAAAGCCCAGAAATGTTATTAGCAAGTGGCTTTTTGGCCCGTGTATTTACCATTTTAAGTGAGTTTAATATATCGGTAGACTTAGTTACTACCTCAGAAATTAGTGTTGCCATAACCCTAGATAACGCACCTAATGCCTCGCGACCTGAGCTTGAGCAAGCGTGTTTAGATAAATTGGCCGAATTTTGTCATGTATCGGTTGAAAACAACTTAACCTTAGTGGCGCTTATAGGCTCTGAAATACAGCTACGCCAGCACGAAATGAACCTAATGAACGTATTAAAAGAGTTTAATATTCGATTAATTTGTCATGGTGCAAGTAAGCACAACTTATGCTTTTTAGTAGAGCAAAGTGAGTCAGATACCGTGGTACAAGCAATACACAGCCGATTATTAGAAAGCGCTGCTTAAGCTTTTAAAGCCAAGTTATTAAGTATCCAAGTTATTAAGTATAAAGCACCGCCAGTCGGTGCTTTTTTTATGCGCCACGCTTATATCAAACTCCTCATTGGCAACCGTTATGGTGTTACTCGATGCTGTTAGGTTTAACAAAGAAAATTCATCAAATACATTTGGGCTAAGCAATTGCGCTATTGGGCGGCTAGTTGCTTTAGCGAGTGCCTCTTTTAAGGTCCAAATTCTAAAAAAGCGGTGGGCTTGCTCTTTTATAGCCAAAGGCGCGGTAATTAAGGCAATTTCAGCCTTATGATAAAAATGCTTAGCGAGCTTTTCGAATCGGCGTTTTAAGTTTATTTTTTCAATATCAAAGCCAAACTCCGCCTTAGTAACATTCAGTGCTACGCCAACTAAGCCATGCGAGTGCGAAATACAGGTATTTATAACGGTGTGGTTTATATGGAGCTGTAGTTTTGAGCATTCTTCATTAAAGTGGGTGCTCATTTTATTAAGCGGTATGTGTGCGTATTGGGGCTGAATATGCTTTGCAAGTTGCTTTAGTAATATACGCGATGCTAGATATTCTTGCTTTGCTTGCATGCGTTTACGGCGATTTATAACGCTTAGCTCAAATGGGCTTAGGTACTGGGTTAAATCAAGGTGTTCTACATTAAGTGTGTTGGCATTAAACACTAAAATAGTATTGTTGCTAGGGGATAAATCGCTATAAAAAGAGGGAGCAATACTTAGGGTGTTTTTAAAAAAGTGGTTAGTCATACGCGCTTAAAATAAGTGAGTGCTGTAATTATGAGCGGTTAACAGCGCTTATTTATGCCAAAAGCAATTTTATTACTCAGTTGGCATTAAATATGGTTTAATTCACAATAATCAAAGAATAACAGAATTTGTAGATGTATGGCACAAGTGCGTGATGGATTTCAAAGCCGTTTTGGTTTTGTTTTAGCCGCTGCAGGCGCAGCAGTGGGTTTAGGTAATATTTGGGGTTTTCCTACGCAGGCGGCCAACCATGGTGGCGGTGCATTTTTATTGGTTTACTTTGTAGTTATATTTTTACTTGCGCTACCTGCGCTTTATACCGAACTTTATTTAGGCCACCAAGCGCAAGCAAACCCAGTAAAAGCATTGGGTAATGCGTGGCAAAATACCAACAAAAAAGTAGGGGCTGCCGCAGGATATATTGGCCTTGCGGGCGCTGTGATTATGCTTAGCTTTTATTCTATTGTAGCTGGTTGGATGCTCTCTTACGCCATAGAGCCTATTACTACATTCTTTGGTTTTACCGCCGTAAGCGAGTTTTTACACAGCGACTCTATGGTGCGTAATTTTATATTTACGCCGCTTATGCTTATTTTAACCGCCAGTATTATTTTAAAAGGGGTTAAATCTGGGATTGAAACTTGGTCACGTCGATTAATGCCGTTGTTATTGGTGCTACTAATAGGCTTAATTTTTTATATAGCCAGTTTAGAAGGCGCCAGCGAAGGGTTTGCTGCTTATTTAATTCCTAATTTTAGCCAAGTGCTTGACCCAAATTTAATTATTGCTGCAATGGGGCAGGCGTTTTTCTCGCTCTCATTAGGGGTTGGCTGCATGATGATTTATGGCTCGTACCTGCAGCCAGATGCAAACCTGCCAAAACTAACTGCAAGCGTTGCACTGCTTGATACCAGCGTGGCATTTTTAGCAGGTTTACTGATAGTGCCTGCAATTTATGTAGCGCAACATAACGGGGTAGAGGTGTTTAGCGGCGGAAAACTTATAGGTGAAGGGCAGCTTATATTTGCTATTTTACCTGAGCTTTTTAGTACCATGGGCGAAATTGGTTTACTAATTGGGTTACTGTTTTTTGTACTTATGTCGATTGCATCGGTTACATCGACTATTTCTACCACAGAAATACCGGTAGCGTTTTTAGTAGAAAACCACCGCGTAGATCGTACTAAAGCAACGTGGGCCGTTAGCCTAGTGGTGTTAATATGCGCTAGTGCAATAATATTAAACTTTGAGTGGCTATTTGGTTTAGTAATCATGCTATTTACTCAGTACCAACTACCACTTATGGGGCTATTTTATTTTATAACCGCAGGTTGGATGTGGAAACGCGGTAATAAGCTTCATAAAGCCAGCACCGGCACGCATTACTGGTTTGCTCAATACATTCGTTTTGTGTGCCCAGTATTAATGACTCTTGTTTTTGCAAACGTTGCGTTTGGCTAAAGTATTTTAAGCTTTACCCGTTATGTAAATAGCAAAACGGGTAAAGCTAAATTAATGGGCCGCGGCTTTATAAAACCTCATTGGTTAAAGGTCTTTGTTCATTAATTTCCATAGCGTTTTGTATGGTGGTATTGGCAATTTCGCTCAGGGCTTCTTGAGTAAAAAAGCCTTGGTGGCCAGTTATTAATACGTTTTTAAAACTAACTAAGCGCGAGAATATATCGTCTTGGTTTATCTCGTCGCTATGGTTTTTAAAAAATAGCTCCGACTCCTGCTCGTACACATCAAGCCCTAAATACCCTAGCTTTTTAGTTTTAAGCGCATTTATACACGCTTTGCTATTAAGTAGCGCACCACGCGAAGTGTTAATTAGCATTACCCCAGGTTTCATTTTATTAAATGCATCGTCGTTTATTAAATGGTGTGTTTGCTCATTCAGGGGGCAGTGCAGTGAAATTATATCGCTTTGAGTAAGCAGCGAATCTAAATCGGTAATGGTGTAATTGCCAGGTGTTGCATAAGGGTCGCACACTAAAACATGCGCGCCAAAGCCATTTAAAATATTACAAAGGGCAAGGCCAATTTTGCCACAGCCTATAATTCCAACTGTTTTGCCGTGTAAGTTAAAGCCTAATAAACCGTTTAAATCAAAGTTGTCTTCGCGTACGCGGTTATAGGCTTTATGTGTTTTACGGCTAAGGGTAAGCATAAGTGCAACACAGTGCTCAGCTACGGCTTCTGGGCTGTATGCGGGCACTCGTAATACCTTAATGTTGTGTGCTTTGGCGGCCACTAAATCAACATTATTAAACCCAGCGCAGCGAAGTAAAATAGTATTAATTCCATGCTCAGCAAGGTGCTCAATAACGAGGGCGTTAACCGTGTCGTTTACAAATACACACACAGCATCAAACCCTTTAGCAAGCAGGGCTGTTTGCTCGTTCAGTGCTTGCTCAAAGTAACAAATCTCTATTTGAGGGTGTTTGTTAATACTGCGCTCAAAAAAAGGCTGCTCGTATTTTTGCGTACTAAAAAAAGCAATGTTCATGTTATTTACTCCAAAGCCTAGCTGTTATACCAATGCGCATAATCAAGTGATCCATTTTGAGGATGGAAAAACGTGTTTATAGCAAGGCAAAAAATTCGCTATTTAGTTGTTCTCGGCAATTGCTCCTGCATTGCTCTACCTTCTGCATCCATGCAGTCGTAAATGAGAGTTTTTTAACGCAGATAGCGACACGTTTAGCCCCTAAAAATGATTAAGTATTATTGCTGATTGGTATTATACGTAACCTTAAACTAGTTTAATAAAGCATGCTTGAGTAACCACCCGTTTATTGATTTAGAATAATTAAGCGCCTTTTAATGCATTAAAGTTGGGTATTATTTTTGCGTTATTTAAGTTATTAGCGTTTAGTGCGCTAGGTAAGTTTGCCTCAATGACCTGTTTAAGCGTTTCGGGCTTGGTGCGCGGCGCATAACGTGCAACGAGCTGACCTTGCGGGTTAATTAAAAACTTGGTGAAGTTCCACTTTACTGCGCGGTTTTGCGAAATACCACGGGTATGCGACTTTAAGTAATTAAACAGCGGATGCGCCTCGGGCCCATTTACCATTACCTTACCAAACACTTTGAACGACACGTCAAATTGTCTTTGATAAAAGTCTTTAATTGCGAGGTTATCAAGCGGCTCGTTTTGGCCAAATTGATGACACGGAAACGCTAAAATAGTGAAACCGCTGTTTTTATATTCTTGATAGAGCTTTTCTAGCGAACTTAATTGCACCGAAAAATTACACTTACTTGCTGTATTAACAATAAGTACTGTTTTGCCTTTTAGCTGGCTAAGCGCAAAGCTTTCGCTGTTGTACAAAGGGGCACTAAATTGATAAATACTATCCATGGTTACCTACTTATTTCCTTACGTTGGAAATTTATAAAGACTTAATTCGCTTTTTAAGCAGCCGATTGACATAATCGGGCATAGTTTCTAAGTTAGCAGGAAAATAAGGCACTTTTATGTCAATCAATGTTGCATTTATAGGTTTAGGGGTAATGGGTTACCCAATGGCAGGGCATTTAGCAAAAGCGGGCTTTAATGTGTGTGTATATAACCGCACTCAAGCAAAGGCGCAAAGCTGGGTAGATGAGTATGCAGGAAGCTTTGCTACCACGCCGCGAGAAGCTACTAATAATGCTGATATTGTATTTATGTGTGTAGGTAATGATGATGACTTACGTGCGGTTGTTTACGGCGAAAATGGTGTTTTAGCGGGGATGGCCGTTAATAGCATTTTGGTTGACCATACTACTACATCGGCCGAAGTAGCCCGTGAAGTAGCAGAAAAAGCAGCCTTGCAAAATATCGATTTTATAGACGCGCCCGTATCAGGCGGACAAGCAGGTGCTGAAAACGGCGTGCTTACAGTCATGGCTGGCGGTAACGAAGCTGTTTTCACTAAAGTGCAACCCGTAATGGCAGCATATAGCCGTTTTAGCCAGTTATTAGGCGATGTGGGCGCAGGGCAGTTATGTAAAATGGTTAATCAAATTTGTATAGCCGGCGTAGTGCAAGGCTTAGCCGAGGGCTTACATTTTGCCAAACAAGCAGGGCTTGATGGTGAAAAAGTAATTGAAACCATTTCAAAAGGGGCTGCGGGTTCGTGGCAAATGGAAAACCGCTACAAAACAATGTGGGCAGGTGAGTACGAGTTTGGTTTTGCCGTAGATTGGATGCGCAAAGATTTAGGCATCGCGCTTGATGAAGCTAAAAACAACGGCGCTACGTTACCGATGACTGCAACGGTTGATCAATATTACGCCGACGTACAAGCGCTAGGTGGCGGCCGATACGATACATCAAGCTTACTAGCACGCATTGAAGCACTACATAAAAAATAACGTTTTGAGTATGCCTAGTTAAATGCGAAGCTTGCTGGCGTGATGGGCAAAGCCCATAATAATTTAAACAAAAACGCGACGCTTTAGTAATTAAAGCGTCGCGTTTTTATATGCGCTATACAAATAAACTAAAAGAAAATTACATGCTTTGCGCGTAGTTATATAAAGCCTTTAAAATGGTTAGGTTTTTTTCGCTGTCGTCGTGCTCATGGGCCAAGTTTTCAAGGGTGATCATAAAATCTTGTGCGCTAATTGAGGGTTGATCTTCTCCGTGCATTAACTTGTTTTGGCAATACTGACGCCATTGGTCAAGCTCTTGCTGGTTGAGCGTTTCTGGCCAGTTTCGCGCGCGGTATCTAAACAGTAATGTATTGAACTTTTTATCTTCAAAATCTAAATTTAAGCCCGCTAGCTCGTCTGGTTTAGCATCGCGAATAATCGCAAATTTAGCTTTGTCGGCATGGCTTGTAAAGCCATCGTAAAGTAAGTAATCAACGTTAGTGGTTGCGCTGTAATCGCCTTTTTCGTTAAACACTTCGGTTACTTTATCGCGAAGCTCGGTATTGGTTTTTAAAATAGCTAAATTAGCGAGGCATTGCTCGCGGTCAATGCCTAAACGGGCTGCGTTTTCAGGCAATAACGTTTTAGCAGGCGCTAAAATAGGGCACTTGTTTAAATGCACCAATTTTAAACCAACAGGTAAATCACCCTCGGCTAAATCAACGCGTTTGGTGTATAAGCGTTTACGTAACTCTTCTACGTTTAAATCAATGAGTACTTGCGGGTTTTGGGTTAAATCAAAACAAATAACCGCGTTTTTATTGACCGGATGAAAGCTCATAGGCGCCACCCACGTTGTACAACCTTGCGTTGCAGGAATACGCGATGATGTATGCACTAGCGGCGTCATGTTAAATACATCAACTAACTCGCCAAGCGCTTTTTTATTTCGTAGCCCAAAAAAGAAGTTATAAAGCTTTGGTTGTTTTTCTTTTATAAGTTTAGCCAGTGCAATAGTGGCAGTTACATCGCTTAGCGCATCGTGAGCAGCGGCGTGTTCAATGCCATTAGCTACCGTTAAATGTTCAAGCTTAAAGCTCGGGCTGCCGTCTTCTTTTAACGGCCATTCAATCCCCTCAGGGCGCAGCGCATAACACGCACGTACTAAATCAATAATATCCCAGCGGCTGTTATTGTTTTTATATTCGCGCTCGTACGGGTCGTAAAAGTTACGATAAAAGCTATAACGGCTTACTTCGTCATCAAAGCGAATACTGTTATAACCAGCCACACAGGTGTTTGGCGCACTAAATTCAGCGTGAATTTTGGCTATAAACTCAGCCTCAACCAAACCTTTTTGCATCGCCACTTGTGGCGTAATACCCGTAATTAAACATGCCTCAGGGTGAGGCAAGTAATCCGCTTGCGGCTTACAATATTCAATAAGCGGCTCGCCAATTATATTTAAATCAAGATCGGTACGAATTCCCGCAAACTGGCTCGGCTTATCTTTTTGAGGGCTCGCCCCCCAGGTCTCATAATCGTGCCAATAGATTGTTGCTTGATTTTGCTCTTGATATGCCATGCTGAAAACCCTGAGTAGTTAACTTAAAAACGCCTAAATATGCGCCAAGTTACTAAAATAATGAATTATTTAGATTATGGCATATGGGCGAGGGAGTTTATAGGTTTGGGTGATAAATGATGTTATGGAACTTTGTAGTAATACCTCAAGTTTGAGTTTTGTTCCAATCCACAATCACGAATTAAAAGTAAGGGGGCGCGCCGTTATAGCCCATGGCTTGCTAACCTTTTTGCAAATAGTTATTACCGGTCCAAAGTAAATCAAACGCAAATTTGCTAAGCACTTGGTGCTTTAACAGCTGGTTTGGTGGATAAATGATGCTGCAGACATAGGCTTTAAGTTTGAAGCTGTTATGGAAAAGTTAAGCTACTTGAACGGACTAAGTAAAGAGCGGGTTCGGTTACTGATTGTATAAATACTAATTGCCCTAAATTAGTAATTTGGCATTAGACTAAAGTCTATAAGTTAATTTTCTTCACTTATTGGTTTTGTTTTAATCGTTTGTCGGTTTTGTGTTAATTCTCTAAAGTTGAATTGTCGGCAACAAGCACGACTAACTCAACAGGAATATAATCATGAAAAGCTCACTTATCAAAACCATCGCTCTTGGCTCTTTATTAACTTGCTCAGCTGCTGTAATGGCTGATACAAGTGACTACAAATTAATGGTTATCGAACAAGCGACTGCACCGCAGCCAATTGAGCAGTCATTTAATAGTTGCGCACTGAATGTTAAGTCAAAAAACTATGCAGAGGCTGAAGCAATTTGTACAAAAGCAATTGCACTTTTAAAAGATGCAGACGGCCCTAAATTTAAAGTACGCCAACTTACGTCATTCGCGTTAAGTAACCGAGGTGTTGCGCGCTTAAAATCAAATAATGACACAGCAGCCATTGCTGATTTGTACGAGGCAGCGCAAATGTCTAACAGTACAATGGTATCGCATAATTTAACACTTGCTAAAGAAGAGCTTGCGCTATAAAAAAGCACTAAACATGCTTTAATTAAGCCAGTGTATAAAAAGCCCATGTTAGGTTTATTCTTAACATGGGCTTTTTGCGTTGCACGGTTAAAAAGTGCAAATCATAAAAGTGGAAACTACCTATTAGGCTTTAAATTTAAGAGAGCTAGATTATGGATGTCACGAGTACGTTGAGTATATTTGAAGTTAGCGCGATTTTTTTATCTATAACCGCATTACTTGCTTATATAAATCATCGGTTTATTGGCCTACCAACCACCATTGGGGTGATGGTTATTTCGCTTTTAGTGTCTATTGCGGCCATATTTTTGGGCTTTTTAGGGTTTGATGAACTTATTGATTACGAAGTAAGCCTACTTGATCAACTCAATTTTACTCATGTATTGCTCGACGGCATGCTCTCAATGCTGCTTTTTGCTGGGGCGCTGCACGTTAATGTAAGTGACTTAAGACGTTATAAATTACCCATAGGTATTTTAGCGTGTGTGGGTACGCTAGTTTCAACAGTGATTATTGCTACAGCGTTATATGTAGTAGTGCCTTTATTGGGATTTAATTTATCGTTTATATGGTGTTTATTATTTGGTGCGTTGATTTCGCCAACCGATCCGATAGCGGTGATGGGTATTTTACGCTCTGCTGGTGCGCCTAAAAGTATTGAAACCGTAATAGCGGGGGAGTCGCTATTTAATGATGGTATAGGCGTGGTGGTATTTGCGCTTTTATTAGGAATTTTAACCAGTGGTGATATGCCAACTACATACTCAGTGGCTCATACACTCGCTGTTGAAGCGGGGGGCGGTATAATATTTGGTTTAATATTAGGCGGTGCTTTAAATTATTTATTAAAAGCAATAGATAGCTACCAAGAAGAAGTATTACTTACGCTAGCGGGTGTTATAGGCGGTTATGCATTGGCGAGTCACTGGCACTTATCGGGGCCACTTGCGATGGTTATGGTGGGATTAATGGTGGGTAATCATGGCCGTAATTTAGCTATGAGTGATAAAACACGCCACTATGTTGATTTGTTTTGGGAGCTAATTGATGAAATTTTAAATGCCATTTTATTTGTGCTAATTGGCCTTGAAGTGGTAATGATTGTGTACTCAGCTAATTTGCTGGTGGCGGGCGTTTTAACCATTTTAATTGCGCTATGCGCACGTCTTATTGTGGTTGGCCTAACAACAACTATTTTTAATAAACAGCTCGAGCTGCCCAGCGGTGCATGGAAAGTGTTAACCTGGGGAGGGTTACGTGGCGGTATTTCGGTGGCACTGGTGTTGCAGTTACCTGATGGATCGCAGCGTAATATATTATTGGCTTTAACTTATGCGGTGGTGGTTTTTTCAATTTTAGTGCAGGGCTTGAGCGTAGGAAAAGTCGCGAAAAGCATAAAAACAAAATAAATTTTAAAGACTGATTTTTGTACAGAGCACTGGCTTGTTTGTGTAGCTACTCCATAACACTCGTTTTAAAACCTTTTTCAAAACAAGCAGTAATTACGCTGGTTTACACGCTGTTAAACATTTAAATTTGTACGTATATTAGACTAAAGTCTATAGGTTAATTTTCTTCACTTATTGAGTTTGTTTTTCTCGTTTGTCGGCGCTGAGCTATTACTCTAAAGTTCAGTTGTCGGCAACAAGCACGACTAACTTAATTAGGAAAGGCAAACCATGAAACGTACACTTTTAAAAACCATCGCTCTTGGCTCATTACTAACTTGCTCAGCAGCTGTAATGGCTGATTCAAGTGACTACAAACTAATGGTTATCAAAACCGCTACTGCACCATTGCCACTTGAAGAGTCATTCAATAGCTGTGCACTTAACGTTAAATCTAAAAATTACGCTCAAGCTGAAGAAATTTGTACTAAAGCCATTGCACTATTAAAAGATGCACAAGGCCCTAAATTTAAAGTACGCCAGCTTACATCGTACGCGTTAAGCAACCGTGGCGTTGCACGTTTAAAAGCGCATAACGATACAGCAGCATTAGCTGATTTATACGAAGCAGTACAAATCTCTGAAAACACATTAGTGTCTCATAACTTAACTCGCGCTAAAGAAGAGCTTGCCTTATAAAGCAATTTAATTAGCGAGAGTCACAAAAAAGCCCCTACCGATTTATATTAGGTAGGGGCTTTTTTGTGCGTGTAATAAAATTTTTTTATAAAACTCACATGTAAATTTAAAAGCGAGAAAGCCCGTTTTAGAAAGCTTTATTTTTGGAATTATTACTTTTACCTGTTTTTTATACGAGGTTTCTGTAAAATTAATGAGTTAACATTTGTTATTGATTTATAACACCTGTTATTGACGTAATCATTCAACTAAATATAAGCAGGTTATATGATTTTCTATATTGTTGGGTTGAGTACATTGGTTATTATTTTGTGTTTAGCTATTTATGTTATTTATAGCAATATACGCAAAAACCGAGTAAGAAAAACTAAGGAATACAATGTGCTGTTTGATAAAGACACCATTGTAGATGAGCTTATTACTCAACTTACGGATAAAAACCAAGCCCAAGCAGATAAACATAAAAAAATAAAAGGCAAAGAAGAGATCCTTGCAACATTTATAGAATTGCATCGCTCAGGTAGTTTTTGTGCGCATTTAAGCGAGCAAGAAATTATTTACTTTGTTAAGAAAAAACTAAACATGGAGAGTAATGAAAATGGATAGCGATAAAAAAGCGGTTCCAGAAGAAAAGTCACAATCATTTATAGGTCGTTTTGGCCGCCGAAATGTCATTTTAGTAACATCAATAGTGGTTGTGTTGGCTGTTATAGCAACGCTTACTTCACAAGTTATTTCTTGGAACGAAGCTGACGAGCGTTTAGTTCATCAATCGGCGTTTACCGGAAAGTTAACGGTTATTAACCAAGCTGGCCCATACTTAAAAGCATTTGGCACTACATCTGCTTATAAAAAGGTTATATCGATTAACTTTACGGGTGACGAAAACGCGACTGCGAGTGCAATTGTACCTCTTATTCCAATACGCTTTTTGGATACAACAACCGGTGGTGCACGTGGTGTATCGCGCTTTAGGTTGCCAGGCAATGTACCAGCCACTGAAAAAGGTGAATTACGTGGATTACTAAAAATACACGAAGAGTTTGGTTCGCAAGATACGCTTATATCTAATTTACTTATGCGTGCTACTACAGAAAACGTTAAAGCGTCGGCGCGTATGATGTCGGTTGAGCAGCATTATTCTGGTGGAAACGGGCAACTTAGCCAAGACTTCTCTGATCAACTTACTAATGGTATTTTTGTTACTGAGCAAATAATCAGCAGCGGTGAGCGGGATAAAAGCGATGAACTAGGTAGCTTAAGTAAACAGCAGCGTGTAACGGTAAATATTAAATCTGATAAAGAGGGTAAACCGCTGCGTAATGCGCCGATTTTAGGTGCGTATGGTATTACTGTTGTAGATGCAAGTATTATTGATATTGACTACGAAAGTAAAGTAAACGCGCGCTTAGAAGCGCAAAAGCAAGCGGCTGCAGATGAAGCCTTGGCACGTCAAAATCTTAAAAAAGCAGAGCAACAAGCGCGTACAGAAGTTGCCTTAGGCGAACAAGCTATAGCAAAGCAGCGGGCAGAGTCTGAAAAGCTTAAAATTAAAGAGCAAATCGATGCCGAGCGTATTAAAGCGAATGCTATTATTTCTGCTCAGCAACGTGTAGCTGTAAAAGCTGAGTTGGCTAAAGAGCAAGAAGAGATATTAAAGCAACAGCGTTTAGAAGCACTAGGTATGGATGTGTTAGCTGAGGCACGCTTACGTGCTAAATCAGCAGCGCTTGATCCTAAATATGTGTTTGATGAAACATTAAAAGCTGAGGTGAAAATTCAAACTGCTTTATTCAATAGTTTAGGAAAAAGTCGCTTAGTGCCTGAAATTGTAATAGGTGCAGGGCAGGGCGAGCAAAGCAATGGTTCTGAATTTATGCGATTATTAGCGGCAGATGCGGCTTTAAGTCTTAAAAAACGTTTAGAAAAAGACCAAAAATAAACAATTAAATATACAAGTAATAGTGAGTTTTAGCTATAAAGACTCTACACCAATAAAAACGCTGGCTGATATATCAGGCAGCGTTTTTTATTGTGTGTTTTTTGCTATTGTATTATGCAAATAAGCCTATACCAATGCGTAATAATACTTAATTAAGCGAATTGGTATTAGATGCTAGTGAAAACAGTTTTTCAATTACACAGTAAAAAAGAGTGAGTAGTATTGATGGGCTCCAGCAAAAATCAGCTTAATTTAGACTTAGGACAAGAGCATATTACTATCCAACGCCGTTATGAAGCATTAGGCGCAGTTAACGATTTTTTAATTGCGGTGTGGTTTTTAATTGGTAGCTTTTTCTTTTTAAATGAGTCATTAGTTGAAAGCGGTACCTGGCTTTTTATAGCTGGCAGTGCGCAATTAATAATAAAACCTGTATTAAAATTAATGAGTTTAGTTCACGTAAAAAAAGTGTTTCGTTCTAACAATACTCACTAGGCGTTCAGGTATTGTAATTAATAATTTAATGACTATTCACAGCAAAGGTAATGCATTGAAACTACTAAAGTGGACTTTGGGCGCAGTTATAATTTTATTAATAGTGGGTTTACTCATTCCTGAGAAGCTAGTAGTTCCTGTGCAAGGCGCTACAAGTAAGGATTGGAACCACAATACGTTTTGGTATGAGCCGTGGGGGCGCTCGGGTGTGCATAAAGGAGTTGATATTTTTGGCGCTAAAAACACGCCTGTGGTTGCTGCAACAAGCGGTATTGTTATTTTTTCAGGTGAACTAAACCGAGGTGGCAAAGTGGTTGCGGTACTTGGTGCAAAATGGCGCGTGCATTATTTTGCACATTTAAATGACTACCATGTAAGTGCAGGGGATGTAGTTAGCATAAACAGTCAAATTGGCTTACTGGGCGATACCGGTAATGCCGCAGGAAAGCAACCTCATGTGCATTATTCTATATTATCGCTTATGCCTATGCCGTGGCTTTTTACAACGCAAAGCCAAGGGTGGAAAAAAATGTTTTTTTTAAACCCACATAAAAAGTTAACTGCTAACTAACTCAGTTTTATGTATGGATGGGTCTTTACTGATTAGCTGCCAACGTTGTTAACTCACTTGTTTTTGCTGTATTTTTTGAAAGTGAAAGAAACGCTATTTAAAGCAGGCATTAGACTAAAGTCTATAAGTTAGATTTTCTCACTTATTAGGTTTGTTTTTATCGTTTGTCGGGGCAAGAGGATTTATCTAAAGTTAAGTTGTCGGCAACAAGCACGACTAACCAAACAGGAAGATAATCATGAAACGTACACTTTTAAAAACCATCGCTCTTGGCTCATTATTAACTTGCTCAGCTGCTGCAATGGCTGCTCAAAGTGACTACAAATTAATGGTTATTGAAGATTCTGTAACAGCCGCACCAGAGTTTGAACAGCCATTTAATAGCTGTGCACTTAATGTAGAATCTAAAAATTACACAGAAGCTGAAGCCATTTGTACACAAGCAATTGCCTTATTAAAAGAAAGCCGTGGCCCACGTTTAAAAGTACGCGAACTTACATCGTTTGCATTAAGTAACCGTGGTGTAGCCCGCATGATGGCCAAAAAAGACACCGCAGGCCTTTCAGATTTATACGAAGCGTATCAAATCTCTAAAAACTCATTGGTATCTCATAATTTAACGCGTGCTAAAGAAGATTTATCTTTATAAAAACGTTTTATAACGCGATAAAAAAGCCGATGAAGGGATAACCCTGCATCGGCTTTTTTTGTATGCAATTAAAAGGGTTATATCGTGTTTTTATCGAATAGACCAAAATTGTTATAAAGCGATTTTTGTTTATGTAACTGGCTTGTTTGAGTTGTTGAGCAACTATTATTAGTTAACAAGTATAGAGCCTCGCTTAGAAGAGGATCTTTGGTATCGCCCCAATCAGAATTAATGGTATCTTCGGCGTAACAATCTGCAGGTAAACCATCAAAGTAATCACCATAGCCAGCTGAGTTAGTCATTTTAAAGTTTATGGCAAACACAACGTGGTCACAAAGTTGATTAATATCCATGCCAACAGGCTTTCCTCCTGTGCTTGTGCCAACTACTTGAACATCAATGTAAGGTTCTAGCGCATTTATTACCACTTCGCTGGCAGACAATGTTTGTTCAGTGGTAAGTATTACTACACGAGGTAAATTTAGGCGTGGTTGATTATTATTTAACTCGAAATCTACGCTGTTAGTTTCACGGTTTTTATTATATTCGTAATTAAACATAGGCTTGCCAAGCACGTTCTCAGCAGCAATTTGGCTTGCTAGTTGTTTAGCTACATTAAGGTAACCGCCGCCGTTATAGCGTAAATCAAGTACTAGCTCTGAAACGCCCTCTTGCTCGAATAACGAAAATGCGTCATCTAAGTCTGGGGCACTGCGTTCAATAAAGCTATTAAAGGCCAGGTAGCCAACCTTACCTGTATTAGATTCTAATATGCGGGCGTCTAGAATAGTGTTTGTGCTAACCGTTGCGCGTGCCATAGTGCCGGTTTGTTCTTCACCGTTTAAATCTATCCATGTTACGTCTACTGTATAGCCTTCTTCTTCAGGCCCCAATAAGGCATCGTAGTCAAACGTATTGTTGGTTATTGCTTCTTCAATATTTACGCCATTCATTTTGGTGATTAATGAGCCTCTGGTTAACCCCATAGCTGCTGCATTACCATCGTCAAATACATACTTTACAAGAAGACCGTTAGATTCTATTTTGTTTGCTAAACCATAACCAAAATAACTCGCGTTAAGGTATCGGTCTTCATATTCTTGCGCAGTGACTACATAACTGTATTTATCTAATTCTACTTGCGATTTAACTTCGGTCATTAAATCGCTTAATGAGTCAAATGTAGATGGGTTTGTTGAGGTATTTAGCTGTTCACTCCAAAGGTAATCTGTTTGAAGGTAGTCCCAAAGGGCTTCGTTTTGTGCTGTTTGACTAGCACATACTGCAGGGTCGGAACTTATAATATCGCCTTCGTTTTCTGAGGAGCCCCCACATGCACATAATAATAAAAATGAGCTAGATAAAACTATATTTTTTGTTTTTTTAATCATGACAATCCTTGTAAATATTGGGTCAATTAACAAAGTTACAACACTAATGCTTTTTTGGCAATAGGTAACCATTGTGTAAATTGTTGAGTTTGTTTAGGTTTATTTATAGCTTTTAGTCGGCCAATCTTCTGCTGTAGAAGAAGGGTAAGCTAAGTCTATAAGTTAGTATTTCTCATTTATTGAGTTTGTTTTTATCGTTTGTCGCTGCGCTCAGAATTATCTAAAGTTAAGTTGTCGCCAATAAGTACGACTAACCAAACAGGAAGATAATCATGAAACGTACACTTTTAAAAACCATCGCTCTTGGCTCATTATTAACTTGCTCAGCTGCTGCAATGGCTGATCAAAGTGACTACAAATTAATGGTTATTGAAGATTCTGTAACAGCAGCGCCGGAGTTTGAACAGCCATTTAATAGCTGTGCACTTAATGTAGAATCTAAAAACTACACAGAAGCTGAAGCCATTTGTACACAAGCAATTGCCTTATTAAAAGAAAGCCGTGGCCCACGTTTAAAAGTACGCGAACTTACATCGTTTGCATTAAGTAACCGTGGTGTAGCCCGCATGATGGCCAAAAAAGACACCGCAGGCCTTTCAGATTTATACGAAGCGTATCAAATCTCTAAAAACTCACTGGTATCTCATAATTTAACGCGTGCTAAAGAAGATTTATCGTTATAAATTTATTACTTAGCACTTAAAAAGCCCCTGCGAGTTTATAAACTCGCGGGGGCTTTTTAGTTTTTATTTTTGAAATTAACCAATGTGAGTTGTTAATTTTTAAGCGGGTTTAACGTGTATCCTCACTTAAATACCTATTTTAATAGGGGGTTTTAAACTTAAAATATGGTAATAACACCATTGCAAGTAAGGTTAACCCAGAATCACAGAGTTAATTGTTTTTAAAAGCAGGATATTTTGCTAATGGCGATGCGTATATAAAATGCTCTAAGGGTATTAAATTTCTTTATATTTACGCCTATTTTCATTAAAGTACTTAACATATAGCAAATTCAGTTAATATTAATCTTTGTAAATAAGTTTATGTTTAATGGCATTTAGCTGTTTTGTGCATTTTTCTAATTAAAACTAAAAATAAATAAGTAACTGCACTTTTAATGGAACTGCGTGATTTTAGCGCAGATAAAAGGATTTAAAATGAAACTTACCTTCAATCGCATTGTTGCATCTTTTTTTGCAGCAACTGTTAGCCTCTCTGTAATCGCCGAAGATATAGAGCTATACGTAAACCATAACGTAGAAACCGATGAAAACCCCCGTGTTGTGATTATTTTTGATACCTCCGGAAGTATGGGAAGTAAGCTTCCTTACAACGGACCTAAAAAAATAGATGCAGCTAAAGATGCCATGACCCAACTGGTTAATGATAATAGCGCCATTGACTTTGGTTTAATGCGTTTTAATGGTAACAACGGTGGTTATATTATGGCTGGTTTAGGCTCATCACATGACACTATTTTAGGCCAAATTGAAAAGCTACCTGCTAGCGGTAACACCCCCGTTACAGAAACCTTATGGGAAGCCTACCTTTATATGACAGGCCAAACCGTTTGGTATGGACAAAATACCAATCAACGTGACTTTAGTGTAGAGAACAATGACAACCCTTTAACGCCCCCTGATTATATATCGCCGTTTAGACAGGCATATGGTTCGCAAGAGCGCTGTGATAATTCTATAAATTTAATATTAATGACCGACGGCGACCCTACTCAGGATAATAACCGCAATGACGATATTAAAGATTTATACAAGCAAAAATTTGGTTATAACCCAAGTAAAACAAGTAACAGTTATTTAGCGGTATTAGCGCAAATAATTCATGGTACACAAGATGTTGAAATAGATCTTTACGAAGACACACCGGAAGTGGCAGACACAGGCCGCGTATTTACTATTGGTTTTGGTAGTGGCATGAGTAGCAAAGGTAAAACGCTTCTTGAAAAAACTGCTGAACTAGGTGGTGGCGAGTACCTTCACGCAGATACCTCAGCAGAGCTCTCTGAAGCATTAAATAATACTATTTCTAGAATACGCGAAGTAAACGATAGCTTTTCATCGCCTACGGTTGCCAGTAATAACGTTGACCAAACCCGCAGCCGAGAAGCAATCTATTTTGCTATGTTCTATCCTGAGACCGGGGCTCGTTGGGGCGGCAATTTAAAAAAATTAGTTATGTCGGGCTCTAACATAGTTGACTCCACAGGCCGTGAGGCAATAGGTGATGACGGCTTAATTAAAGAAGACGCTCGCACGTTTTGGCTACCTTCAAATAAACCGGCCGATGGTAATTTAGTCGCACAAGGCGGCGTAAACTACTTACTTTCAAGCTTAGACTCACAAAGCCGCAAACTGTATATAGATTCGGACGGTAGTATTGTTGATTTTACCTTTGATAGAGTTAAAGAAATTTTAAATATAGTGTCAGACGCCATAGGTGGCATCATACCGGGTACTGATATTGCTATCTCGCGCAATGATATTAATTGGGCAAGAGGCATGGATGTAGATAACGAAGATAGCGATAGCTCATCAGTAGATCAGCGTGCCAATATTTTTGGTGATCCTTTGCATTCTAAGCCGGTATCTATTGATTATGGTGATGGCAACATACGTATTTTAGTGGGCACTAATGCTGGCTTTTTACACATGTTTAACGATAAAGGTAACAGCATTGAAGAGGAGTGGGCGTTTATGCCTGCTGAGCTGTTAAAAAACATACCTGCGCTTCGTACAAATCAAGCCAATACTAAAGTGTATGGTATGGATGGGCCTATTAGTGTGTTTTTTAACAATAAAAGTTTAAACAGTGACGGCTTAAATGACGGAGTAATAGATGCCACTAAAGGTGATGAAGTATGGGCATTTGCTGGCATGCGCCGCGGGGGTAAAAACTATTATGCACTTGATATTAGCTCACCAGATAAGCCAAAACAGCTTTGGAGTAAGCCTATTGTAGGCGGCTCAGATGGGTTTGAATACCTAGCTCAAACCTGGTCAAAACCACAAATAGCCTATATTAAAGCGTTTGGAGATGAGCCTTTACTGGTATTTGGTGGCGGATACGATACAAACAAAGACAACGCGATTCGTAGCGAGGATGGATCAGGCACGGGAATTTACATTGTTAAGGCTAAAACTGGCGAAAGAGTATGGGCGTTAACGCCCGAGGATAACAATTTCCAAGGTAAGCACAGTATAGCTGCTGATATAGCAACGCTTGACTCAGATTATGATGGTTACATTGACCGTTTATATGCCACCGATACGGGGGGTAATATTTGGCGTGTGGATATGCCAGGCTCTGACAAAAATAGTTTTTCTCATTACAAATTAGCAGAGCTTGGCAGTTCATTAGCAACGCAAGACCGACGCTTTTTTTACAAGCCACTAGTGGCACGTACTATGTTTAGTAAAGTAAGCAAAACGAGCTATGGCGGTGAAGAAATAACCACACGATTAGATACGCCTTACGATGCAATCGTGATAGGCAGTGGTAATCGCTCAAATCCGCTTGCAACCAATGAGCAAGATCATCTTTACATGATTCGCGATGAACAAACCGTAACTAAAACCTTCGATTCACAAAATACGCCAGAGCCCATAGTGCCAAGTGAATTAATGCTTATGAATGACGACCCATTTGGCAATGCACTAGATAATGTAGATGAGTTTGTAGAACTTGAAGCTGATTTAGCAGGCTTTAAAGGGTGGCGATATGAGCTAAGTAATGGTGAAAAATCATTGGCTGCAGCCACCGTAGTAGGAGGCGTAGCTTATTATACATCGTTTACACCTGCACTAGAGTCTGATAAAAATCAGTGCTCTTTAACAGGGGGCGGTGGTGCAATGTACGCTTTTCATTTGCACTATGGCACAAAAGTGTACGACCAACTTAAATTTACTACCAGCTACGATGTACCCGACACCGCTCAGTTGTATTTTGGTGAAGGCGACTCATGTATAGATGCTAATAATAATGGATTATGTGATGTGCCAACACCTGATGATGGTGACCCAGATGACGGTACCCCAGGTGGTGGCTACGAGTACGAAGAAACAATACCTGTTAGCCAAGTAAGCCAGTTTTATTTAATCGGCCCGAGCCTTACTGGTGAAGGCGCAGTAAACCCAATCAAACCGCCTGAAATTAACGGACCAGGGCTAACTGTTGTTGATGGTAAAGTTAAACTTGTAAATGACAGTGATACATTAGGCTTTGGCTTTAAAACGCAGCAAACCTACATATATAAGCGTGAAGAAAACGATTCTTCATCTGATTAGGTTAGCCTTAGCTCAGGCGTCACAGCGCTTTATTATTTACCGCGCATGCCTTTAAAAGGCATGCGCTAACTTTTCTAGCTAATACTAAAGAGCCCAAAGCAAACCTTGCTACGTTAAAGTGTTCTGCTAAAGAAAGCTCAACAATGTAATTTTTGCCTAAAATTCAACACGCCTCCTACCTAAAATAGATTACCTAACCAAGCGAATTTGTATTAATAAAAGCCAACATTTATCCGCAATTATTGTGTTTAAGTATTATAAAAAGAGGGTTTATTGTCCCTATATTGAAAATAGACATACGGGTATTAATTGGTTTATGAATTGTTCGTAAATAAACCAATTAATGTGTAAATAAATATTAAATAAGTCACTAAATAGTAAAGCAATATTTGCATAACATGGTTAAAAAAAAGATTTATAAAACTTACCATTTTTAATGGTTGCTAGTGCTTAATTTTGCCGCTATTTTAAGGTTAAGTTGTATTAGATGGAATTAGTATGAGTTTCAAATTGATCTCTTTTTGCTATTGTATTCCCGTACTCTTTTTAAATGGTTGCGATGAGGAAGTGAGTTTATTTAGTAGCAGTAAAACGCCGTTAGTGGCTAAAAACGAAAACGCTAATTTACCGGCTACTGCTATTAAGCAAAAGCACCTTGTTGTAGAAGGCCTAATAGAGGGAATTGTACCAAGTCACTGTAAACGTGGTGAAACAGCGTATATAAATGCAAAAATGCAAAAGGTTATACGCAACCCAACTGCAAAAGTGACTTATACACTAAAGCCCACTGATAATATTTTGTCTGTGTGTGTGGCCAATGATAACTCAGCTATTACTTATCGTTATGGCACTGAGCAAAAAATTGGCCTTGAGTATACGGCCACTGCCGCGCAGCCATTTGGTAGCTACTATCGTCAAATAGGGAAAGTAGGCGAAAGTATTTTGTTTTTTAACAAAGGCAATTACTATTACTACATTATTAATGCTGGTGGTATGGGCAGTGGTGTTTCAGTGAACGTATATAAAAATAAAACGCTTATTGCGGAGTTTTTCTCTGGTAATGAGGCGTATAACGACTTTGTTATTGCCAGTAATTTAGACTTGCCTAAGTCGTTGGCAATAGAGCTTCAACCACATATAAACACAATGCAATGAATGGATTAAGTAAAGCACATTGTAACATTATTGAACAAGGGCAGTGGTTTTCTAAGCGTGATGCACACTTAAAACAGTTTTTACTAAGCCACGCAAAAACTTTAAGCCTTAGCGCGCACCAATCTCTTTTTTTACGAGGTGATAAACACGACGGTATTTATGCTGTATTAAGTGGTGTGGTGCGTATTAGTGGGGTAAGTAATAATGGTAAAGAAGCTGTTTTAAGCTTTGTTGACGCCTCGCTGTGGTTTGGCGAAGTCACTTTATTTGACCGCGGAATGCGCACGCACGATGTTTATGCGCAAACCGATGTAACACTGTGTTTTATTGGGCAACGTGCACTAGAGCAACTGTTAAAACAATACCCGCATTATTGGCAAGACTTTGGGTTACTCCTTGCCCAAAAATTGCGAGTTATGTTTACTAGCATGGAAGATCACGCACTATTAAGTGCCGAGCAGCGCGTTGCAAAACGCTTGCTTATATTGTGTGCGCATTTAGCGCATAGTAATGGCCATACGTTTACTTTGTCTCAGCAGCAATTGGCTGATATGACTTACCTTACACGCCAAACCGCCAATCAAATTCTACAAAAATTAGCAAAGCAGCAACTCATTGAGGTCGGTTATAACAAAGTGACCATTTTAAACCAATCTGCTTTAGAGCTACTTTGTAATCAGTAAATGTCGGCTCCCCGACAGAGTGATATTTTAAAAGCCTGATATAGTGTAAAAAAACACAATAAAAGGCACACACATGAAAACTCTACAGCAACAGCTTGGCACATACGGTTTGTACCATCGCTCTAAACGCAATGTTTTAACTCATTTTTTTGGCATTCCGCTTATTGTATTTGCGGTGCTGTGCTTGTTAGCGCGTATTCAAATACCCATTGGCAGCCTGCTTATTGATGGCGCGCAGCTTTTTGTTTTTGCAAGCGTAGTGTATTACTTAATGCTGAGCGTGTCGCTTGGCTTAATAATGGGTGTACTGTTTACCTTATTGCTTTTAGCAGCCCAGCCAATCGCTGCTATGGCTTTTTGGCCTTGGTTAAGTATTGGCGTGGGCGTGTTTGTATTTGGCTGGGTGCTGCAGTTTATTGGCCATTATTATGAGGGTAAAAAGCCTGCGTTTGTAGATGATTTAATTGGCTTAATTATTGGCCCGTTGTATGTAACCGTTGAGTTTTTATTTTTAATGGGTTTTTATAAATCGCTAGAGCATGAAGTTAACGCCATAGCAGGCCCCACCAAGGCATAATGCTAAGCGGCTTAAATATTTAGTTATTTTAGCGTGCTAAATAAAGCGTTAACCACGTTATAAATCATTTATCTGTCGCTATAAACGTTTAAAACTTAACACGATTGCTATTAGCAGCGGATAAAATAATAAAGGCAAATAACCCATGCAATACAACAATAAAACCGTGTGGATCACTGGCGCATCATCAGGTATTGGCAAGGAGCTCGCAATACAGTTTGCAGCACTGGGTGCCAAGGTTATTTTATCAGCCAGAAGCGTTGATAAACTTAACGAACTAAAACAAAGCTTACATGGCGATGGCCACATTATTGTGCCTCTTGATTTGTCATCGCCTGAAGCTGTTTTAGCTCAAGTTACTGATTTAATTAGTACATTACCTGCTATCGATATTTTAATTAATAACGGTGGGGTATCGCAGCGCAGCCTATTTTTAGAAAACGAATTTAATGTTTACCGCCAGTTGATGGAAGTTAACTATTTTGGCCTAATTGCACTTACTAAAGCGGTGGCGCCTAGTATGGTAGCAAGACAAAGCGGTTCAATCGTCTCTATTAGTAGCGTTGCGGGTAAAGTAGGCTCTAAATTTAGAACGGGCTATTCAGGCTCTAAATATGCGGTAGTGGGCTTTATGGATTGCCTGCGTGCTGAGCTTGCAGAGTATAACATTCATTGCTTAACTATTTGCCCTGGCTCTATTAAAACCGCCATTGCACATAATTCGTTAAACGAGCAAGGCATAGCGCAAAACAAGCCAGAGCACTCAATAGAAAATGGCATGGATGTAAGCCTAGCCGCTAAAAAAATGATCCTCGCAATTCATAATAAAAAAGACGAAGTGATTGTTGGCAAAGGCCTAAGTGGCTGGGCACCGACCATTAAACGGTTTTTTCCTCGTGTATTTAATCGATTAACCGCTAAAACAAACTATCGGTAGCATCGGGCGATTTAGAGATATAAAATGCTGTAAATTCAATCAATTTAGACAAGGATTCTAAATGAAGTATTTATGGCTTGGCCTGTTTTTTATTGTATTAATTTGGTCCGGAATTAACCCAAAAGATCAGTTTACTTGGCTGCTTGAAGTTATCCCCGCAATCATTGGTTTAGTGCTTCTGGCAAGCAGCTATAAGCATTTTAAACTCACCCCCATTTTATATGGCTTTATATTAGCGCATTGTATTGTGCTAATGGTTGGCGGGCATTACACCTACGCCGAAGTCCCTTGGTTTGATAATTTATTTGGCAGTGAGCGTAACAACTACGATAAAGTAGGGCACTTTTTTCAAGGGTTTGTGCCTGCATTATTAGCGCGTGAAATATTACTACGTAAAAACGTAGTAAATGGTAAAGGCTGGCTAAATGTGTTTGTTGTATCGATATGTTTAGCGTTTAGTGCTTTTTACGAACTAATAGAGTGGTGGGTTGCAGTGTTAAGCGGTGAAAACGCAGAAGCATTTTTAGGTACGCAAGGGTACGTATGGGATACTCAATCTGATATGGGAATTGCATTACTTGGGGCTATTTGCTCGATATTGCTGCTTTCAAAAGTACACGATAAACAGTTAAAAAATGTTAAAGATTATTGATTCAAATTTTGTTACTAAAAGACAATAAATTATGACTGTAAATACCCACAATTTCACGATAAGCACAGATAAAAGCAAGCTTAACTTTAACGTTATTTATAACTTTATTGTTAATAGCTATTGGGCTAAAGGAATACCTAAAAGCGTTATGCAAAAAGCGATTGATAACTCAATGTGCTTTGGTGTTTACAGCGCTGATAACGAGCAAGTTGGTTTTGCCCGCGTAGTAACCGACAACGCCACCTTTGCCTATTTGGCTGATGTATTTATTACCCCAGATTTGCAAGGTAATGGTCTGAGCAAGTTACTGGTTAAAACGATAGTAGAGCACCCTGAGCTGCAAGGGCTAAGGCGCTTTTTATTAGCCACTTCTGATGCCCATGGCCTGTATGCGCAATACGGGTTTAAACCGATAGACAACCCAGCACTGCTAATGCAAATAAATCCTGCAAATGTGTATGAGGGAAATAATAGTGAGACCTAATAAATGGGGCGAAGAGTTTAAGAAGTTTTCTATGTGCCTAATTTACCAAGACTATATTGTTCTATACTACCAGCGGAAAAACAAATACCAACATAAAGCCAAACAGTACTCGCTACAATTTGCCAAGTATCTAAACCTGAGGACGTTACAAATGTAGGAACAGCAATTAATCCCCGCAATAAGCAGATCATTGCAATGGTAATTAAAGCTGATTTGAGCAGAGGAACTTTGCGAATTAAACCAACTGCTGAAAAAGCAAAAATAGTACAAGCAAACATTAAGCTTGCAACGATTATTGTGCCAATTGGAGCAAGTAAAGTTCCTTGAATCGAAGAGTCGATTATTTGTTGAGGTGCCCGAGCAAATGCAAACCAACTAGGACCACCAAAAATACAGAGTAGGTGCCAGATCGCAGAAGCGGAAGCTATAACACCTGCACTAATTAATAATTTTGATTGAACACTAAAAATCAATGCTTACTCCATATTGTACTGGCACATAACGCCTTGTTATATTTCGTTGGATCATTTAGCTGCTAATTCGGTTTCGTCTTTCTTCATCAAGCTTTTTTAATGTATTGAGTGTAAAATTAGGCTTTAATACTAATTCATGCTCTCTTGCATTACCTTCGAACAGCACCTGTGAATCATCTATTTCCATAAGGAATACTGGCCTAGCTTTGAGCATGGATTCGGACATTCCAGATGCATGGTAAAAAGCATTAAGCCCTTCAATTTCCCTTGCCCACGAGCAACCTAAATCCTGTTTAGACTCACCATCTCTACCTATTCGATATAAGGTTAAAGCTTGATTCAAAGGCGTGTAGCTTTGAGGAAACTTTGACAAATCAAAGCGAAAACAATCATAACTTCCTGATATTACACTTGAGGTATATAGCTCGTTTAGTGTATCTTTTTTCTCTTTGCCTTCCATAATATTGATTATGCCCTCCTTATGGGCATTCAGAAACATTAGCAACACCTCCAATTTATCGCCATGTTCATTAGTATAAAAAGTTCCTTCGAAATCTTTCTTAGATGCCAACAGCTTATCGATATATGTAAGTTCCTGGGGACTAAGATATTTATATTTTAAGTGTTCGAGATCGATACCGATGGAACTAAGTAGTGTGGATAAATATTGATTCAAATAGTTCTCTCTTAAGAAATATAACGCCGTTTTAAGCGGCAAATTGCAGTTGGCTAAAATAAGTGAGGCACGAACATAAAGCCAACGGTAATTTGTCCGACTTGAAAACCCTTGTTAGGTGTACTTAGCCTATAGCCATATACTCAACATTAATGATGACCAAGTTAAAAGATATAATATTAAACTTGGATTTTTTGACTTTATATTTAAATGTAAAAATAAAAATGTGAACGCTAAACTAACAACACTTGGCAAAATTCCTTTGATATGAGAAGCATCACTCAATATTTGTATTGGGGTTAAAATGACAATACAAATAATAGCTAAATAAATTGTACTTTTAACAATATAATCTTGAAGGGTGTCATCAGGATCCGTAAGTTCTTTATTTTTATTACGAAATAACTCCTTAATTATCTGGATTACTTCTTTATCAGCTTCCGTCATAATTTGAATGTACACCTAACAATTTTATCAGAGGACACTTTCCTTTTTTTTATGAGCAAAGTATGTCCTCTTAATTATTTTTAATATTAATAGCAAATCCTGTAACACATTGCGAGCATTAAACTTTAAGGCGGGGTGTTCTTTTTATGGCAGGTAGAAAAGAGGAAATTGTCCTCATTTTCTGACTTAGGAGGAAAAACGCCAGCGCAGTAAGTAAATACAGCAGTTAAAGATTTAAAATGACATCCAAACCCCTTTTTTAAATCATTTAATCGCCACTAAAAACTGCATCGAAAATATAAGTAACCGCTTTAAGTACATTTGTTTATGCAAGCCTATTATAAAAGGTGGTTTTTGGCTGGTGGAGGCTATAAAACGAGGTGATGAATTATTTACTAAACGCGTCTTGCTGCTTTTAAAACAGTACAGACACGATATTTATACCAATCGACTTAAATATTTAGCCTTTCTCGCGTGCTAAATAAAGCGTTAACTGCGTTATAAATTTCTCATGTAGAAAAACTACATGTCGAAATTTATGCCTTGTTATCACTCTATTTATCCGTCGCTATAAATGTCTAATTACTTAACACGATTGGTATTATCTGGCTTTTTTGCTTCAAGCGCTTCTATTTCACTCCAGATTTTTTCGGCTTCTGCGCTTAACATGGCGTAGCTTTTAATGTCGCCTTTACGCTGTGCTTGCATGCCTTGCTCAAGCTTTGCATCGTACTCTTTACGTAGTTTTTTTGTCGGGTCTGATTTAAATAGTGAAAACATGGGGCTCCTTAGTTTTATAAAAGTATTAGGGCGTGTTGATCTTTGCGGATTGAAATTTGTTCAATCTAGGGGCGATTAAATCGCGGCGCGAGGTTTGTAACCTAGTGGGCTCGATAACTGCTCCTGCGTTATTCTAATGACTTACTTCCATGTAAGAATAAGTAGAAACCGAGCAAAGCTTCCGCGTCCTGCTCACGCCCCTTACCTACATCCATGTAGGCAACAAAGAGTTTATCCCCCTAGGCAGAACCCGAAGGGCAGCGCATGTTTGGCATTTATGCTGCGTTATCGCCTATTTATGGGGAGTAACCACACTTCATAGGCTCTGCCTTGCCTAAAAACCAAACATACTGTTGCAAATTCAACCATCAAAGAACAACACGCCCTAGCATTACCATACGCTACAAAGAGCTAAATAGTTCTTTTAGCTGAAGGGCGTTTACCTTGTTATATAAAAACAAGGTAAACGCATTATTTGCTATGCTGCGGTTACTAACGGTTTTATTGCTCAGGCTCAAGGCGTTTAATTCCTTGTCCGTCAATGCCTAAGTAAATATAGCCATCACTGCCTTGTGCTAAGCTGCGGACGCGGCCTATTCCTTCTAAAATTTTATATTGCTTTGAAACACCTTTGTTAGATATTTCCAGTGCACTTAAAAACGAAAACTTCATAGACGATAGCAAAAGCTTGCCTTTTAATTGCGGGTACTTATCGCTGCTAACCAATAACATGTCAGAAGGGGCAATGGAGGGGGTCCAATGCAGTACGGGCGATTGCATGCCGTCTTTTTCTTGTATGTCGGTAAACGACGTACCGCTGTAATTAACCCCATAGCTAACCACCGGCCAGCCATAATTAGCGCCCGCTTTAATTATGTTTAGCTCATCGCCGCCGCGTGGGCCGTGCTCATGAGACCATAACGTTTGTGTTGTTTTATCAAACCACATGCCTTGCGGGTTACGGTGTCCGTATGACCAAATAGCGGGTTTAGCGCTTTTTTGATTTACAAACGGGTTATCACTTGGAATACGGCCATCAGTGTGTAAGCGATAAATTTTACCGCCATCACGGGTTAAGTCTTGCGGATTTTTATCGCGCGCGCCGCGATCGCCAATCGAAAAGTAAACATACCCTTTGTTATCAAACACAATACGGCTTCCGTAGTGCTGGCCTTTTGTGCTGTTATGCTCACCTTTGTATAGTAATTGTGTGCTTAAAAGCTCAGTGCGATCGTCACTAAGCTTGGCGCGCATTAGGGCTGTATTACTGCCACTTTTAGCGCCTTGGGTACTTGAGTAAGTTATGTAAAGCCATTGACTATCGTTTGCGTCGCTATGTAGGGCTAAATCTAGTAAACCGCCTTGCACGTTGGCATCAATTTTTGGCAAACCCGAGAGCTTAGTTAAGTTAGATGAGTTTTTAGGCAGTAAATAAAGTGTGCCGCTTCGCTCGCTTATAAGTAAATCACCATTACTTAACGGCTCAATAGCCCAGGGGATAGTTACCCCTTTAGCCACACTGACGGCCTTTACATTGAGCGGTAATACATCAAGGGTTTTGTAATCTACAGCTGCCACCGGCGTTGAAACGAGTACAGCTATAAACGCCGTTGATAATGTTTTAGCAATCGTTTTTATAGGTAAAAACACAGTTGTTGTCCTGTCCAATAAATAAGCAAGTAATACCTACATTAGCATGCTGTTGATGATTTTGCTAAATGTAGTGCTTTAATAAAAACTATATATATTTCAATAATAAAGAGTTTACCCGCAGTGCTGTATGGCTGTTTTTAATATTTTAAACAGCTATTTATTACACCTTAATTGAGGCTTTAGTACAGCGCTTTAAATTAGGACGCTGCGTAAAAATCGTGCTAAAAAACTGAATATTTACTCTAATACTATTGAAATTAATTTTTTTGGGCGTACACTTGTGCGCTGAAGTTTGAGCGTACACATGTAAGTTCAAATTCAATATTTAATATCCAAGAGATTAATAGTGATGATTACTAAAGTATTAGACCAATTTTCGAAGTGGTTTTTACACCATCAAAGCTTTGCAGGCTACATTGAGCCCATTATGCAAATGGTTAAGCCTGCGTGGCGTGCTGGTCTTTATAGAGCAAAAATAGAAGAGCTGACGCAGCACAATGGTGATTTTTTAAGTATTACCTTAAAGCCTACTCAGCACTGGCAGGCACACAATGCTGGCCAACATATTAGTTTAACGGTAGAAATAAACGGGCGTTTATTAACTCGTGTTTTTACGGTTGCCTCAAGCCCTGAGCAATTTAAAACTACGGGCTTGGTGCGTTTATTAATTAAAACTAATGAGCAAGGGCGTTTTACAAGCCTTTTAAGCAGTGCTTTACGAGTCGGTGAGTGGTGCAATATTTCAGCGCCTAGTGGCGACTTTGTTTATAAAAACACCCAAAACAATGCAACGTTTATAGCGGGCGGCTCGGGTATTACACCTATGCTTGCCATGATTAGTGAGCATTTAAAACATACAACACAAAAAGTATCGCTGATTTATTATGCCAAAGCCGCAGCGCACCAATGTGTAGACGAGCTAAGCGCATTAGCAAACCAGTTTTCGCATTTTTCGTTTTTACTGCTCACACGCGAGCAATCAGGTGATATTACTCGCCATGTAAATGTATGGGAAAACCCAGACATATACTGCTGTGGGCCTGCAAACTTTATGAAAACGGTGTGTGACTTTGCTAAAAAACACCATTTAAATTACTACCAGGAGGCATTTGGTTTAACGCTGCCAAGCCAAAATGACGACAGCCTGTTTAACGTACAGATTGATAGCAGCGCTCATATCGTAAATGCTAACAATGCATTGTTAGCACAGTTTGAGGCAAAACAATTACCGGTTAAACGCGGGTGTGGCATTGGTATTTGCCACCAGTGCCAGTGCATTAAAAAGTCAGGCGTGGTGCGTAATTTAAAAACTGGTGAGTTGAGTGATAACGGCGAGCAGTTAATTCAACTGTGTGTAAGTCAACCTGTTAGCGACTTGGAGTTACAGCTATGAAAAACATAAACTTTGATCAGTTAGCCCACGATTTAGATAGCATAAAAATGGATACGCTAGGCAAAGTAGGGCAACAAGATGCAAACTACATTCGCTCGGTTGTTAAAAAGCAGCGGCTATGTGAGTGGAGTGGCCGTATTTTACTTATGCTGGGCTTTATTCAGCCACTTTTATGGGTTGCGGGTGTACTGTTATTGGCGCTGGCAAAAATTTTAGACAACATGGAAATTGGCCACAATGTTATGCACGGCCAATACGATTGGATGAACGATAAGCAGCTTAACTCGCAACACTACGAATGGGATATTGCTTGCGATGGGCAAAGTTGGCTTCGCGTTCATAACTTTGAGCACCACACCTACACTAATATTATTGGTAAAGACCGCGACTTTGGTTATGGTTTATTGCGTTTAAGCAATGATTTTAAATGGCGTTTAAAAAATGTGTGGCAGTTTATTACGTATATTAATTTAAGTGTGCTGTTTCAGTGGGGGGTGTCGTATCACGAACTGGCAGCGGAACGTGTGTTTATAGGTAAAAAGAAAGAAAACCGCGAAGGGGGTGTATCGCATTCTACTCTAAAGCAGCGCTTTTTTAGTAAAGGTGCGCGCCAATTAATAAAAGATTATGTGATATTTCCTTTACTGGCGGGCCCTTTGTTTTTATGGGTATTAGCAGGCAACTTACTGGCAAATTTGATCCGTAATTTATGGACCTCAACCATTATTTTTTGTGGCCACTTTACCGAGGACACAGAGACCTTTAAACAAGAAGACTGCATAAACGAAACGCAAGGGCAGTGGTACTATCGCCAAGTTTTAGGCTCATCAAATATTAAAGGCCCGCATTGGTTTCATGTTTTAACTGGGCATTTAAGTTGCCAAATTGAGCATCACTTATTTCCTGATATGCCGTCCTCTCGCTATCAAGAAGTGGCCCCGCAAGTGCAAGCCGTTATGCAAAAACACGGTATTGATTATCATACAGGTGGTTTTTTTAAACAGTATAGCTCGGTATTAAAACGTATTATTAGGTACTCGTTTAAATAAATAATGTGCCTTTAAAAAGCCGATTAATGAAGATGCATTAATCGGCTTTTTTGTATGTGCTTAGCAATATGGCCAATTTATAAACAGCAGTTGCAAAAAATTCTTTTTGATAATTAAAAAAGCCTCAGTTTTGCTATGGTTAAATGATGCATGAATGTCATACAATGGAGAAAAATAGACCACACAAGAGAGATTAAAATGGCCGCATTCGGTACCGTGTTTATGCCGCAGATGATTCAAGCTCGTTTTTCTGATAACCAATGGAGCGAAAGCTCAATCGTCCCTTCCGATAAACTTGAACTTCATGCGGGCGCGCACGTCCTTCATTATTCAAGCACGTGTTTTGAAGGCTTAAAAGCTTTTCGCCATGAAGATGGCTCTATTTATATTTTTAGAATAGATGCAAACATTGCGCGTATGCAGCAAAGCTCAGCGTTATTAAGCTTACCAAGTTTTGACGGTCAAATGCTAAAAGACATGATTATCGAGATTGTTAAAGAGTATGCTGATGAAACGCCATTACCACCGGGCTCTATGTACATTCGCCCAACTCACATAGGGACAGAGGCTGCCATTGGTAAAGCGGCTGCACCGTCAATGAGCTCGTTGTTATATACACTTTTGTCGCCAGTTGGCGATTACTTTACCGGCGGCGCTACTGCACTGCGTGTATTACTTGAAGAAGATGGCATGCGCTGTGCCCCGCACATGGGCATGGTAAAAAGTGGCGGTAACTACGCCAGTGCACTTGCACCAATTAGCGCAGCACGCGAAAAATACCAAGCCGATCAAATCTTGTTTTGCCCTGGCGGCGACGTACAAGAAACAGGTGCAGCTAACTTTATTCTGATTGATGGTAACGAAATTATTACCAAAGCGCTTGATAGCACGTTTTTACATGGCGTAACCCGTAATAGCATTTTAACCATTGCAAAAGATTTAGGCATGACGGTAAGCGAGCGTAACTTTAGCGTTACCGAGCTTTTAGAGCGTGCTGCAAAGCCAGGTACAGAAGCTGCACTTTCAGGCACTGCTGCGGTGTTAACGCCGGTAGGCACGTTTATTCATAACGATAAAGAATACAAAGTAGGCAGTGGCGAGCCAGGTCCTACAACAGCGCGATTACGCCAAGCATTGAACGATATTCAATGGGGTAAAAGTGAAGACAAACACGGCTGGTTAACTAAAATCTAATTGATTTTAGCAGTTCGCAGTAAAAAGCCACCGACTAGGTGGCTTTTGTGTTTTTGAGTACATTCTGAAATGTTTAGCGCTTAAAACTTCATTTCTATTTTGCCGTACACGTAACGGCCATTAAATCCGTAGGGCGAAAAGCTCGAATAAGCAAACAAGCGAGAAAAAGTAGAGACTTCTTCTACATTTTCGCGGGTAGGATCTGGGTATACATCAAAAATGTTATTGGCACCTAAACTAAGCGTTAGGTTATCAGTAGCGGCATAAGCCACATCTAAATCAGTGATCCACTTAGGTTTTAATACCTCGTTTAGTCCAGGCGTTGATGAAGGGTCTTGGGTTTCACCATAACGCGTAGTTCTAAGTGTGGTACGCAGCGCATCATGGGTCCATGTAGCACTTAAATTGTATTTATTGCGCGGGGTGCTTACTTCAAAGCGGCGCAGCTCTGTACCTGAGAACAAGTTGTCTTGATCAAACCCAGCACCTTGCAGTTCAGCGGGCGGGTCAATAATATCAGTGACTTCATTTTTGCCGTAGTTATAGCCTAAGTTAAAGGCAATATCGCCATAGCCATCGGTGATTAAGTTGTACGAGGCAACCACATCAACACCGCGCGTTTTACTATCTATAGCGTTTAAGAAAAAGCGGCCTTGGTTAGCGCCCGTGCCTGCTAGCAACTCTTCTATTGCTGCGCCCGATAAATTGTTAGATAAAACAATACGGTCATCAATTAGTATTTGATAGTAATCAACCGATAAGCTGAAATTAAAGTCGGTAGACCAAGTAAAGCCAACCCCGTAGTTAGTGGCTTCTTCGGCATCAAGGCCCGGTGATCCAAGCGCTTTGGCTACATCGCTGCTTGGTGCAAAGGTGCCGGTTTCGGTCGGAACGCTATCAACAAATACGGTAGCAACCGAAGTAAAATATTGCTGTTGTAATGAAGGCGCTCTAAACCCTGTTGAGGCTGAAGCGCGTATGGCTAAATCTTCGGTTAACGAATAGCGCGTTGCAATTTTGCCGTTAAGTGTATCGCCAAAATCTGAGTAATCCTCATAACGGGCTGCCACAGCAATATTCCAATCATCTGTCAGGTAGGTTTCTAAGTCTATGTAAAAGCTTACATTGTGGCGGCTGTTGTCACCTTCTGATTCAGGTGTAAAGCCTGGAAATACCTGCGCACCTGCTGCACCAAATGGGCCATCTTCGCCTGTGACTACGCCACCTGGGCCAAATGAGCCTTGTGCGTATGAGGCTTCTTCGCCAGCTTCTATTTGATAGCCTTCTGTACGGTACTCAGCCCCAATGGCAACACTTACTGCGCTTTCTAAAAAGCTGACGTCAACTTCGCGGCTTAAATCAACATTTAAAGTAAGTTGATCGTATGTCAGCGTACCGGCATCAAAGCGTGTTTGGCTAGTGGGGCCGTATGACGTATTTAAACTATTGGTTACACCAAATTCGAACGCATCTTCACCATACACAGCCGATACATCGTAGTTCCAATCACTTATAAAGCCTTTAACACCTAACGCGAGTGAGTAGTCGTTTATATCTGAGGTGATCACAGGTAAAAATCCGTCGGGGTATATTTCTTCTATATTACGGCTATCGCTTGCGCGTCTATAAAAACCAGCGCCTTCACCTTCACGTTTGCTGTAAGAGCCAAACGAATATAAATCGATATCGTTTGTTAATTGATAACCTGCATTATAAAAAACCGAT
Source organism: Pseudoalteromonas sp. Angola-4 (assembly GCF_028599265.1). Taxonomy (NCBI): domain Bacteria; kingdom Pseudomonadati; phylum Pseudomonadota; class Gammaproteobacteria; order Alteromonadales; family Pseudoalteromonadaceae; genus Pseudoalteromonas; species Pseudoalteromonas sp. Angola-4. The sequence continues at coordinate 295,074 of NZ_JAQREK010000002.1, read as the reverse complement.
AGGTCTTCTACATCCCCATTACCAAAGTTATGGTTATAGCGGTTAACTGTAAACTCGCGAGGGTCGAGTGAGCCATCTTCTAGTCGGTCGTAGTTTTCGCGTTGATCGTAATCGGCACGGTTAGTTGAGTGGCGGTCGCGGTATTCAGTCGAAATGTTTAAAAAGCCATTATCACCAAGCTCTAAACCAATATTACCTTGCAAAGTAAGCGTTTGCCCATCGGTTAAAGAGCGATCGCCGCCTTCGGTAAATGCTAGGTTGCCATCGCTACCCTCAGATACCGATTCAAGCTGAGGCACACCATCCATTTCGGTGATATTAGCCCCATAAATAGCCGCAAGGGAGCCGCCACTGCTTGCGCTTTTAAGTACAATATTAATCACACCCGCTATAGCATCAGAGCCGTATTGCGCCGCAGCGCCATCGCGTAAAACTTCAATGCGTTCAATAGCATTAGCTGGTATTGCATTTAAATCTACAGAAGATGAGCCACGCCCCGTTGAACCATTTAAATTAAGCAGTGCGCTACTATGACGACGCTTCCCATTAACCAGCACTAAGGTATGATCGGGTGCTAAACCACGAAGTTGTGCAGGGCGTACATGATCACTGCCATCGGTAAGCGATGCCTGTGGAAAGTTAAAACTAGGTAACAAATTGCTCAGTAGCGCGTTTGTTTCCGTAAGGCCTGAACTGGTAAGCGCCTCAGCGCCAATAATATCAATAGGTACGGCGCTGTCTTCAACTGTGCGCCCTAAACGGCGTGAGCCAATAACGCTTATTTGCTCTATATCTTCTTGTGCTTGAGGTGTTTGCTGTGCCGCGTGGGCAGTAAACGCACCAAATAGCGAAAGCGATGCGCCCACAGCCACTGCTGTACTCACTTTTAAGTTATTTAACCTAAACGGTAGGCTTTTATTCATGTTGTTAATCCTCATTTGATCACCCATTGATTTAAAATTTTTGTTTTTATAGCTGCTACTTTTTAATGGAGCTGCTTTGAGAACATAAACCGCATTAACAAAATGAGTCAATTGAATAACATTCAATTAAAATTAAAGGGTATATAGTTACAAGGTTTAATTAACAAGACTAAATGAGGTAAAAGCTATAAATAGGCTAGGGTTTGTAAGTATTTGATGGAGCTTGAAATAATTGGTAAATATGGCGTTTACTTTTAATTAACAGGTAAGAGCAGTGCGCACACCTTTAATAATGGCTGTTACTCAGTGTTTTTTTAAATTAAGTGTATAATCCACCTTTTATATGTTAAATAAATTAACATATAAAGAGCAGGTTATTTAAGCTGAAATTTGTATAGCGTTTAAAAAGGTTGCGAGTGATTTTTATAATAAAATAATATAAAAATTAAAATTTTATTTTACCGATAAGTATATCTTTAAACATGACCCAATCTCCCCATAAGCTATAAAGGGGGTGCTTAAAAGTGGCGGGGCGGTTTTTTTCAAAAAAGAAATGCCCAATCCAAGCAAATCCGTAGCCAATAATCGGTAATAACCACAGCAAGCTATATTGCTGCTTGATTAATGCAATAAAGATGACAGCAAGTACCAGCGTGCTGCCAATAAAGTGAAGCCTTCTGCAGGTTACATTGCGGTGCTCTTTTAAGTAATACGGATAAAACGCTTTAAAGGAGTTAAAAGTGTGTGGTGTGTTCATAGTCAATGCTCTTATTTTTATAGTTTATTAAATATACAAGGGCCTGCTAGATTTTGCAGGAAAAATTGTTGCAAACAAGAGGTTATTTAACTGCGGCGCTAAGTTTGTAACCGAGTGGGCTCGATAACGGCTTTTGCTCACGCCTATTTATTTGCAATAACCCCTTACACAGGCTCTTAGTTTAACCAAACGCTTAGCAGGATGTGCTCTTGGCTTTTTATTGTACTGGTGAGAATAAACGCTGATAGGTTTTATAGGCGTACTCATCGCTCATGCCGCTTAGGTAGTCGCATATTATGCGCATCCCTTGGTTTTGTTTTTCAGCGTCTAGATAAAGCGCTTGCGTTGTTTCGGGTAATAAACGCAGAGGGTCACTGGCAAAAGCGGTAAATAATTCAATCAGTAAGTTTTGACCTTTAAACTCTATTTGCTGCATTTCAGGGTCGCGTATTAAGCGATTAAATACAAAATGTTTGAGTATTTGTAAAACGCGCTCGTACTGTGGGTCTAGCTTTGCAGTGTACTTTAAAATAGGGCACTCAAAATCACCATGCTGAACATCTAAATGAATATGAATAATAAATATATTTACCAGCTCGCCTATGGCGTCTTTACGCTCAAAATCGTTTTTTGAAAATAAGCGTTGGGTAAGCGAGTCTAATTTAGTGTTTAACCAATCGTAATTAAGCGCGTTTAAGTGGGGTAATGCATGTGTTTGCCAATCATCTAGTGTGAGCACTTTAGTGGCTATGGCATCTTCTAGGTCGTGCACTGCATATGCTATATCATCGGCATGTTCCATTATGGCGCTATCTAACGATTTATAACGGGTTTTTGCACGGTACTGATCTATTGGTGCATGGCTAGTTAATAGCGCTTTGTCGTTGTCGCTTAAAGGGGCAATGATCCATTTAAATATTTGTGCATCGTCTTTGTATAAGCCTTTAGCGGGGCGCCAATCACCTGCTTTTATAAATGAGCGTGTGTTATTTACTTTCGGAATGGTGTGCCATAAATCGTCTATAAATGCGGGATATTTAATAAAGCCAAGCAACGTGCGGCGCGTTAGGTTCATGCCGTGGCCGTTAGAGTAAGGCTCAAGTTTAGCGACTATACGCAATGTTTGTGCGTTGCCTTCAAATCCACCGTGCTCACGCATCATATAATTTAAGGCAATTTCGCCGCCATGGCCAAACGGGGGATGACCTATATCGTGGGCTAAACATAAGGTTTCTAATAAACCGGTAGAGGGGAAGTGTTCAAAATCGCTGTGCTGTGCTTTTAAATGCCGCAATATGCCGGTACCAATTTGCGATACCTCCAAAGAATGCGTTAAGCGAGTGCGATAAAAGTCGTTTAAGCCTATTCCCATAATTTGGGTTTTTGCTTGTAAGCGCCTAAAAGCTGCGGCATGAATTATACGAGAGCGGTCTACCTGCCAAGGGGAGCGATTATCGTTAGGGCGATTTTTATACTGTTTTATTATTCGGCTTTGCCATTGCTTATCCATACTGCTTACTCACAAAACGTTGTTATACACGGTATAAGCTCAGTATACCCATGCCCTAATAAATTGCGAATGAACAAGTACATAACCTTAGCTGGTGGATAATATATTTATCGCAAGCAGCCACTTTAGCATTTTTTAGCAAAGCGTGGCCCTTAAATGGTTACACACTGGGTGTTATTCGCGTTTATATAGTGGCTTAGGTATAATGGGGTTTCGTATGTGTGTGTATTAACCATGCATAATTGTTGTTTGAAAGAGAGACTACATGCTAAAAACCATTTTAAAGCTGTTACTAAGCGTATTTTTTTTATGGGCGCTTGCATATCCGTTTATGCAAAGTAATGAGCAAGAGGTTGAAGAACAAACCACAGGTGAACAACCTAAAAAAGTAAAGAAAAAAGAAAAACCCCTGCACAATGTTACCTTACCTAAATTTTCTGAATTTGCTGATGTAAAAGAGAAAAAACAGGCATTTTTTGATTTTATTCGCCCACATGTTGAGGCTGAAAATAAAAAAATATTACAGCAACGCGCTAAGTTAGAAATTGCGCGTATGATGCTTGAATACAACGAACCGCTCGAGAAAAAACAACAGCGCGACATCGTTAATATTTTAAAAGCCTATGGCTTACCTGAAACAGTAAACACTCTAATTTTAAGCCAAGCGCTGCGCCGTGTTGATATTATTCCTAAAGAGCTTGCGCTAATGCAAGCGGCGAATGAGTCGGCGTGGGGTACATCGCGCTTTGCACGCATAGGGCTTAACTTTTTTGGCCAATGGTGCTATTCAAAAGGCTGCGGTATGGTGCCAAGACGCCGCAATAGTGGAGCGGCGCACGAAGTTGCTGCATTTAAGTCGGTACGCGCGGCAGTAAGCTCGTATTTTAGAAATATAAACACGCATAATGCCTACAAAGATTTACGCCTGATACGCGAAGATTTACGACAACAGCAAAAGCCCATTGCGGCAACGGCACTAACGCATGGTTTAATGTCGTACTCAGAGCGAGGCGAGGCCTACATAGAAGAGCTAAACACCATGATTAACCAAAACAGAGCTTACTTTGATGAATAAAAAACGACTCATAAATATTAACGCCATACTCATTTTATTAAGTTTGGCGGCAAGTACCGTCAATGCCAAAGAGTTTGTTATGTCGTACGATGGCTTTTACGATAGATTAAAAGTGGTTAACAAGGGCGACTTTCAGTATGCAAGGGTTAACTTTTACATTAGCGATATTGCCACAAACGAGGCATGTGCTATTAAAAGCGGTACAATTTTAACTGAAAATAACGAATACCCGCTCAACTTTACCGATAAAGCACAGTTACTTTTACCGTTTGATAAGCAGCTCGATACGGATAAAGCCGTTATTGTTGTAGAGCCACAAAATCCTGATCACGATTGTCAGTTAAAATTGCAAATTGAGGCCAGCGAGTTTGAAGGGCTTAGCTTAACTAAAGATTCGTTGTACACAATTAATAACGAGTTAGATGAACTTTTAACAGATTTATCGGGCTTTTTTGTTAGTAAACTCATGTGGTTTTTATTGCCTGAGCAAAAAGGCGTTGCTGTAACATTTAAAGAGCCTGTGACCTTTAATAACCCACATATACAGTGCGAAAAATCAATCTGCTACTTTGCAGTACAGGATAACTGGGAAGACGACGTAAATCTGCTTGGTGATATAGAAAACGTAGTTAAAGTAACTCCCTGGATAGCAAAATAAGTTGCAGGGTTTAATAAAAACGGCGCTTAATATAGCGCCGTTTTTTTATGCGTTATTTTGGCAGTGCTTGTGTTGAATCACGTTTTATAAGGGTGGGTTCAAACACGCGGTTTATGTGTAAGTTTTTATACTGATACACATCTTGTAGCACCATTTTTGCAGCCATTTCACCCATTTCTTCTACGGGGTTATCTATGGTGGTAAGTGTAGGGTAAAGATAATTGGCAAATATAACGTTATCAAAGCCAATAACCGACAAATCGTTTGGTAAATTAAAGCCATGCTCACGGGCGTATTTCATAGCACCTGATGCCATTTCATCGTTGGCACACACTAAAGCACTAAACGGAATACGCGTGTTGAGTAGTTTTTCAAGGCCTTTACTGCCGCCAATTTCGTTAAAATCACCTTCGTAAAACAGCGCCTCATTAAAAGGGATGTTTTTTTCGTGCAGTGCTTTTTTATGGCCTTTTAAGCGGTTTCTGGCATCGGCTTTAACTTGCGGCCCCGCGATATAAGCTATATTTGTGTGGCCTTGTTCAACAATAGATTTACTGGCTAAGTAGCCGCCGAGTTCGTTATCTAGGCTAATGCAGTTACTTTCAAGTGAATGTACGTATCGGTTAATAAGGTAAATAGGGGTTTTACCTTTACTTAGCTCAATTAGGTAGTCATCACTGACTGACTCTACATGTAAAATTAGCGCATCGCATTTGCGGCTAATTAAAAATTCAATGCCGTCTTTTTCTTTGTCGTCTTCACTGTGACCGGTGGTAATAATAACGTGCTTACCCGCGGCGCGCAGGGCTGACTCTATGCCTGCCATCATTTGAGCAAAGAAAGGACCATGAAGCTCTGAGACCAAAATACCCACGCTGTTGGTTCTGTTTGAGGCAAGCGATTGCGCAATAGAGTTGGGCTTATAGCCCAGCTGCTGCATTGCATCGAGTACTTTTTTAGTGGTTTTTTCACTTACGCGGGTGTTTTTATTCATTACCCGTGACACTGTAGCTAACGATACGCCAGCAAGCTCCGACACTTCATAAATTGTGGCCATGTTATTGTTAACTCACTTATATCCTTTATTTTGGCGGGCAAATAATACCGTACCCACCAAATGTTAACTAGCACTAGTTTTTAGCGATGCCTGTATAGAGGCTAACTGTGCGTTATTGAGCGTGTATTTACGCATGATAAATGCAACAAACAAAGAACCAAACGCCGGTATAATAGTAAACGATAATAAAATACCCTGCTGCGTATCAAGGCTCTGCATTGTTTGCGCCTGATAATTATAAAAAGACAGCAGCCAGCCTGCAATTGCACCGCCTAACGCCACACCCATTTTTATAAAAAATATAATGCCCGAATACACAAGGCCAGTAATTCTTACCCCAGTTTTGTGGTGCCCGTAGTCTATGGTGTCGGCCATTTTTGCCCATAGTAGCGGGGTGGCCATATCTAAAAAAAATTTCCACAAAATAAAGGCAGCAAATGCCAAGGTAATGTTATCAGGGGAGATAAAATAGCTCACAATACATATGCCCGCAGCGATTAACTGCAAACTAATATAGGCTTTTATTTTACAAAATCGCTTAGCCAACGGCTGAGCACACGCACACCCAACCATACTGGCAACCACTCCTAGGGTCATAAAGGAGGTAATTAAATCTTCTTGCCCTAAATAGTATTTAACGTAATAAACCCCTAAGGTTAAACGTAATACTTGGCCAGTGAGTAAAAATAGCGCGGCAGCGCACAGGACTCGCCATTGATCGTTTTTAATTAAGGTTTTTAAACTTTTAAACAACGACAGGTTTTGCTCAGGCGGTTGCTCTACGCGCTCTTTGGTACCAAAAAAACACAGTAAAAATAACACTAAGCCAAGCAAGCTCATTGCCGTCATGGTGTATTGGTAGCCTTTGGCATTATCGCCTTGGCCAAAGTATTCAACCATTGGCATTGTACAGCCCGCAACAATAACGCCGCCTAACATACCAAACACAAAACGATACGATTGCACGCTAACACGCTCTTTTACATCGTTTGTGAGCACGCCACCTAATGCGCAATAAGGAATATTTATGGCGGTATACGCCACCATAAGCAAGGTGTAGGTAGTAAAGGCGTAAATAATTTTATCGGTGCCTTCAAGCTCTGGCGTGGTAAAAGCTAAAATACTAATAAGCGCAAAGGGCAGGGCAAGCCACAATAAATAGGGCCTAAAATGGCCAAAGCGCGACTGGGTTTTATCGGCTAAGTTGCCCATAACTGGGTCGGTGATGGCATCAAACAACCTAACCACTAAAAACATGGTGCCTACCACCGCAGGAGAAAGCCCTACTACATCTGTGTAGTAAAGCATTAAAAACATCATAACTGTTTGAAAAATAATATTACTTGCCGTATCGCCAAGGCCATAGGCTATTTTTTCTTTTACACTTATCATGATGTTAGGTTCTCGCTTTTTGATTTTTATTTATGCGATTAATCGAATAGCTTTTATTGGCTATTTGCGGCTTTGTATCAAGCTTTTATAAGCTTGGCCACTGGCTTTTATAGTACGTTGCTGAGTTTTATAATCAACGTAAACAATGCCAAAGCGCTTTAAATAGCCCTCAGCCCATTCAAAATTATCCATTAAGCTCCACGCAAAGTAACCAATAATATTAACCCCTTGCACTGTGGCATCGTGCACGGCATTTAAGTGGTTATGATAATAGTTTAGGCGATCTACATCGTTTACCTCGCCATTTTTAATGGTGTCGGGCATAGCTGCGCCGTTCTCGGTAATATAAATAGGCGGTAAGGTGTAGGTGTTATTAAGCGTTACAAGTAAATCGGTAAACGACTGCGGGTAAATTTCCCAGCCCATGTCGGTTAAAGGGCCTTGTGGAGCAAGTGGATCGTATACATCGCTAGGATGCGCTTTGTATACTTGGCGCGTATAAAAATTAATACCTAAGTAATCAATAGATTGTGAAATTATGTCCATATCGCCTGGGTGGATTTCAGGCTGCTGATTGCTAGGAAGCTGTTTTATAATTTCTGGGTATTGGCCATCCATTATTGGTTTCATATACCATTGATTTAAATAATCATCGGCGTAGCGAGCTGCATTAATATCCTCTGCTGACTGCGTTAATGGGTAGCAAGGTGTAAAATTAAGCACAATACCATTTTGAGTATTAGGCGAGGTTTGCTTTAACACATCCATTGCCAAACCATGGGCGAGCAATAAATGGTGCGCCGCTTTTTTACCGTACTCTTTGCCCACTAAACCTGGGGCATGTATGCCTACTTCGTAGCCTAAAAAGGCACTGCAAAAAGGCTCATTTAGGGTCGCGTACGAAAATACCCGCTCGCCAAATGCTTGGCTAATAAGCTTTACATAGCGAGCAAATTCATAAGCTGTGTCGCGATTTAACCAGCCGCCTTTGTCTTCTAAATGTTGAGGTAAATCCCAGTGATATAGCGTTACAAACGCTTTAATGTTGCGCTTATTAAGCTCATTAAGAATATTAGTATAAAACTTTACGCCCTCAGGGTTTAGCTCGCCCGATAAGGTAATAACGCGCGGCCAAGAGATAGAAAGTCGATACGCATCTACGCCAAGCGAGTCTATTAATTCAATATCGTTTTGCCACTGGTTGTAATGATCGCAGGCAACATGCCCATTTGAGCTGTCGGCTATTTTGTTGGGTGTATCGCAAAAGGTATCCCATATACAGGGTAGGCGATGCTCATACCCGCCTTCAATTTGAAATGATGCCGTAGCCACACCATAAACAAAGTTTTTTGTTAATAGAGGTGAATGAGATGGTAACGATAATTTTGTCATTAGTAACAAACCTTTTTAAACCTTAAATGCATAAATAGCCACTGTATTTACTGCGATGAAGCGTAAGGGCGCGTTTATAAAAAAATAAAACTTGTTGAAATATGTTACATGTTCGTATTTAATTACACGTGAAAGCGCTTACATTTTTAGATTAGTGTTAATTGATACGAAGGTCAACTCTTTAATGTTGCTGGGTTACACGGCAATTTTTAATAACGACTTTTGCATTAATTTATAATAATAAATTGCGGAGAGCCCATGGCCAGTTCAGCACCACTGACGACACACACACAGTCGCAAAACTACCAAGATAAAAACTATGGTTTTGCATTAACATCTTTAACTACTTTATTTTTTATGTGGGGATTTATTACCTGCTTAAATGATATTTTAATCCCGCATTTAAAAGCGGTGTTTAACCTAACTTATGTTCAGGCAATGCTGGTTCAGTTTTGTTTTTTCGGCGCTTATTTTTTAATGTCACTGCCAAGTGGCTATATAGTTAAAAAATTAGGGTATAAAAAAGGCATTGTAGTGGGGTTACTTATAGCGGCATGTGGTTGTGTACTTTTTTACCCAGCCGCGGCGCTACATAATTACCCAGTATTTCTGTTTGCTTTATTTGTTCTGGCAAGCGGTATTACCTTATTGCAGGTTTCTGCGAACCCTTATGTAAGTTTATTGGGCGCCCCTAAAACAGCGTCTTCTCGCCTTACCTTAACGCAAGCATTTAATGCGCTAGGCACAACGGTTGCCCCTACATTTGGTGCATTTTTGATTCTTGACTCTGCCTCTGAAGCGTTTTTAACACCGGCACAAAATGCAGAGTCGGTACAACTTCCTTATTTACTATTAGCAGGCATGCTTATTTTACTAGCCGGTATTTTTGCATGGCTTAAATTGCCAGACATAATGAATGAGCAAAAAGAAGCCGCTGAAAAGTCAGAGACAATTGAAGGTAGTGCATGGCAATACCGCCACCTAACACTCGGTGCTGTGGGTATATTTATGTATGTAGGTGCAGAGGTTGCGATTGGCAGTTTTTTAGTTAGCTTTTTAGCACAAGAAAATATTGCTGGATTAAAAGAGCATGTTGCCGCTCACTACATCACATATTATTTTGGTGGAGCTATGGTGGGGCGTTTTATTGGTGCAGCGGTAATGCAAAAATTACCCGCAGGTAAAGTACTGGGCTTTAACGCAAGTATGGCTATTATTTTGGTGGTTATTGCCATGAGCACGTCGGGTCAATTAGCAATGTGGTCAATACTACTGGTTGGTTTATTCAATTCTATTATGTTCCCAACTATTTTTAGTTTAGCGTTAAATGGCCTTGGTAAGCATACCGCACAAGGCTCTGGTATTTTGTGCTTGGCGATTGTAGGGGGTGCAATAGTGCCTCTTTTACAAGGTGCACTTGCTGATAGTGTGGGTGTTCAACTTTCGTATGTTTTACCTATTTTTTGTTACTTATTTATCGCGTTTTATGGTTTAAGCGGAAGCAAACCAGTTCAAGCTCAGGAGACTCTATAATGAAAACCCCTTTTTCACTTAATAAAATAGCACGTGCCTCATTAATTGCATCACTAGGCATTTTAGCGGCTTGTTCAAATGACGCGACAACCACTCCTGAAGCTAATAATGCGTTGTCTAAAACAGAGAAAATTTGGCCAAAACTTAATATTGCCGTAAAACAAGACCCAGAAATTGAAGCCAAAATAGCAGATTATTTAAAAACGATGACACTTGAGCAAAAAGTAGCTCAAATGATTCAACCAGAAATTCGTGATATTACCGTTGAAGACATGCGCAAATATGGCTTTGGCTCATACCTAAATGGGGGCGGCGCCTTTCCTAATGGTGATAAACACGCAACACCAATGGACTGGGTAAAATTGGCTGAAGATTTTTATCAGGCGTCGGTAGATGATTCTATCGATGGCAGTAAAATACCCACAATGTGGGGCACCGATGCGGTACATGGTCACAATAATGTAATTGGCGCGACCTTATTTCCGCATAATATTGGTTTAGGTGCGGCAAACAACCCTGCATTGATTGAGCAAATAGCAGCTATCACTGCGGTTGAAGTAATGGCAACGGGTATTGATTGGGTATTTGCACCTACAGTGGCAGTTGTGCGTGACGACCGCTGGGGCAGAACCTATGAAGGTTATTCAGAAGATCCTCAAATAGTACGTGATTATTCAGCCGCAATTGTAAATGGTTTACAGGGCAAGGCCGATGGCGACTTTTTAAGTGATAAACGTGTTATTAGTACCGTTAAGCACTTTTTAGGTGATGGCGGCACAGTCGATGGCGATGATCAAGGTAATAATATCGACAGTGAGCAAGATTTGTTTGATATACATGCCCAAGGTTATGTAGGTGGCTTATCGGCGGGAAGTCAGTCGGTTATGGCATCGTTTAATAGCTGGCATGGGGTTAAAAACCACGGCAATAAATACCTGTTAACCGATGTGCTTAAAACCCGCATGGGCTTTGATGGTTTTGTGGTAGGGGATTGGAACGGCCACGGTCAAATTGAAGGCTGTACAAACGAAAGCTGTGCACAGGCTGTTAACGCGGGGCTTGATATTTTTATGGTGCCAACGGGCGCTTGGAAGCCGCTGTACGAAAACACCATAGCGCAAGTGAAAGCTGGCGAAATCAGCATGTCGCGCATTGATGATGCAGTAAGTAGAATTTTACGCGTTAAATTGCGTGCCGGTTTATTTGATAAACCAAGTCCGGCTAAGCGTCAGTTTTCGGGTAAAACTGAGCTAATTGGTGCGCAGCAGCACCGCGAAGTTGCGCGTCAAGCAGTACGTGAATCACTTGTTTTACTTAAAAACAAAAACAATATTTTGCCTCTTGATGCAAACCAAACTGTACTTATTGCCGGCGATGGAGCCGATAACATAGGTAAGCAGTCGGGTGGTTGGAGTATTACTTGGCAAGGGACAAATAACAAAAATGCTGATTTTCCTGGTGCCACGTCTATTTACGCAGGTCTTGAAAAACAAATTACTGAGGCGGGTGGTCGTGCCATTTTAAGCGTGGATGGCTCATATGAGCAGCGCCCAGATGTAGCCGTTGTGGTATTTGGTGAAGAGCCTTATGCAGAAGGCCATGGCGATAGAGATAACCTTGAATTTGAGCGTGGTAATAAAAAATCGCTCGCGTTATTAAAGTCGTTAAAAGAGCAGGGTATTGCGGTTGTATCGGTATTTATTTCCGGTCGCCCTATGTGGGTTAACAGTGAATTAAATGCCTCAGATGCATTTGTTGCAGCATGGCTGCCAGGTACAGAAGGCGGCGGTATTGCCGATGTTATTTTAAAAGGTAAAGATGGCAGTATTCAACATGACTTTAGCGGCAAGCTTTCGTTTTCATGGCCTAAAACAGCAGTACAAGCAACGGTTAATAAAGGCGATGACGATTACAGCCCATTATTACCGTACGGCTTTGGTTTAACTTATGGCGATAAAAATGTATTGGCTGATAATTTAGACGAAGACTCTAAATTAGATAACTCAGCACTCACTAGTATGGATATTTTAGTTGGCGCACCGGTTGCTCCGTGGCGTTTATTACTTAAATCTGGCGATGAGCTATTAGATGTATCAAGCAGTACTCATCAACTAGGTTCACTTAAATACCGTACTGAGGATAAAACAGTTCAAGAAGACGCGCGCCAATTTAATTTTAGTGGCGAGCAAAAGGCAAGTGCTGAAATAGTCACAAGCTTTGCAGAAGATACCATTACGTATTTAGAGGCTAATGGCGTTATTAGTTTTGATATTAAACTCAATGAGCCACTAACCGATGACGTAAACCTTGCTATGACTTGTTCAGGTGAGTGTGGTGGTGCGATTGCCTTGAGTAAAATGGTTGATCAATCAATCAAAAATAAATGGCAGTCGGTGTCGGTAGACTTACGTTGTTTTGCGAACCAAGGCGTAGACTTTGCAAGCCTTACAAGCCCGTTTAGTTTACATGCAAGCAGCAAAACCTCAGTGTCGGTAGCAAACATTCAGTTTGTGCCTAATAAGGCAGACTCTGCTGGGCTTAAATGTCAGTAATCATTTTGTTTTAGTGTGTATGTCAAAGCCCTTCAATTGAAGGGCTTTTTTATGTGCAAACCGGTTTGCTATTTATAAAAGGGTTTTGTGCAGATTCATATATAACTTTGTCGCGTCCTGTGGTTTTAGCAATATACAAGCGCTTATCTGCCGCACTAAGTAGCGATTTAAAAGAGCTTGTTTGAGTATCGCTGCACACCACTCCAGCGCTTATTCTTAAATAAATGGTGTTGCCGTAATAGCTAAAGGGCTTGTTTTTAATGTTTTTTCTGAGGGTGTTTGCCGCGCACTGTGCCTCATTTAAAGTGCAGTGGCTAAGTAAAATTGCAAACTCTTCGCCGCCAACACGTGCGGTAACTGCGCTGTTAGAAAAAAGCGCTGCAATATGCTGCGAAACCCATTTAATTGCCTCATCACCTGCATCGTGTCCGTATTCATCGTTAACGCGCTTAAAAAAGTCTATATCGACCATAATAATGCTAAGGGGATGCTCGGCATTATTTTTATTAAATAACGTATTGGCCACTGCATTTAAACCGCGTTTATTTAATAGCTGGGTTAATGGGTCGCGATTAGCAAGGGAGTTGAGCGTATGCTCTGTATTGGCAAACACTAAAAAAGGCAGCAATAGGGCGGCGCTAGTGGCAAGTATTAAGTGTACAGCCAAAGTAAATTGCAAAACAGAGGCAAAATTAAAGTTGAGCGCAGTAAAAAACGGAAACAGTAATAAAACTCCCTGTATTAGCATAACGAGTGCGTGCAGTAATAGGCAAAGCAGTAGCATACGTTGTTGTAATTTTGCTATAAAGCGGGTGTTTAAAACAATATACGAGGCATACAAAAATAACCCTGCCACAGTTAAACTAACCAATATTTGCTCTGCTGCGGTGTTGTAAACTACGAGTAAAAAAACCGCAGCCATGATGAGTAAATAGCTAACTTGCCTGCATATGCTTTTATTTAAAGGGCTGAGTGCTTTTAATCCCATAATTAAAAAAAGTGGGCAAGCAATAATAAATAAACTGGCAAAGTAATGGGTAATAAACGGCCATGCAATGATCATGCGTAAGCTTGCGCATAGTATGGCGAATGTAAAGGTGGTACAAGCTAGGCCAAAATATAAAAAACTAGTTTGTTTTTTATATTGATAAATAGAGATAAAATACAGCCCAATTATAAGGTTTAAAATAAAAGAAAGGCTTATAACGGTTGGTAAGTGCAGCATAGAAAGGTTCTTTTATTATAAAACGACTATTTTAATGGAGACTAGATACTAAAGCTTATATTAATTACAGTAACCTAGCTTAAAGTAGTATTTTTATAACCTTTAGTAGGTGTATCTATGCTGAATACACCTACTTTATTAAACTTCTCAGAGCCGAATCTATATCCGTAAAATGAAAACGGTAATTATGCGCTAACGCTTTTTTGGGTATTACATATTGCCCAGTAGTGAGCAAATCAGACATTTCACCCATTAACACTTTTAACACAGGGCTTGGCATGGTTAGGGCCGCAGGGCGAGACAATGCTTTACCTAAACTTTTGCTAAACGCTTTATTGCTAACCGGGGCGGGTGCAGTGGCATTAATTGGCCCGCAAAGCGATGTGTGTTTTATAATAAATAAAATCAGTTGGATCATGTCATCAATATGAATCCACGACATACCTTGCTCCCCATCACCAATGGGGCCACCTGCAAAAAATTTAAACGCAGGAAGCATTTTACTTAAAGCGCCGCCGTTTTTGCTAAGTACAATTCCCGTGCGTAATAAACACACCCGTGTTTTATCACTTTGCGCTTTTAGTGCCGCGTGCTCCCACTCTTTACATAGCTGATGGCTAAATTCATCATTTACATCGTCGGTGTCCTCATCTACGGGGGTATCGCCTTGGCGGCCATAATAGCCAATGGCACTACCAGATATAAATGTAGCAGGGGGCGTGCTGCAATTTAAAATAGCATCGCTGATTTGTGTGGTAAGGTTTATTCTGCTGTTTTTAATTGTTTGTTTTTGTGCCTGCGTCCAGCGTTTGTTGACGATAGGTTCGCCGGCTAAATTAATCACAGTATCAACATGGTTAAAATTAACCTCATCAACCGTGCTTACTACATCAATATTATGACCAAGTAATACATGGGCTTTGGTTTTATTTCGGCTCAGTACAGTTACTTTATGATGATGTAGCAAAAAAGGCGTTAAGTGTTTACCTATTAGGCCTGTAGCGCCTGTAAAAAAAATATGCATAAAAATCTTACCAATTTTAAGTGTTCGATTTGTTTAAAATGTATACTATTTAAACTATCTTAATGCAAATTATTACGTTAACTAAAAAACAACGATCACTTTGTAAATATTTCATTTAATTAGTTTTTGCCTTACACTAAAGCGAATTTCATAAGAAAAGGATTGGCGCGTTGGCAAGTTTAACTGGCGTAAATAAAAGCTTAATAATATTTGCAGCCCTGGTGGTTGTATTAGCCGGTATTAAGGCCGCAAGTGTTATTATTATTCCCTTTATTTTGGCGGCGTTTATTGCCATTGTATGCAACCCGCTGATCACATTTTTTGGTCGCTATCGGATCCCTAAAGGGGTTTCTGTTGTTATTGTGGTGCTTATCATTGTGGGCTTAGGTGTAAGCTTAGGCGGCCTTGTAGGACAATCAGTTAACGACTTTTCTCAGCAACTTCCTGAATATAAAGCCCAGTTACAAGAAGAGTTTGTTTGGCTGGTCGATCTTGCATCGCAATACAATATCTTAATCGATAGAGATCAAATTCTCTCTATGTTTGACCCAGGTAAAATGGTCGATGTAGCCACGAATATGCTTACCGGCTTAGGTGGCGTAATGGCGAACATGTTTTTAATAATTTTAACTGTGGTGTTTATGCTTTTTGAAGGGCCAGCATTAAGCAAAAAAATTCATATGGCACTTGCCGACCCAGATAGAAAAATGGAGCAAATTGACCGTTTTTTGGTTTCTATTAATTCGTATTTGGCAATTAAAACATTAGTGAGTTTAGCCACCGGTATTATTGCAGCATTTTATTTATGGATTTTAGATGTTGACTACTTTGTGCTGTGGGGCGTGTTGGCCTTTATGTTTAATTATATTCCTAATATAGGTTCTATTATTGCTGCAGTACCGGCTGTATTGTTAGCACTGATCACACAAGGACCATTAACAGCCGGGCTTGTAGGTGCAGGGTATTTAATTATTAATACGGTAATGGGTAACATTGTAGAGCCTAAATTTATGGGTAAAGGGCTTGGGCTTTCTACCTTGGTGGTGTTTTTGTCGTTAATATTTTGGGGTTGGTTATTAGGCACTGTAGGCATGTTGCTATCGGTACCTCTTACCATGATTGTTAAAATAGCCCTAGAGGCAAGTGATGAAGGGCGCTGGGTTGCCACGCTACTTGGTACTGGTGAGTCGATAGACGATAAATAATATCAATTGGTTTTCATAGTTTAAAATTGCGTATTTGATTAAATAATTGATACAAAAAAAGCGATTAATACACAGTATTAATCGCTTTTTTTATGGGTGTTAATCCCCGTTTAAAGTGGCTTTTTAAGCACTTGAGTAAACTGTTCAATAAGTGCAAGTTCACATAATTTGTAATCAATAGCAGCTTGGCTGGCATTTGGCAGTTTTAATATATAGCGCCATTGGCAGCTTGCTTCAATATACTTTTGGTGGTTGTCGACGCTGCGCTTAAACAACATCAGTATTTGCGTATTTCCGCTTTGCTCTTCTAATTTAGTGAGTTCATATTTACGTTTTTGAACCCAAGTACCCTGATTGTATTTAGCCTGATTTATTTGGGTGTCTAAACACTGCGTATAGCGTTTAGTTTGGCTTGGCGTTGCGTTTTGCTCAAGCGTACACTGTGCTTGCGCACTGACATTAGCACTTAGTGCTAATAGGCTCGCAAGTGTAATTAAAAGGCTATTTTTTATCATTGTAATTAAACTCTAAAATAAATTGTGCGCCGCCCAAGGTGTCCGACTTATTAATCGTTAAGTGTCCGTTATAAGATTTGACCAAGTCCGAGACTATCGCCATACCAACACCATGGCCGCTTTCGTAAGTATCAAGGCGGGTACCACGGGTTAATAAAGACTCGCGTTTATCCTCGGGTACACCGGGTCCATCGTCACTAATGCCTATGCACAGTGTTTTACTTTGAATAACTTGTATTTCTACTTGCGAGCGACACGCTTTACAAGCGTTATCAATTAAGTTACCCAGTAACTCCATTAAATCTGTTTGGTCACCTAAAAAGTAATCTTTATCGGTCACGGTGCAATTAAATATAATGTCTTTATCGCGATATACCTTGGCCATTGCACTTAAAATAGAATCAACCACTGGTTTAACTGGAGTTTGCTTTTTCCATGTATCTGAGGCGCCAGTAGCTGCACGCTTTAACTGATGCTCGATCATCACATTTATTCTATCAAGTTGCTCTTGGGCATCGGCATCATTAGCAAGCGGGCTTGATTTTAATACCGCAAGGGGTGTTTTTAATGCATGCGCTAGGTCACTTAAAGAGGCTCTGTAGCGCTCTTTTTGACGTTGCTGCGACTCTAGTAATAAGTTTAGGTCTGATTTAATTGTTTGCAGCTCTACAGGGTATAAGCCTTTAATTTCTTGAATATCGCCCGACTCAATGGCTTTTATTTCTTTATCAAGACGTTGTAACGGCCGGCCGCTCCAAATAAACCCAATTGCCATTAAACCGGCAATCGCAATACCCATTATAAACATCCAATCGACTAGGGTTTGCTTAAAGCCATCCATTAACCTTAGCAATGCATCGTTTCGTTTGAGTAATATAAAACGTGCCTGTTCAGATTGGTCAATATTATTTAAAATGACCGTTAGGCTTAATTGCCAGTAAACCGCATTGTTGTAAACCACACGTCTAAAGTCGGCCGCACCTGCTTTAGGCTCTATGTACTCGGGTTTAAAGTTTACGTTTACAGCCGACTCTGAGTGCCAAACAGGTACATCATCGCGGTAAATCATGGCGTAGGTATCTGAATTTAAGTTATTAAGCTCAGGCGTTAAAATTGTGCTGGGCATAATAATGCCGCGCTCAGTAAAGTCGACTTCAGAAATAAGGGAGTATAAGTGGGCTTCTAGATTTTTTTCGGTGGTTTCGACTAATGAGGCGTAATACGCTTTACCAATCGAGTAAAACAAAATAGGCAGTGCCACCAATAAAACAAAGACAAGGATAAATCCTTGCCTTATTTTAAGCGATATTTGCGATGCTACCACTGACTTTTAAGCCTGTAACCACGCCCACGTAGTGTTTCTACTGGGTTTAATGTGCCTTCAGGGTCTAATTTTTTACGCAGACGAAGTACAAATACTTCGATAACGTTAGAATCAAGATCGAAATCTTGGTCGTAAATATGCTCAGTAAGTTCTGATTTAGAAATTACTTTTTGCGGGTTAACCATTAAATACTCAAGTACTTTGTACTCATAAGCAGTAAGGCTAAGTTCTTTGTCGTTAACCCAAACTTGTTGCGAGCGAGTATGAATTTTAATTGGACCTGCTGTCATTTCTGGGTTTGCTTTACCCGCACTGCGGCGAATAAGTGCATTACAACGCGCAATTAATTCTTCAACATGAAACGGCTTGGTTAAGTAGTCGTCGGCACCTGCATCTAGGCCTTCAACTTTGTCTTGCCAGCGGTCGCGCGCCGTTAAGATTAAAATAGGGATAGTCACGCCTTGTGCACGTGCTTTATTGATTAGCTCAATACCGTCAATTTTTGGTAAGCCTAAATCAACCACCGCCATATCTAGCGGGTATTCTGTAATATGGAATAGGCCAGCTTCGCCATCGTGACATAAATCAACACTGTAACGTTCTTTCTCTAAAGCATTACGTAGGTTGTCTGCTAAGTGTAAATCATCTTCTATAACTAAAATTCGCATTTGCTAATCCTTTTTCACTTCGCCGGTTTTTTTATTTATATGTAAATCAACGACGTGGCCGTCAGATTTGAGTATACGTACAGTATAAAATTTTGCTTGTTCTGTAATTTTTAAGGTTTTACCGTCAGTTTCTTCTTTTGCAAGTATTACGGCTTTCTTTTTGCTGATCTCAGTTTTTTTAACTGCTTTGGTAACAGTCGAACTTGCGTGTACGGCGCCACTGACGCTAATACAGGCAATTAAACCAAGGGTTAATAATACACGCATGACGGGAACTCCTAGATCAAACCCAGCTATTCTAATTAACTAAGCTACTAAAACTCAAGTAAAAACGTCCAATATGCGCTTTTACGTTCGCCAGCTTAATTAATTAGCAGTGAACCAACCCTGAATTAAATAACGTTTTAAATTCAGGGTGTTCGTTACGCTGGTAATACTTTTTTATATGGTTTTACAACGGTGTTTGCGTAAACGCCGGCTGCAACGTATGGATCAGAGGCTGCCCATTCACGTGCTTTTTCAAGTGAATCAAATTCGGCAATGACTAATGAGCCTGTAAATCCAGCATCTTGCGGGTCTTCACTGTCGATTGCAGGCAGTGGGCCGGCAACAAATAAACGGTTTTGAGAGTCGAGTTCGCTTAAACGTGCTAAGTGGGCGGGACGGACTTCTTTTCTAAGCGGTAAGCTGTTTTCAACGTCGGTTGAATAAATCATGTACAACATAGTAATTCTCAAAAAAATGTTAAGTTTAATAACGCAAATACTAGCACAACGTTGATAGTTGGTGAACAAATTACCGTTAAAGCTAGGTTTACAGTTATTAATTATTTTTAGTGTGTAATTGCTTGAAAAGCGCGGCACAACACTGGTAGAGTCGCTTGAATAACTTAAAAATAACAAGGTTAATACATGAGCAATAATAGAGAGCATTTTAGCTCCCGTCTTGGCTTTATACTGGCTGCAGCAGGTTCGGCAGTGGGTATTGGCAACTTAGTAGGTTTTCCTGTGTCGGCAACTAAAAATGGTGGTGGTGCATTTTTACTTGTATACGCTTTGTTTGTTGCTTTTATTTGTTTACCAGTAATGATGGCTGAAATGGCCATGGGTCGTAACGCGCAAAAAGATCCACTTGGTTCGTACAAAGCGCTGGCAAATAACGACAAAAAATGGAAGTTTGCAGGCTTTTTGGCTGTATTAACGCCGTTTATGATTGCCGTATTTTACATGGTTATTACCGTGTGGATTTTTGGTTACTTAAGCCAAACCGCCATGGGTAATTTAGATGCATTGGCAGATCCGAGCCATTTTGGCAGCTTTATAAATAGCTACACTGTTTTTGGCTACATGGCTGTGGTGGTTATTATTGTTAACCTTATTTTATTGGGTGGGGTTAAACAAGGCATAGAAAAAGCCGCTAAGTTTTTAATGCCGGCTTTATTTGTTATGTTGCTTGCCCTTGTAGCGTATGTATTAACGCTTGATAACGCCATGGCTGGTGTTAAATATTATGTTATTCCTGATTTTTCTAAAATGAGCGCCAGCGTGCTTAATGGTGCACTAAGCCAAGCGTTTTTCTCACTATCGCTAGGTATGGGTATTTTAATGACGTACGCCTCTTACATATCTAAAAAAGATGACATTGTTGGCAGTGCTAAAATGGTGGCTATTACCGACTCATTAGTGGCATTTGTTGCCGGTTTAATGGTGTTACCGGCAATATTTAGTTTTGATCCTAATACCGACCCAGCCGCACTTTCTGACTCGTCTGTATCGATGATATTTGTATACTTACCTAAAATTTTATTAGCACTACAAAATGACATTGGTTATTTTGGTGCGTCTGCAGTGGCGTTTTCGTTCTTTTTATTAGTGTTTTTTGCAGCGATTACTTCGCTTGTATCAATTGTAGAAGTACCTACAGCGACCCTTAGCGACCGCAAAGGGATCAGCCGTAAAAAAGCTTTAGGTATTTTAACGCTAGCCACCGGTGTATTAACTATATTGTGTACTATGTCTTTTGGTATGGTTGATAGCTTAACGTCGTTTACTAGTTACGGCAGCGGTAATAAAAGCTTTTTTGATATTGTTTATGATGTATTTTACGACACTATATTGCCACTGAATGGTTTAATGGTGTGTTTATTTGTTATGTACCGCTGGAAAAAAGCGCGCCTAACAGATGAGTTAAGCCAAGGCTCACCAAATTACGCCGGTAGCTTTATGGAGAAATACGTTAACTTTTCGCTTTCTACGTTTATTCCGGTTATTTTATTAGCCATATTTATAAACACAGTAGCGACTAAGTTTTTTGCCTTTAAGTTATTTGGATTTTAGGCTATAAAAAAGTTGCTAAAAGCCGCGTATTAACGCGGCTTTTTTGTTTTTAAAATAGCGGCTTAGCTTGTTAGCTTGTTAGCTTGTTAGCTGATAGCTCCTGAGTCTAATGAACTGCCTATCCCCAGTGTAAACATCCACAATCCCCATAAACTATGCTCAATTACACACACTATGGTTGAGCGGCTTTGCGCGTAGGTAAACGAAAATAATAACCCGCCTAAAAATGCTAAGCCTACAGCCACCCAATTGGCATATACAATATGGGCAAGGGCAAACACCGTTGCGCTTACCACTATACGCACTCTTTTTTTGGGCATAATGCGTTTATAACGATGAAAAAAGTAGGTTCTGAAAATTAGTTCTTGTGGTAATACCGACAGCAGCGGGTATAGAAGCAGTAAAAGTAACCAGTTATAAAATGAGTGCAGCGGCATACTAAACCAATTTTCTTGGTGAATAATGCCGTAAAACACGCCTGAAAAAAGCGCTCCTAAAAAAAAGAAACTAAATAAACGGCGCTTTACCGCAGAAAACTGCCCCAGGCTTGTGAGTCTAAAACGCTTAAAGTGAGGGTCGTTCAGTAATAACATGCAGCACACACTCATTAAAACAATCAGTGCGGGTATTAGCCAGTTAGCTAGGTAACTACGAAGGGTAAAGCCTATTAAAGGCAATAAAACAAATATTAGGGTAAATTCAAACCAGCGGTATTGATTGGCGTTCAAGGTCGTCTCTGATTGATTTTTTTTACACGCTATCAAGCAAAGACGACATTTTTATGACGAAGGTGTTTTACTTTGCGGGTTCTTCTTCATCTGGGAAGTACTTATACAAAGCAAAAATAGTGATTAAAATACTCACAAAGGTAATGGCCATTAAACCAAACACTTTAAAGTTAACCCAAAAATCGAGTGAGAAATTATACGCAATGTAAATATTCAGCACTGCAATACCTGCGGTAATGGCAACCCACATTAAGTTAAGCTTATTCCACACCGGCTCAGGTACTTCAATCGCCTGTTTAGAGTCGTTGGCGTTTTCGAGGATTGAGCTAAGGGCTTTTTTAACAAGATTTTTATTCAGCACGTAGCGGCTAATTAATAAGGTAAGGCTTAGGCCGGCGTAAATTAACGTGGCTTTCCATTTTATATACTGCTCATCGTGGAGTACTAAGGTTAATGTGCCAAACACCGCTGCAATAGCAAAAAATAGCCATTGGCGGGCAGGTACATGGCCGTGCTTAAAGTAGCTATACGCAACTTGAATAAGCGTAGTGACCATTAAAAGGCCTGTTGCCCAGTAAATATCAACTAATTTAAATACCGCAAAAAATAATATTAGCGGGATGTATTCAATCAATGCGTGCATATACTACCTAAATTATACAAAAAGAAGTCAGGGAAGTTTTTACCACATAACACTAGGCAACTACAAGGTTGACTTGTTGCCCTGTAAGCCTTAGCCTGCGTGGCTTTAATTATCCATCATCATATTCCCACACTTAACCAACACTGATTAAGTGTGCATTTAGGAGCCTACAATGAACAAAGCACAACTTGTTGCCCAAATAGCCAAACGCAGTGAACTAACAAAAAAAGACACACAAGCAGCCCTTACTAGCTTACAAAAGGTAATTACTAAATCGTTATCTGAAGGCGACCAAGTGCAAATTAATGGATTTGGTACATTCGCTTTAAGCTACTACCCAGCGCGCACTGGCCGTAACCCACAAACAGGCGAAAGCATTGAAATAGAAGGCGCTAACAAACCCGTATTTAAACCAGCCAAAGCATTAAAAGATCTCCTTTAAATAGCAACTTGCATTGACCGGTACCAGTGATCAGTACCAGCGACTAGTTCCTGCAACCAATACTTGCTAATAGCCCGGTTACCTTTTTAGGTTTAGTTAGCGCTATTAATCATAAAATTATAGTTCGGCGCACCCCGCTAATAGGGTGCGTCTACAAAATAAATACCCAGTTTTTAGTTAATGCCTTACTACTTCATCTTGTAAGCAAAGCTTGTGTGCTGGTTTTTAATACGCACTTTAAATTAAGCTATGTAGATTGTTCAAACCCTCTAAATGATTTACATAGCTTTGACAGCTTTAATTTATATTATCCATTATTTTCAATAGGTTAAAATTGGCATCGGTTATGCTTTTAATAGGGTGATTGAAACAATTTATTAAACGCAATAAGGAGATCTATATGTCTACATTACAAACAAGCACTCGTTTACAAGGCAAAAAAATTGCTATTTTAGCCACCGATGGCTTTGAGCAAAGTGAGCTATTATCTCCACGTGATGCTTTACTTAATGCTGGCGCCGATATCGATATTGTGTCGGTAAAAGAGGGTGAAATCACCGGCTGGGATGAAGATAAATGGGGCGACAAAGTAAGCGTAGATAAACTTGTTACAAATGCCAGTGCCAGGGATTACGATGCGCTCATGCTGCCAGGTGGCTTATTTAACCCAGATACGTTACGCCAAGATAAGCACGCAAAAGCGTTTATAGACGGTTTTTTTGGCGCTGAGAAAAACAAACCCGTTGCAGCTATTTGCCATGCTCCTTGGCTACTTGCCGAAATTAATAAATTACGCGACCGTACCGTTACATCATTCCCAAGCATTAAAAGTGATTTAATCAATGCTGGTGCAAACTGGGTTGATGAAGAGGTGAGTGTAGACCAAGGTTTAGTAACAAGCCGCAGCCCTGCAGATTTAGAAGCATTTAATGCAAAATTTATTGAAGAAATTTTAGAAGGTAAGCATCAAGCTCACTAAGTGTAGAGCTTAATAAAAAAGGGCATTTAAAATGCCCTTTTTTAATGCGTAAATTTTAAGCTTTTACAGTGCGGTGGCCGCTTTCATATCAGCTACAAACGCTTTTAACTGCGTTGTCATCGCGTCTAAATCATTAAGGTTGGCTTCAATAATTTTAACAACGGCTGAGCCTGAAATAGCACCAGCTGCACCGGCATTTAGAGCGGCTTTTACATCATCGGGCGTAGAAATACCAAAGCCTAATAAAGCAGGGGCTGCATGGTATTCTTTTAGCTTAGTTACTATGTTACCCGCTGGCATTTGCGCTTTAGTATCGGTGCCGGTAACACCCGCACGCGATAATAAATACGTGTAGCCACGGCCGTAAGATGCACATTGGCGCAGAGTATCGTCATCGGCATTGGGTGTGGCAATAAATATTGGGTCTACACCGTTTGCCATGGCTGCTTTTCTAAACATTTTAGACTCATGCAGTGGTACATCAGCAACTAAAATAGAGTCTACGCCCGCTGCTTTAGCATCTTTATAAAATGTTTCTAAACCGCGTTTAAACACAAGGTTAGAATACAATAATAAGCCAATTGGAATATCTGCATTGTAATCGCGTATTTCTTTAATAATATCAAAGCAATCTTGCGTGTTAATGTTTACATCGAGAGCACGAATATTCGCCGCTTGAATAACGGGGCCATCGGCGATTGGGTCTGAAAACGGAATACCTAGCTCCAGTGCATCCGCGCCGCCATCAATTAAACTTTTAATGATGGCAATACTTTGCTCTTTACCTGGGTCGCCAATGGTAACAAATGGTACAAATGCACCTTGTTTTTGCTCATTAAGTGCAGCAAAGGTTTTACCGTAACGATCTGTATTTAACTGGCTCATAGTTGACCTCCTTGTGATAAAACGCTGTGTACGTGGGTTAAATCTTTATCGCCACGGCCACTTAAGTTAACCACTAAAATGCTTTCTTCTGTTTGCTCTTCGGCGTATTTAAGCGCATAAGCAAGGGCATGGCTTGATTCAAGAGCTGGAATAATCCCTTCGTTTTTAGCAAGTGCTTGGAACGCGTCAAGGGCTTCTGTATCGGTAATACCCACATATTGAGCACGGCCTGTTTCGTGTAAAAACGCGTGCTGTGGTCCAACTGCTGGGTAATCAAGGCCGGCAGATACTGAGTATGACTCTTCAATTTGGCCATCGTCATTTTGCATAATGTACGTATAGGTACCGTGCAATATACCTTTTGTACCTTTACAAATTGTAGCGCCGTGCTCCTGGGTATCTAGGCCTTTACCTGCAGGCTCTACACCAATAAGTTTTACACTTGGCTCGTCAATAAAGTCAGTAAACATACCAATGGCATTAGAGCCACCGCCAACACAGGCTAGTACGGCATCCGGTAAGCGTCCTTCTGCTTTTAACACTTGTTGTTTAGCTTCTTCACCAATGATTTTTTGATACTCTCGTACAATTGTTGGGAATGGATGAGGACCCGCAGCGGTACCAAGTAAGTAGTGAGCGTCTTGGTAGTTTGCAGACCAGTCGCGTAGCGCTTCGTTTACCGCATCTTTTAATGTGCCAGAGCCGGCGGTTACCGGAATAACTTCTGCGCCCATTAATTTCATTCTAAATACATTAGGCTGTTGGCGCTCAACGTCTTTAGCACCCATATAAATTCGGCATTTTAAGCCAAGTAATGCACAGGCTAGGGCTGTTGCCACGCCGTGTTGGCCCGCTCCAGTTTCGGCAATAACTTCTTTTTTACCCATACGTTTAGTTAGCAACGCTTGACCAAGTACTTGGTTGGTTTTGTGTGCGCCACCGTGCAGTAAATCTTCACGTTTTAGGTAAAGTTTTACTTTAGGGTTTTTAATTAAATTACGCGTTAATGTAAGCGGCGTAGGGCGACCGGCATACTCGTTTAATAATTTTGTAAACTCAGCCTGAAATTCAGGGTCTTTTTGTGCTTTGTTAAATTCGTTCTCTAACTGCTTAAGCGCAGGGACAAGTAGCTCAGGTACAAACATACCGCCAAACTCGCCAAAATAAGCTGGATTTTGCATTATAACCTCAATAATTTCTGATGCTTGTAAAAGCATTTTGTAATTTGATAGGGCACTTTTTACCCGCAGATTCTTCAACGCCTGAATTTAAATCAAGGCCTAGGGCACCTTGAGAAAGCGCGTCTTTTATATTGTCTGGATTTAAGCCACCCGCTAGCATAAAGGGGGTTGTTGCGTCGCGCAGTACTGCCCAATCAAATGCTTTACCTGTACCACCGGCTTGTGTATCGCTGTGGGTATCATAAAGATGGCGGTCTACGCCCGTAGCTGGGGTTGGCAATGTATCTTTAATTGCCTGTGCTTTCCAAATTTCACAACCTTTAGGTAACTGTGTACGTAATGCGGCAATGTAATCGTCACTTTCTTGACCGTGTAATTGTACTGCGGCAAGTTTTAGTTCGTGCGCGTATTGTACCACTTGCTGCGGGCTTGCATTAACAAAAACACCGACAAATTTAAGTGGCGCACTTTGGCTCAGCTCAATCGCACAATCTAAATCAACATAACGAGGCGACTTAGGGTAAAAAATAAGTCCACCGTACACTGCGCCGTTGTTGTAAGCGGCCTGTACGTCTTGTGCTCGGGTTAAACCGCACACTTTGTTATCACCTAAAATCACTTTTTTGCAGGTTTGTTCTAAATCGCGCTCAGCCATTAAAGAACTGCCAATTAAAAAGCCATCACATAATGGCGCTAGGCGTTTAACATCTTGATGAGTGTAAATACCTGACTCTGAGATAACCACTTTATCTTGTGGGATGAGTTTACGTAGCTTTTCGGTGGTTGCTAAATCAGTGCTTAAATCGCGAAGGTCACGGTTATTAATACCAATAATTTGCGCATCAAGTGCAAGGGCACGGTGCACTTCTTCTTCGTTACTTACTTCGGTTAATACCGACATGTTAAGCGAGTCGGCAACTGCATGTAGCGCTTTATATTGTTCATCATCAAGCACTGAAAGCATTAGTAATATAGCATCGCCGCCATAAATACGTGCCATGTAAACTTGGTACTCATCAATAAAAAAGTCTTTACAAATAAGTGGTTGCTCTACTTGGCTACGTACAAACTCTAAATAATCAAAACTACCTTGAAAGTATTTAGTATCTGTAAGTACGCTCATGCAGCTAGCATACTTTTTATAAACAGAGGTGATCTCGGTTAAATCAAACGGCTCTCTTATTAGCCCTTTTGAAGGAGATGCTTTTTTGCATTCTAAAATAAACTGCGTACCCGGCTTTGCTAACGCTTTATAAAAGCTGCGGCTAGTTGGCACTGCTAGGTGTTTAAAGCTCTCTAGTGGGCGCGCGGCTTTACGCTCTATTAGCTCTTGTTTTTTATCAGCAACAATTTTGTCTAATACATTAGCCATGACTTACCTCAATAATTGCATTTAATGTGTTCATGGCTTTGCCTGAACTTAGTAATGTTTGTACCTGCTGTGCGCCTTCTTTTAATGACTGTACTTTACCGCTTAGGTATAAAAGTGCAGCCACATTGACCACGATTGCAGCATTGTGCGCATCACTGCCTTTACCTTGTAAAATAGCAAGGCTAGCATTTGCGTTATATTGTGGGCCTTCACCGGCTAGTTGTTCAAGTGAATAGTTTGCAAGGTCAAAGTCGCTTGGGTTTAATGTGTACTGCGTTATTTCGCCATTGTTTAGCTCAACTACGTTAGTTGGGCCGTGCAGGGCTATTTCGTCAGTGCCAGAACCATGCACTATCATCGCGCGCTTAGTGCCTAATGTTTTAAGTGTTTGCGCCATTGGCATACATAAAGACTCATCGTAAACACCCAGTAATTGCACGTGTGGTGCAGCAGGGTTAGCAAGTGGGCCTAAAATATTAAAAATGGTACGTGTTTTAAGCGCAGTACGTACGCCCATCGCGTGGCGTACACCACTGTGATAATGCGGTGCAAACAAAAAGGTAAAATGGGTTTGTTCAAGGCAATGTGCAGCCTGTGCTGGGCTCATATCAATATTAATGCCCAGTGCTTTTAATAAATCAGCAGAGCCCGAATTACTCGATACACTGCGATTACCATGTTTTACCATATTAATACCCGCGGCAGCTGCAACAATCGCAGCGGTAGTACTAATATTAATCGTGTTTGAGCCATCGCCCCCGGTGCCGCAGCTATCGGCAAGTTGCGTGCTAGCGGTTGTAAAGGCAACGGCGTTTTCTCGCATTGACGCTGCAGCGCCGGCAATTTCATCGCTTACTTCGCCTTTTATTTTAAGGCTGATTAGCAATGCAGTGAGCTCTATTTCGCTCATGTTACCTTGCATTATTTGGTTAAATAATGCGTTTGATTGGGCATAGTTTAACGACTTGCCTTGAATAAGTTGCTCAATAGCGTATTGAACATTTATGGTCTCTTGTGCTTGGGTACTCATAATGTCCTCTATTAGTTGGTGCGCGTTAAGTACGCAACACTTTGTTGAAGTAGCATTGCACCATTTGGCGTAAGTATTGACTCAGGATGAAATTGATAACCTAACGCTTTATCGTCGTGGTGATATATGGCCATAGGAATATCGTCAAATTGTGCAATTACCTCAATATTTTCAGGTACCTTGGTTGCCATTAATGAATGGTAACGGGCTACGGGCATGGTGTTGCCCATTCCTTCAAACACCGGATGCGGGTTTAAATTAATGATTGATGACTTACCATGTACGGTTTCGCCAGCGTGGCCAATTACTCCGCCATAACTTTGTGTAAGTGCTTGTTGCCCTAGGCAAATGCCCAGCATGGGGAAGTGACCTTTAGCCAGTTCGATTAATTCCATTAAGCAACCTGCATCACTGGGTGCACCAGGTCCTGGCGAAAGCACTAATAATACTTGCCCAGGCTCTTGGCGCATTTTATTAAAAATAACCTCTGCGCTTATGTTATTTCTGTATACCACAAGCTCACAGCCCAGCATGGTTAGTTCATCAACAAGGTTGTAGCTAAACGAATCAAAGTTATCTAAAAAGTATATTTTCATTGGGTTTGCTGTGCTCATTTTATACCGCCTCATAAGTCGATTTTATGGCGGTGATCACCGCTTGGGCTTTAGCGCGGGTTTCGTTAGCTTCGGCTTGTGGATCAGAATCGTAAACGACACCGGCACCTGCTTGCACATACGCGGTATTATTTTTAACAAATGCTGAGCGAATAACAATGCAGCTATCCATTGCACCATCGCCTGTTAAATAGCCTACTGCGCCACCGTAGCTGCCACGGCGTTTGCCTTCGGTTTGGCGTACAAGTTCGGCGGCACGTACTTTAGGAGCGCCTACTAGCGTGCCCATGTTCATACACGCTTGGTAAGCGTGCAGTGCATCAAGCTCAGGCTTTAATGTGCCCACCACGCGAGAAACCAAGTGCATTACTTGCGAGTAGCGGTCTACTTTTAATAGCTCTTTTGCATGGCGCGTGCCGGCTACACTAATGCGTGCCACATCGTTACGAGCTAAATCAACCAGCATTAAATGCTCTGCACGCTCTTTTTGATCGTTTCTTAGTTCAAGCTCTATACGGCTGTCTAAATCTGGGTTGATTGTGCCATTGGCAAATTTTCCACGAGGGCGAGTACCGGCAATAGGGTAAACTTCAACTTGTTTGCTTTGTACTTCGTATTTAAGCGCAGACTCAGGTGAGGCGCCAAATAAAGCAAATTCTTCATCGCGCATATAAAACATATAAGGGCTTGGGTTTTGCTTTTTAAGCTGGCTATATGCGTGCAACGAATCAGGGCAGGGCAGTGAAAACGTACGCGAAGGCACAACCTGAAAAATATCACCATCAACGATGTTCTTTTTAAGCTTAACCACTTGCTCGCAGTAAGTTTCATCGCTTATATCAACACTTACATCGCAGGTGCCTGTTTGCATAGGCGCACTAAACTCTTCTGCTTTATCGCATAGGGCATTTAATCGTTCTAGTTCTTTACCTACCTCAAAACAATTAGCGTGTACGTCTGGGCCATTAAACACATTACCAATAAGCTCGGTGGTTTGTTTTTGATGGTCGATAACCACTAAGGTTTCGGCTAAGTAAAATACGTAGTCTGGGCAGGTGTTTTCGCCATCGGGTACGTCGCTTAGCTGCTCAAAATTAGCCACCATGTCGTAGGCAAATACACCGCCTAAAAATACCGAAAACGGGTTTTCGGTGGTGCTTTTGATACTGTTTATACAGGTGCGTAGTGCGCTAAATGCATTATCGGCAACCAGTTTACTTGCCTCGTCAATGTCATTAGAGCCGCCTTTATAAACAAGAGTAAGGCTTGTGTCGGTTAAGGTTGCATCGCAGCTTTGTACATTGGCTCTTAAATACGGCAGTAACTGTTTACCGTTATTAGATTGTGCGCTTACCGTGACGGTTTTACCTTGGCAAACAATGCGCAGCGCGCAGTCAACTAAAATTAAGCTTTTGACACTGTCTTTAGAATCAATTTCGGCTGATTCAAGCAGTAGCGAATTAGGCTTATCAAGTGCTGCATAAAGTGCAAGTGGGCTACTAATGTAGTCGCGCACTTGCGTTATGCTAGTAACTTCGCCTGGTGTGGTAGTTATATGACTAAAAATCAAACCTCATTCCCTCAAAAAATAAAACCCCGCAATGCTTTTGCAATGCGGGGTTTGAATAACGATATCTAAATTACAAACAGATCATTACCGTCCCGCTATATCAGGCGCCACCACCAACGATGTGTAAGAGTAAGACCGTTATTCATGTTTTTTTGCCTCAAAATAAAAAATTAAATACGTAAAATTTAGTTATAAAAAAACCCGCATAGTTGCGGGTTTTGAATATTTGCTAGACACGACAATTCATCACCCAAAAATTATGAGTGCCACCACCAAATAGTGTGTTGAATTGAATTGATCATTTTTATTAATTCTTAATGTGTCTTAAAGTGGCTACAGTAAAACGTATTTAGCGCTTTTGTGTCAAGTGTTTATTTAAAACAATTTAGTCAAAAAAGTTGTTATACTTATATAAACATCTATTACCCTTAAATTTAAGCAGTTTTCTTTTGATAAAATACGATTTACACAGCCATACAACGCATTCAGACGGACATTTAACAGTTGAGCAATTATTAAACCGCGCCGTAGAAAAAAACATTGATGTGTTTGCAATAACCGATCACGACACTGTGGCTGCTATTACGCCGGCAAAAGCGTTTATCGAAACAGAAAACTTACCGCTTAAGCTTATATCTGGCGTAGAAATTTCTACCAAGTGGGAAAGCTTTGAAATACATATTGTTGGGCTAAATATTGATATAAACAACAATGCCCTTACATCATTGTTATCGGCGCAGCAGCAAAAGCGTGATGAACGCGCCATTGAAATTGGCAAAAGGCTGGCAAAAAACGGTTTTGATGGCATTTACGAGCAAGCCAAGGCGCTGGCAGAAAACGCCCAAATTACCCGTGCCCATTTTGCGCGTGCATTGATTGAAAGAGGCGTTGCTAAAAATTTTCCTGGGGTATTTAAAAAATACTTAGGGCGCAGCAAAACAGGTTATGTTCCAAGCAATTGGTGTGATATGCAAACAGCCATTAGCGCCATTCATGCTGCAGGCGGGGTTGCGGTACTTGCACACCCAGGGCGTTATCAAATGTCTAATAAATGGTTACGTAAGTTACTTGTGCAATACAAAAGTGACGGGGGCGATGCCATGGAAGTTGCGCAGCCGCAACAAGCGCCTACTGAACGCCAATTTTTAGGGCAATTGAGCCAAGAGTACGGTTTACTGTGCTCGCAAGGTTCTGACTTTCATTTTCCAACTAGTTATTTAGAGCTAGGTAAAAACTTATACTTACCCAAAGACTGCCAAGGGGTTTGGCAAGTGTGGGAAGGGCAAGAAGGAGCATTATCATGAGTCAATTAATTCATATTCACCCAGCAAACCCACAGCCACGACTTATTAGCCAAGCGGTTGATATTATTAAACAGGGCGGGGTTGTTGTATACCCAACAGATTCGGGCTACGCGATAGGGTGTAACCTCGGTAATAAGCAAGCAAAAGAGCGCATTGAGCGTATTCGTGGAATAGAAAAACACCATAACTTTACGCTGGTATGCCGTGATTTATCTGAGCTGGCAACTTATGCCCGTGTAGATAACCTAATGTTTAGGCTTATTAAAAATAATACGCCAGGGCCATACACCTTTATTTTTAAAGGCACAAAAGAGGTGCCAAAGCGGTTATTAAACGATAAGAAAAAAACCATTGGTATGCGCGTTATAGAGCATCCAATTGCATGTGCATTACTTGCAGAGCTTGGGGAGCCGTTAATGTCGTGTTCGTTAATTTTACCTGGAGAAGAGTTTACAGAATCAGATCCAGATGAAATTTTAGCGCGTTTAGATAAACACGTAGATTTAATTATTGACGGCGGACACCTTGCAGAGCAAGCAACCACGGTTATTGACCTATCAGAAGACGATATTCACATTTTACGTGTAGGGTGTGGCGATACCAGCCCGTTTGAGTAACCTTGGTGAGTGATTCAACACAGGGCGAAAAAAAGACTCAAAGTGAGCCAGTGCAGCAAAAGCTGCCACTGGCTTTTTTGCATGGCAAAGCCGTTGTAGATAAACCTGAAGATTTATACATTCCGCCCGATGCACTTGAAATTATTTTGGAAACCTTTGAAGGACCGCTTGATTTACTGCTGTATTTAATAAAAAAGCACAAGTTAGATGTGCTCGAACTCTCTATTTTTAGCATTACTGAGCAATATGTCAGTTATGTAGAAATGATGAGTGAGTTTCAGTTAGAGCTTGCCGGTGAGTACTTAGTAATGGCAGCGTTATTGGCACAAATAAAATCGCGTCTGTTATTGCCTGTGCACGAGGAGCTCGAAGAAGAGGAAGACCCCCGCGCAGAACTGATCAAGCGTTTACAAGAGTACGAGCAGTTTAAAAAAGCAGCCGAAAATATAGATGCCATCCCCCGTGTAGGCCGTGATATTTTCGTAGCACATGCAACTATGCCGGTTATTGAAAATACCGCTCAAAACCTGCCAGAGCTTGAGTTAAAAGATTTAATGTTAGCACTGAGCGACGTGATGGCGCGCGCCAAAACATTTGAGCATCACCAAGTGACAGCAGAAATCCTCTCTACCCGTGAGCGGATGAGCCAAATTTTAGCCCAGCTGAGTAACGCAAAAAAAGCGCTGCCGTTTAACGATTTATTCACCCTTAGTGAAGGGCGAAGCGGTGTAGTGGTTAGCTTTATTGCTATGCTTGAGCTTATAAAAGAAGGCTTAATTAGCTGTTTGCAAGTCTCACCTGATAGCTTAATTTACATAAACCTTACCGACACGCCTAATAGCTAACTAGCAAAAACCTGTAGCTCAAGTTGTATGTGCGTATATGCACAGATGCTGTTTGTATACGCTATTTTAGTTTTTCTTCACCCTCTATATTCTTAAATTATTGAATTTAGAGGAACCCACATGTTTAAAAATACGCCCACATCTTATGGCCTTATTGCCATTATTTTACACTGGTTGATGGCTTTGACCGTGTTTGGTTTATTTGGCTTGGGCTTATACATGGTTGAGCTAACCTATTACGATAGCTGGTATAAAGGCTCATTGGATTTACATAAAAGTATAGGTATAACGCTCGCCGCAGTGCTTATTTTTAGAATTTTGTGGCGCGTATTCAGCCCCAAACCTCGCCCCCTTAGTCAAAATAAAACAGTAAACCACATTGCAAATACCGCGCATATTGTTATGTACCTAATTTTAGCAGTCATTGTAGTGGCGGGTTATTTGATTTCTACCGCCGATGGCAGAGCAATCGCCGTTTTTTCGATATTTAATGTACCAGCTCTGGATTATAACTTTGATGGACAAGCCGATATTGCCGGAAAAATTCATTACTACGGTGCGTGTACATTAATTGGCTTGGCTGTTTTGCATGCACTGGGGGCATTAAAGCACCACTTTATTGATAAAGATAAAACCTTAACAAGAATGATCAAACCAAAGGAATACTAACATGAAAAAACGACTAGTAAGTGCAGCTCTATCGGGTGTAATGATGTTATCGGCCACTGCAAATGCAGCAGATTATGTAATTGATACGCAAGGGGCGCATGCATTTGTTACCTTTAAAATTAAGCATTTAGGCTACAGCTGGCTACACGGGCGATTTAACCGTTTTGATGGCAGCTTTAGTTACGACGCTAAAACGCAAACAGGGTCTAATATTTTAGTAAATATAGATACTGCAAGTTTAGACTCTAACCATGCTGAGCGTGATAAACACTTACGCGGTAAAGACTTTTTAAATGTAGATAAATACCCAACAGCAACATTTAAAAGCACCAATGTGAAATTTACCGATGATGATACAGCCACTGTAACGGGCGACTTTACTTTACATGGCGTAACTAAACGCATTACGTTTGAAATGGATAAAGTAGGTGAAGGGCAAGACCCTTGGGGTGGCTACCGTGCTGGTTTTGAGGGCGAAACCAGTTTAAAACTCACCGATTACGGCATTGATTATAATTTAGGCCCAGCGTCTACCCATGTTGATATTGGGCTGTCTATTGAAGGTGTGCGTAAATAATAAAGCGTAGATTAAATAAAAACGCCACTTTATTTAGTGGCGTTTTTATTTTTTGTAGCGTGAATTCTTGATTCTAACAAGGGTTTTAAATGTGGGGGTAACCAGCGTAACATTACTTGATGGTATTGCTCGGTTTGCTTAATTTTTTTTAATTGCTCATCTAATAGTTGAATATTTTTAGCTCCTTGCTCATTTTTAGTGCAGCCAATATAGCCATAACTTAACGGTGGCGCTTCAACAATCGCTCGCTGAGTTAGGTTTTCTTCAAAGTACATAGATTTAGCTAAGTAATGGTGCTCACTTGGGTAACCTAATAAAATATCTAAGCGCTTTAAATTAAGCATATAGGTAAGGCTGGCTAAACTATTGCGCGTTGGCCGAATAACAATATCAACATCGGGGGTGTTATTTATTACACTGTCGAGTTGCTCGCCGTATGAGCGGTTCATAGATACACCTAACGTGAGTTTTTTTTCTGCTAGTAAATCCTGCAACGACACCGGCTCTGAGTTAGGCACTTCTAGTGAATGCGCTAAACCTTTATGCATAGCAATGGAAGGTGAAAGGCCCGTGGTTGAGCTTTGCTCGCTAAAGTGAATAAACTTTTCTCTAAATGCATTTTTATAAAGTGATAGGGCACAATGTGTGGCCGATTTGTTGGCCAGTTCTTGCGTAACTTTGCCAGAGGGGATAACAAGGCGATTAAACGTGATGTGCTCAAGTTGTTGCTCGAGTAAGGTTATAACGCTTTCATCACGCCCCTGGTGTTGGTATTTTCCATTTAAAATGTAATAGGGCGCAAAGTCGTGTGTTAGCCAGTTAATCGTATTGGCGTAACTGACTGAAGAAATGCTTAAATATAAGGTGATACACAAAAATGCACGGAGCATTACTACAACTACCTAAAACAATGAAAGTATCGCTATTGTAGTCAATTAAGTGCAACAAAGTAAAATGCCAGCTACAAAGCTGGCACATTTTATTAACATTAACTGCTTAAGCAGTTAATTGCTCGCAATGATTAGTTGGCTTTTAACCATTTTACAAATTCGCGCGCTTCGCTTGCTTTTTGAAACATTGCGTTTTTCAAACCTTGTGTATCACTAAAAATAACACGTTGTTTGTTTACAGAAATTGATTGCACCGGATGGGCAATTTGGATCATAGATCCATTGTATTTATAAGACATAATAAAACTCACTTTATTCTTGTTATTTACTCTGCGCTATTTTTATAGCCAAATGCAGTTAATAAATTAACGATGTTGTGTTTAGCTTCATTACAGTGTTGACGATCTTTATGACACTTTTGCGATGATATTAAAAAAATCATCAAGGTATTAATAGGGGTTCTCGCCGTACAATAACTTAGCTTTAAAATATACGTTTTGCGGGGCTTACTGGATCAGGGTAAAAAGGTTAACCGCGGTGGTTTTTAAAACCAGAGAAGAAAGGTAACCTAAATAAAAAATGTGTGCAAGCTATTTATTTAAAAATTATTTATACTTAATTTTATCAACTGCTTAAACGCATGGATTTTAACCTTAAAAAGGTAAGTATGAATTACATAATAGTCAGCGATATTTATGGTGTAACAGCACCTTTAGTGAGGTTGTTAGATATTATGCAAGGCAATACAGAGGTTATAGACCCCTACAAAGGAGAACTGCAACCCCTTGATAGTGAAAAGTATTATTATAATAAATTTATAAATTCCTGTGGCCATGACAATTATGTAGCTAAGCTCTTAAATGTATTTAATAACCTTACAGAGCCAACAGCCTGTATAGGGTTTAGTGCAGGCGCAAGTGCCGCGTGGCGCGCACAGTTATTAACAGGCAATCCACACCTAAAAAAGCTCATTGGCTTTTACCCTTCACAAATTAGAAATCATTTAGATATTGCGGCAAAAGTACCTTGTACGTTTATTTTTCCACATACCGAAATGCATTTTAATGTAGATGAAGTGATAAGTGCTTTAGCCAGTAAAAGCCAAGTTACGTGTAACAAAACACCGTTTTTACATGGTTTTATGAATGCTTACTCTACTAATTACAATGTAAAAGCATATGATGAGTATTGCGCACTTATTAAAAGTACTTAAAGTGTATTTAACTGCGTTTTAGTAATAACAGGAAAGTCAGTGCGCGTATTATATTGCGCGTACAAGGTAGTAAAAATACTACTGCGTGAGAGCTTATCTAGCTCTTTTATGAGCGTTTTAGCACTTGTGCGCGCAGCTCTGCAGCATAGTTGGTATTGCTTTATTATAGCGGCAACGCTTTTACCTTGTTTGTGAAGGGCTAGATCGGCTTCTACAAAAAATGCAGCTCCTGTCCAATAAACCCGCTGTTGTGCACGTTGCTTCCACATATCACTTGAAAGTTTATTAAGTGGCTGTTGCTTTGTTTTAGTTTGTAAGCGTGCTCGATCAAACCCTGCGTTTAGGCGCTGAACAAATTGCGCTTGGCTAATGACACCGCTGTTGCGCATTATTACGTTTTGCATGTAACTGGCAAACCCCTCGCTTAACCAAAAGCCAGAGTAAGGCAGTAGTGGCAAATATAAATGTGAAAGCTCATGGTAAAGCGTCCAATCTTTTGTAAATGCATTTAAACTTGCGTAGCGGTCAATATGCAGCTCTAATCCATCGGGATTATTTCGTTTTATGCTAGCCCATGGCACGGGTTCAAAAGCAAAATATTGTGGCTTTAAATAAATAGGGAGGGTGCTTTGTTGTAATGGGCCTAAGGTATTTTGTGTTTTTTTAAGGCTTTGATTTACCCAAGTAACTACCGTTTTTTGACCCTTAGTAGTCAGTGCGTCTAAATTATGAATAACCACATCAACAGCTGAGGCTTTTAAAGAGCACATTAATAGCAATAACAGCCAAAATAATTTCATTTATACCTCCTAAATACGCGCTTGATACTAGACCCACTATTTACGTAATTAAGCACATGTTATTCGTTATTTTTTTAACTAATATCAATTATAAAAAGCAAATTGCATACATGCTCAATCAAGCATGATTTAATTAGGTAACACTATTTTTAGTATAGGTATTAACCATGGCTTATCAGCATATTAAAATTCCTGAGCACGGACAAAATATTACTATTGATGCCAAAGGCCAATGGCATGTGCCTGTAAATCCTATTATTGCTTATATTAATGGTGACGGGGTTGGGCAAGAGGTCACACCGGCCATGCAGCATGTGGTGAATAATGCCATTACACACTGTTATGCAAAGGAGCGAAAAATTCACTGGATGCAAGTATATAACGGCGAGCAAGCAGCAAAGTTATATGATGGCGATTGGTTCCCAGAGGAGACGATTAACGCAGTACGTGCGTGTAAAATAGCAATTAAAGGGCCGCTAACTACACCTCTTGGCGGCGGTTTTCGCTCATTAAATGTGGCGCTAAGGCACGAGATGGATTTATTTGTAAATATGCGCACTGTTAAAGGGCTAAGTGCGTTGCCATCGCCATTAAAAAATCCATTTTTAACTAACATAACAGTGCTGCGTGATAGCAGCGAAGATGTATATTCAGGAATAGAGTGGCAAGCTGGCAGCGTAGAGAGCGAGAAAATGCTCGACTTTTTATGTGAAGAAATGGGAGTAACGCGCCTAAGGTTTTCTCAAGAGTGTGGCATAGGTATAAAAAATATATCTAAAGAAGGCTCCGAGCGCCTAGTACGCTATGCAATTAATTACGCCCTTAAAAATAACAGCGAATCGTTAACGCTTGTGCATAAAGGGAATGTACTTAAATTTACCGATGGTGCCTTTAAACGTTGGGGGTTTGCCTTAGCCCAAAATGAGTTTAACGCTACCCCACACGAAAACGGGCGCTGGCTTGAAATAGCACGCGCTAATAAATCGCCTTTAATTATTAAAGAAGTGATAGCCGATAACATGCTGCAACAATGTTTAATGAACCCAGAGCAATTTGATGTGGTAGCAACCACAAACCAAAATGGCGACTTTTTAGCTGATATGCTCAGCGCACAAGTTGGCGGAGTGGGCATTATGCCGGCTGCTAATTTAAATAACGATGTGGCATTTTTTGAGCCAACCCATGGCACGTTTGAGAGAATAGCAGGGCAAAACAAAGCAAACCCAAGTAGCAGTATTTTAAGTGCCGTTTTAATGCTTAAGTTTATGGGCTGGGATGAGGCGGCAACGCTGATTGAACAAGCGCTCGAACAAGCACTCAAAAGCGGTAATGTAACCTTTGATTTAACGCAAAATATTAATAACTCGACAACCCTAAGCTGCAGTGACTTTGCACAAAAGGTTATCGAGTATTTTTAAGCAACTCCATTATTAGGCCGCTGTGGCTGTTTTTGCCTTGTGTACACATGGGCGATTAGTAAGCTGTGCAGCGCGGTGGTAAATATCGTGTGCATTAGGTTCATCGCACTGAGTACCGCTAAGCGTATCCATTAATGCAACTACAATAATAGCCGGTACTTGGCAGCAGTATTCATCAAGTACTGCCTCGGTTGTTTGTGCATCTACATGGCAAAGCGGGTGGTTTTTACGCTGGTACGCATGCAGTAGCGTATCTACTTCTAAAATGTCATCGGGTTGGTGCTTTGTTTTACGGCACTTACAACCAAACTCATCAACCAAGGTAGCAAGTGCTTGGTATGTCTCAGCTGCATTGGTTTTAGTGCATAACTGTTGGGTAATAAACTGATGTAAATTAGCATCAATAAATAACCCGTCTTGTTGTGTGAAGCTTGATGTTGTCATAATCATTACTCTTAGTTTGTTGGCTTAACTTCACTTTAGCGCTAAGTGTATTATTAATGAAATTGTTGTTTTCAATAACTGATATTGATTTTATCAATAGTAAATGACAGCTAACCAAAAACCACTTAGCATGCTTATTTAAAGTGGTGCAAAAACCTATAAAAATGCACAAAACTGGGACACACTAAATAATAATTAAAAGCATAATTTGATTAGGTGTTTGATTTTAAAGTTTTTTATTTTTGTGGTGGGTTGGCATCAAGGTTGCTAAATATAAAGGGTAGGGTTCACTCCTATTTCTACGATTTCAAAAGCGCCATGGTATTTTCCCAAAGTTGAATACCCTGGCGCTTTTTTATTTTTAAAAGAGCAATGCGCATATAATAGTTGTGATAAAAACGACAAAATAAAGTTTATGATGCCAGTTTTTCTTATAATTTTTACGATACTGTTTGATCATAATATCAACATCTTCTTTAGAAAAAACATGTTCACACCGATAGCAAACGTGCATTCCTTTTTTAATAAATGCGCCACATTTTATACATCTATAAATATAGCTAAGGCGGCTTTCGCATAGGTAAGGATATTCTTTTTTATTTTTCATAATTGTTATTTTTGAGCGCTTTTTTTTGTTTTACTATCGTTTCTATACCGTGCGCGACGGTTATACACCCTAAGCCTATTGCACCAAAAATAAAAAAATAGAATTTTTTAGGGCTCGATTCGATAGAAGCAATTACCCGTTCCCCTCCTTTATTATGTATAACGCCATCATTATAAGTAAAGTAGCTCCATAGAATGAAAAACAACCCTAGTAAAATAGTTACGTATGCTTTGGTTTCTTTCTTTGAGTTTTGCTCTGTTATTTCTAATTGCTTTATAACCTTAGGGTCCACTCTCTTTGGGTTGTTTAGCTCTTCTATTAGATGTTTGTATCTTTGCGGGTATTTGTTTGCATCAATAGTTTCTAGTGCTTCATGTAATTCTTTAAGTGAATAATTGG
This sequence comes from Pseudoalteromonas sp. Angola-4, assembly GCF_028599265.1. Classification (NCBI taxonomy): domain Bacteria; kingdom Pseudomonadati; phylum Pseudomonadota; class Gammaproteobacteria; order Alteromonadales; family Pseudoalteromonadaceae; genus Pseudoalteromonas; species Pseudoalteromonas sp. Angola-4. Next base: position 254,701 of record NZ_JAQREK010000002.1, on the reverse strand, counting down.
AGTAATCAATGTTGATAGTGATTTTCCTTAAATCTTTTTTAATACATTTTGAGCTGTAATCAGAATTTTAAATTAAAGAAAATTACTAACTACCTATCCGCAATTGTTTTAGCAAACTCAAGCAACTCACGGCGTAACCACTGGTGTGCGGGAGCATGGTGAAGTAGTGGGCTCCATATCATTTTTACCTCAATAGGGACTATTTGAAACGGTACTGGGCTAATGACTAAATCGGTATGTGTGGTTAATAATTTAGCCTGCCTGCGCGGTAAAGTAGCAATAAGTTGCTCTGATTGGCATAGCAAACTTGCAATCATGTAGTGGCGTGTAAACACCCGTATTTTACGTGTTTGTTCTAGCTGCCAAAGTGCTTCATCTACCCAGCCTAGCTTTTGCTTGCCAGACTTATTGGTAACGGCAGCTTCTGGCCCCCAGCCTGCACGGTTTACCCAAATATGTTCTTTTAGTAGGTAATCATCAAGGCTTGAATGCTGTAAAAAGGTATTTTTAGGGTGGGTTAAACAGCAGTAATTATCGCGCCAAACACTGGCTTGATGAAACGAGCGAGGCAAGCCGTTAAAACGGTTTATAGCTAAATCAATAGTGCCTTTTTCCATATCTTGCAGGTTTACATCGCTTGGACTCAGTACATCAAAATTAACCCCCGGGTTTTTAGTTAACTGCTCAGTAATAAAGGGGGCAATTAAGGTCGACTCCATGTAGTCGTTTGCCATTATTCTAAAAGTCACCTCTGCCGTTGCTGGGTTAAATTGCTCACTGGGCTGAGTAATCGCCTCTGCCATTTTTAAAAGAGACTCTATTTCAGGCTTTAAGCTAAGTGCTTTGCTGGTGGGGGTCATAGAGCCTGCGGCGCGTACAAGTAGCGGGTCGTCAAATAAATCACGTAATCGTTTAAGTGCGTTACTCATGGCAGGTTGTGTTAGTGCGAGTTTGTTAGCCGCTTTTGAAACACTTTTTTCATCAATGAGCACATTTAAGTACACTAATAAGTTGAGATCGACGTTACGTATATTCATATGATCAATTTTATTTATATGCTTTATTAATTACCTAAATTAAAGCCTGCTTGCTAAGGTGTAAACAATTAATAAAAAATAACCGCTATAAGTGGTAAAAATAAAAGTGTTGTAACCATGTCAAAATCGTTAACTAATCAAACCAATAATGCGCTACAGCAAGTTATTGCTACTAAGTTGGCCCGCGCTGTTTTTGCAGGCTTTGAAGCAATGTTTGCGCAGTTTTTAAATATTACGCTAGGTGCGCAAAGCCGGTTTGAACAACAAAAATATCACGATGTGCAAACTGCCATGCGCGAACGCTTACAAGTGTACGAACGGGAAGTAAAAAATGTCAGTGAAGCTGTGAGAGTTATTGCTTACTCTGAACTGAGTTGTCCGCAAACTTGGCAGCTAGCTAAAAATATATACGGCGATATGGTGCAAAATCATGAAAACAAACCCATAGCGCATACCTTTTTTAATTCTACCTTTGGTGCAATTTGGGACGATAAAAAAATTCGAACCGTACATTTGTTTGTATTAAAAGCAAAATACAGAAGCGAGCCGCGTTCGTATGAAAATTTAGTAAGGAGAATATCGTTTAAAGATGGGTTTAACCACGCTGTCAAAACGCTCATTACCCGCCAAGCTTTTAGAGTACCTTTTAGTCATTTAGACGCCGATTTACAGGCATTGCAAACAACGTTAATGGCCGGTGCAAAGCAGCAATGCAAACAAGTGTATGAGCTTATAAATTTAAACGACGGGTTTATAGAATACGCAAATTCATTATTTTTTAGAAATAAAGCCTGTTACTTAATAGGGCGCTGTATCGCTAAAAATGGCGATAATATGCCTTTTGCTATCGCCATATTAAATACTAATAAAGGGTTAAAGCTTGATGCCGTAATGATGGGCGCCGATCAGTTAAGTTTACTGTTTGGTTTTGCTCGTACCTATTTTATGGTTGATACCGACCAACCCGCGCGCTATGTAGATTACTTAAGCGTGCTGATGCCTCATAAAAAACGCTTTGAGTTATTTAACGCCATTGGCTTTATTAAGCACGCTAAAACAGAGTTTTATCGTTACAAAGTTGATACCACTAAAAATAGCCCTACTAATTTTAAATACGTGACAGCCCCAGGTACACCGGGCATGGTTATGCTGGTATTTACCATTGAAGGGCTAGACTACGTTTATAAAGTAATAAAAGATAAATTTAGTGCACCAAAAACAGCCACCAAAGCGCAAGTAAAAGCCAAGTACAACTTTGTAAAGCAAGCCGACCGCGTAGGGCGCTTAGTAGATACACACGAATTTAGGTATTTAGCGTTCGACCTCAGTCGCTTTAGCGACGAGTTACTTAAGCAAATGAAGGCACAAATTGGCAGCAGCATGGTCATATCGGGTAAGGCGCTTATTTTAAAGCATGTGTATGTTGAGCGAAAAATGACGCCGCTTAATTTATACATTAATCACTGCTCTAACAAAGCATTACAACAGGTTATGACCGACTACGGTAAAGCGATTAAAGACTTAGCCGGCGCAAATATATTCCCAGGCGATATGCTAATGAAAAACTTTGGCGTAACCCGTTGGGGGCGCGTTGTTTTTTACGACTTTGATGAAATTTGCCCATTGACTGATTGCCACTTTAGAGATGTACCTAGCGCACAAAACGACCTAGAGGAGCTAAGCGCCAACAGTTATTTTGATATAGCAGAAAACGATATTTTCCCCAGTCAGTTTAAGGTGTTTTTTAGCGCAAACGAAACGGCATTTAACTATTTTAACGGCGAACATAACGATCTGTTTTTAGCTGATTTTTGGCAAGCTTGCCAACAACAAATTAAATCAGGCTTTTTACCTGACGTATACCCGTATAAACAAAGCTGGCGGTTTAAATAAAAATAACTAACCCCATGTCTAGCTAGGGCCTGTTTATCTTTCGAGGTTAAATTTGCAGCCGTCTGTGTGGTAATTAGGCAAGGCAGAGCCTATGTAGTGTGGTTGTTCCCCATAAATAGGCGATAACGTAGCATAAATGCCAAACAGGCGCTGCCCGAAGGGTTTCTGCCTAGAGGCTATTTACTCTTTGTTGCCTACATGGATGTAGGTAAGGGGCGTGAGCAGGACGCGGAAGCTTTGCTCGGCTTTTACTTAGCCCACTAGGTTACAAACCTCGCGCCGCGATTAAATGGCCCCTAGATTGAACAAATTTTAATCCTGAAAGGTTAACAGGCCCTAATTAAAAGGCTAAATACGGAGCATTAATGAAATATATTTCTCATGAGGGTGGCACCCTTGCATTTAGTGAAACCGATAAACCGGTTTTAAAAAGCCACGAAGTGCTAGTAAAAGTGTCTGCTATAGGTGTAAATCGCGCTGATTGCATGCAGCGCCAAGGTAAATACCCAGCACCAACTGGGGATAGCCCCATTTTAGGTTTAGAGTGCGCAGGCACAGTGGTTGAGCTTGGTTTTGATGTTGATAAAAGCTGGCTTAATAAACGTATTTTTAGCTTGTGCGCAGGCGGGGCTTACAGCGAGTACGTTGCCATAGATGCTAAACAATTAATGGTATTGCCAGATGATTTAACCATGGTAGAAGGTGCAGCTATTAGCGAAGTGTACCTAACAGCATTTGGTGCGCTTTTTGAACTTGGTAAATTACAACAAGGCCAAACAGCGCTTATTCATGCAGGGGCAAGTGGTGTAGGCGGTGCGGCTATTCAAATGGCTAAAAGTGCAGGTGCAACGGTGGTTATAACTGCCGGCTCAGATGAAAAATGCGAGCATGCAAAAGCCCTTGGCGCCGATCATGCCATTAACTACAAAACTACTGACTTTGTAGAATATATGCAAGCAAATGAGCTTTTAGCAAATGCAATTGTAGATCCTGTATCGGGCAGTTATTTAAATAAAAATGCGGCTATTGCTGCCATGGATTGCCAAATTATTATGCTCGCTTTTTTAGATGGGCGTTTTGCTGAGGTTGATTTTGCAGCGCTATTACGTAAACGTATTTCGTTTCATGCATCAACACTTAGAAACCGTAGCATTGAGTTTAAACGCCAATTACGCGATGACCTAGTTGCGCGTTTTTACAATGATATTGCTACTAAAAAGTACGACTTTAACGTGTATAAAACACTACCGTGGAGCGATGCTAACGAAGCGCATGCTATTTTAGAGCGTAATGAAAATGCCGGTAAAGTGGTATTACTTGTAGAATAACCACCCAATGTAACACTGAGGCGTGTGTTGGCGTTGTTAATGCATGGCTCAGCTAATATAATTTAGTAAATATAAAATACGTACAAAACACACAAGGTTAAAAATGAACCCAATACTAGCAATACTTAAAGAGCACAATGTAAGCGACGAAAAAGTAAAAGCATTGTTCGAAGCCTTTACACAAAACCCAATGATGGCAATGGCATTAGTACAAGAGCTTGGTATTCCGCCTGAAAAACTACAGCAGTTAATGGCCGTGGTGATGACTCAGCCGCACTTAATTAAAGAAGCCACCGACGAACTCGGCCTAGACTTTGAAAAAGTAAAAGAAGCGAAAGACAAGCTAAACCAGCAATAAGCTTCACAAATTACCCCTTACCAAGGCATAAGCCTTGGTAATTCTACCTAAAATCACCACACTTTTTGTTACATTATTCATTGAACTGCTCTGTATTAAGCTAGTCATACTATTACTTATGATAGGTAGGGACTAGGTATGAAGCCACTTTATAAATTTTGGAAAAATAACCGTTCATTAATTTTATTTATTGCGCTGATGAGCGTGTTTAGAAGCGCAGTTGCCGATTGGTATGAAGTACCGACAGGCTCGATGAAACCCACTATTTTAGAAGGCGACAGAATATTAACCGATAAAATGGCTTATGATATACGCATCCCTTTTACGCATATTCCTTTAGTTAAATTGGCCGACCCACAAACAGGCGATATTATTGTATTTGACTCACAAGCTGCTGATAACCGGTTAATTAAACGCGTAATTGGTGTGCCAGGCGATACGGTAGCGCTTTATAACAACGAGCTAGAAATTAATGGCGTTAAACTTAAATACAATAACTTGCAAAGCAATATTGATTCTTTAGATAAAATAGAAGATTTAAATGGCCACAAACACACGATTCGTGTTGCGCATACGCCTTCGCAGCTATCGGGTTTTAATAAAATAACTATTCCTGAAGATTATTATTTAGCAATGGGTGATAACCGCGATCACAGTGCTGACTCGCGTGTTATTGGTTTGATCCCTCGCAGCGAACTACTTGGCAAAGCAGAGCGCATTATTGTGTCGCTTGATTACGACGATTATTACTTACCTCGTAAAAACCGCTTTTTAAAACCCTTACTTTAAGGCGGTTTTGGGCGCTAACCACACGCCCGATGTTAATCGCTTAGCTCTACAATTTTTTGCGCAATATTATAAAGCGAGCAGTGCGAGTCCATTGCTTGCTTTTGCAACTTTTTATGAGCTTGCTCTTCGCTAAGGCTTAGCTGCTCTATTAAAATATACTTTGCCTGATGTATTATTTTTTGCTCTGTTATTACCCGTTTAGCATCAACTAAAGCCTGGTTTATTTGCTTAATATGTTGGCTTTGCTCCATGATTAAGTCGTACATGCTTTTATTACTATTGAGTTTATTAGCAGCGGTATTTTGGGGGGTATTTTGTTTAAACGCGAGCTGGCCGTCGGTCATTGGCATGTATTGTTCTTCAAGGCTGCTTATAACCTGTTTATTTGAATTTAAAGTGCGCTGCGCCTGAGCAATTTGCATTGCTGCAGAGTCAATAAGGTAGTCACTGAGGTTTTGCTCAATTTTGTGCATAATATCGATACGCGTTGTTGTTACCTCGTACCACACCTCACTAAGCTGAGAAAGCGGCTGCGCATTTTCGTCATCTAAATTTTGTAAAAGCCCGCGTAGCTGATCCACTTGCTTATTTACGGGGTGATCAGTTAACGAGCGATAGCATTTTAATACGTGTTCGTCGGCGTATTCGTTAAAAAACGTAAAGCTGTGATGCTGTTGTTGAACAAAATGAGCAAGCTGTTGTTTTTGCTCCACGGTAAACTTACTTGATGCAAACGCTTGCGCGCCACAGGCACGTTCTTGTCCGGCGTATTCTTTACCTTGCATAAAATTAAAATAAGCCACTAGCAATCGTGTAACGCGCGGGTCGCTTGCGCCATCGGCGGCTTCTAAAATTATATTTAGCAAACACGAAATAAGCTGTGTATACGATTGAGTTGCATGCACTGGGGTAATTTTTTGATTTGCTATTTGTTGTCGCAGCTCTGGCAGCGCCTCTAACGATTGCAAACTATGGGTAATTAAATTGTACAAACGGGTGTGGCCCGTGTCGGCGTTATCGGTAATAAAGGTCGTTTTAATTGAGTGGTAAAACTGCGTTTGGGTTTGCTCTGTTAAGCTAATTTGTTGTTTTAACTGCGAGGCAAAACGTTTGCGGTTAGAGGCTAAATAAATATTGCTCATGCCGCGCTCTTTTTGTAACTGATGTATAAAATCGCCCAGTTTAGTAAGCGATGCACAGCTTTTTTGAAGCTGTTTTAAGGCATGAATCTCTTGGTATTTTGCTGCTAATAAAAACTGTTTTGTGAGAGGATTGCTTGATAACATAGGACTTGTTCCACACTTTTTTGTATATAAAGTGCAACCACTGTTCCAATCATTTAAAAAATTTTCGATTGAATTTAAAATTAAATTAAAACAGCCGCTTAAAGCCATACTTGTTATTTGTTCCCATTTTAACTTATCTGTCCTTATTACAGGAATAAACCTTTTTGGTGCAAAAATAGTTGTTTTTGCACTCGATTGCGCCCTTCATGAACGAGGGGAAAAAAGTGTTTACTCTGTAAACTGCACAGAGCAAACACCAGAGGGGGAATTTATACGTTGCTACATTGCAGCAACGCTGGGCTGATAGCCATTTGATGATTTATTACCTCGCCAACCATAATTAGCGTAGGGCCCGTTAATGTGTGCACCGCACTCTCGCTAGTAATTTGCCCAAGCGTGCTGGTTATTATTTTTTGCTTGTTGGTGGTGGCATTTTCTATCAATGCGATAGGGGTTGTTTTAGGCCAGCCAACCGATTGCAAACCAGTACTTAATGCGTTTAAACGTCCTAATCCCATATAGACGACTAGCGTGGGGTTGTTAGAGCCTTGTACATAGGTGTAGTTGTGCCAATTAGGGAGTTTATTAGGATCGGCAAATTGCGCCGTTAAAAATGTAACACTTCGGGCCACATCGCGAGCAGTAAGCGGTATGCCGGTATAAGCCGAGGCTGCACACGCCGTGGTAACGCCTGGGACAATAGCAAAATTAATATTGTGCTCTGATAGGGCGTTGGCTTCTTCATTAATGCGCGCAAAAATACTCGGATCGCCACCTTTTAAACGAACAACTTTAAACCCTTGTTGTGCGTATTTTACTAATAAGGCACTAATGGCAGCTTGTGGCATAGAGTGTTTACCTGCGCGTTTACCTACATACACTCGCTGCGCATGTTTAGGCAATGTATTTAAAAGCGCTTCACTAACTAGGCTGTCGTATAATACCAAGTCGGCTGCTGCAATCAGGCGCTGCGCTTTCACAGTTATAAGCTCAGCATCGCCCGGGCCTGCCCCTATTAAATACACGTGGCCGTTTTTTTGGTGTTTAGCTTTGTGCTTTGCATCTTGAGTGAGTTTATTAACAAACTTGTTTAGCCATGGGCTGTCAATACCCGAAAAATAGGAAAGAACACTCATTTTATTACTCCTTATGCTAACGCTGTAATGGCTTTAGGCTCAGCACTAACAAAGACATTGCCATTGTCTATTTTGGCTTCAAATACGGGGAGCTGTATTGCCTCTGCTTCTAGGCATTCGCCGGTATTTAAACAAAAATGTTGCTTATACAAAGGGGAGGCCACTACTAATTTTCCATCAATAGAGCCAATAATGCCGCGCGATAGTACATTGGCTTTGCCTATCGGGTCGTAGTTGCTAATGGCTAACACAGGCTCGCTATTTTGTGGAACATAAAATATGGCCACTTGCTGGTTGTTTACTAATGCGCATACGCCACTATTAGCAACTAGGTCGTCGGTTGTTCCAATTTTATGCCAATACATCAGCTTGCTCCTGCTCAATTTCCATTACGGGGATACGGTTTGTCGAATTTTGCTGGTTACGTTTTTCAGACTCAGTGGCAGGGCGAATTTGGTTGCGCTCTTGTACAAATAAAATATTGCTATCGGCATCTGGGCTATTAATAAATTGGCGGAACCGCTTTGAGGCCTCTGGACTTTCGACTGCTTTTTTCCATTCGCAGGCGTAAGTTTTAGTTATAAGCGCCATTTGCGTTTCAAGCTCATGGCAAATACCTAGGCTGTCGTCTATTACTACGCTTTTTAAATAATCTAACCCGCCTTCTAAATTTTCCATCCACACTGAGGTGCGCTGCAGTTTATCGGCGGTTTTAATGTAAAACATGATCACGCGGTCAATGTATTTAATGAGTGTTTCGGTATCTAAATCGGTAGCAAATAAATCAGCATGGCGCGGGCGCATACCGCCATTTCCACATACGTATAAGTTCCAGCCATTTTCGGTTGCTATTACGCCTATATCTTTGCTTTGTGCCTCAGCGCATTCGCGGGTACAGCCCGATACGGCCATTTTAAATTTATGCGGGGCGCGTAAACCTTTGTAGCGGTTTTCAATCGCAATCGCGTGCCCAACACTGTCTTGTACGCCATAGCGACACCACGTACTGCCAACACACGATTTAACGGTTCTGAGCGATTTACCATAAGCGTGACCGGTTTCAAAACCGGCTGCAATAAGTCTTTCCCAAATAATAGGGAGCTCTTCAAGGCGTGCGCCAAATAAGTCGATACGCTGCCCACCTGTGACTTTACAATAGAGGTTAAAATCTTTAGCAACTTGGCCAATAACAATAAGTTTGTCGGGGGTAATTTCGCCACCCGCTATACGGGGAACGACAGAGTAAGAGCCATCTTTTTGCATATTTGCAAGGTAAGTGTCGTTGGTATCTTGCAGGCCAACATGAGCGGGTTCTAAAATAAACTCATTCCACGTTGAAGCTAAAATAGAGGCCACTGCAGGTTTGCATATTTCACAGCCGTGATGACCGCTGCCATGTTTAGCGAGCAAATCATCAAAAGTTTTAATGCTTTCTACTTTTACTAAATGCAGTAACTCTTGGCGCGAAAAAGCAAAGTGTTCACACACATGGTTGTTAACTTCAACCCCACGGCTTTGAAGTTCACTGTCGACTACCGATTTTAATAATGCGGCACAACCACCACAGCCGCTGGCGGCTTTGGTACAAGCTTTAACTGCAGATAAATCGCATGAGCCGCCATCAATTGCACCCACAATGTCGCCCTTGCTTACATTGTGGCACGAACAAATAGTGGCGGTATCGGGCAGGGCATTTCCCGCTAAAACAGGTGCTCCTTCGCTATCAGGTAAAATGAGGCACTCAGGGTGTGCGGGTAATTCCATGTCGTTTAACATGTACTGCAACAGTGTGTCGTAATCGCTAGTATCGCCAACAAGCACTGCGCCTAATAACTTGTTGCCTGCCTCATTTAAAATAATTTTTTTATAACAATCACGAATAGGATCTTGATAAATTAGCTCTTTGCAATCGGGGGTTTTAGCGTGGGCATCGCCAATTGAGCCTACCTCTACCCCGAGTAGTTTTAATTTTGTGCTCATATCGGCGCCTAAAAACTCAAGTTCGCCGCCTGTAAGTTGGCTTGCAACCACGCGAGCCATGTTATATCCCGGGGCGACTAAGCCAAATAGCTTTTTGTCCCACAAGGCACATTCGCCAATAGCATATATATCAGGGTTTGATGTTTGGCATTGGTTATTTATTACAATGCCGCCACGTTGCCCTAATTCAAGTTCGGCTACTTTGCCAAGCTCATCGTATGGGCGAATACCGGCCGAGAACAAAATTAAGTCGGTTTCTAAAAACGTGTCATCTGAAAAATTTAATCTGTAACGGCTCGTTTCGCCTTTTACTATTTCGCTGGTGGCTTTAGCGGTATGCACGCTCACGCCCAGTTTTTCAATTTTGTTTTTTAACAGCGTACCACCTTGTTCATCAAGTTGTACCGCCATAAGTTGGGGTGCAAACTCAACTACATGAGTATCAAGCCCAAGTTGCTTAATTGCATTGGCTGCTTCAAGCCCTAATAAGCCGCCACCTATCACTACGCCACTTTTACTTTGTGCAGCGCTTGCTTTTATTTGCTCTAAATCTTCTAGGGTACGGTAAACCAAGCAATGGGGTTGGTCATTCCCTTTAATTGGCGGCACAAACGGGTACGACCCTGTTGCTAAAATAAGTTTATCGTAATTAAATTTATCACCGGTTTGAGTGCTAACTACCTTGTTTGTTTTATCTATTTCATTAACCCACTGGTTAGTATGCACATTTATATTTAACTGCTGATAATTATCAAAGGTGGTTAGGGCTAAATCGGCGGCTGTTTTACCATCAAACACGCTGGATAAGTAAACACGGTCATAAGCTAAATTTGCTTCTCCACACAGTACGGTAATGTGCGCGTTAGCGTCGCTTTGGCGCATTTGCTCTACAAAATGGTGCCCAACCATCCCATTACCAATAATGAGTATTTTTGTTGGTGTTTGCATTGGTATCCCCTCAATGACGGTTTAATTTAAAAACAAAAAAGCCCGCCACAGTTACAAATTAATGCAACTGCGAGCGGGCTTCTTTGCCTGTGGTCATAACAACCTAAATGTGTGTCGTTTCAATAACGAACGGTATGGTTATCATATAAGCAAAAACACGGCCATTTTTATAAGTGTTTGTTTTTTAATAGCTACATTACTTTTAAATGGTTTTACTTACGCATATTTGAGTTGTTTTGGTGCGGTGCCAGCACTATGGGAGTGCACAAAATGAGGCTACAATGTGATGCTTAGCCAATAAAAGTGCATTTGTGCCGTTAACTAAAAACTAGGGATAAGCGTTTAGGCTATAAATAAAAAATGCACTTAGTGTTAATTTGAGATGAAAATAACACTAAGTGCATTAATACTGTAAAGCGGTTTTACTTGCTTTGTTTTGCTAGGGTTTCTACATCGGTATCTTCAACAGGTTTAAAGCTCCCCGTTGCTTCATCGTAGGTTTTAATTTCTGCAGATTCTATATCATATACCCAGCCGTGTAGCTTAACTTGACCGGTTGCAATTTTTGCAGCCACAGCAGGGTGTGTTTTTATATGCTGTAGTTGTTGTACTACGTTTTCTTCAATTACTAAGCCTAGGTGGTCGTTATTGTTTAGCTCTGCGCAACCGCATTTTTCTTTTACAACTTCAGTTGCTACGCGGCTGTGGCCAAGCCACTCTTTAATGTGCGGTAAGCTTGATAAACCTTCAGTATTTATAGCGCCTTTCATTGCGCCACAATCCGAGTGCCCACAAATGATAATGTGTGATACGCCCAGTGCAGCCACCGCAAATTCAATTGAGGCTGTCATACCGCCGGTTTGATTACTATGTGGCGGGATAATATTGCCCGCGTTACGACAAATAAATAATTCACCGGGTTCAGTTTGAGTCACTAAGTTTGGATCAATACGCGAGTCGGCACAGGTGATAAATAACACTTCTGGGTTTTGACCATTGGCTAGTTTTTGAAACGCTGCTTTTTTTGATGGGTAAACTTCTTTTTGAAACTTAGCCACGCCCGAAATAATATGTTCCATGTACAACTCCTATTGGTGTAATTTAATCGTGTTATTTATAGCTTTATTCGCCTGACAAATTAGCGCCATTATAACTTTGTTCTTGTTTGTTTTGTACTATTACACTGTTTAATAAATTTCATACTCGCGAACAAAGGGCGACACACGTGCATGAAGTTATTGGCGAATACATGAGCGTACCTAGCAGAGGCTTCGAGTAAAATAAAAGGCGGTAAGTGGCGAAAAAGGTGGTTGAGAAGGTTATTAGCTTAACTTGCTTTAAGTTTATGGGCTGATTTTAAGTTATACATGCGCTGATCCGCTAAGGTTAAACACTCGGTATGGCTTTGGCACTCATCGCTAGATGCTATGCCATAACTAATACCTGATTGCGGCCATTGTTGTTGAATAGTGCGATGTAATGCGGTGAGCTTTTGGGTAAGTGTGGTTTTTAGTTGGGGAAGGTGTGATTTGTTTTTGACTTTACATAACCAAATAAATTCATCGCCCCCGGTTCTAAATACGGTGCCGTCTTGCGCTAGATACTGTGTCATTAATTTTGCTGCATTAATTAAAAACGCATCACCTTTAGCGTGCCCAAGCGCATCGTTTATTTTTTTTATTCCATCACAATCTATAAACACAATGATGTAAGCACTGTGTGCAAGTTTAATCAGCTCATCATTTAATAGTAGTCGGTTGCCTACTTGGGTTAGAGGATCAAAGCGAGATTCATGTAACAAGGTACTAAATTCATGCTGTTTTAACTTTAGCCACTCAGACAAAGACAGCACAATACACACACAATCTATTGCTAAGGCTAACAGCACAAGTATTTCTGATGAGGTCGCATTTATTAAATCAAAATGAAATGCAACGTATACTAATAATGACAGGCTATAGAGCATATTTCCAAATAAAAAATACTTGGCTCTAAAATCGTTCAGGCTAAGCATGGCAAACCCAGTGGTTAAGCTAAGCATAACCCATACGGCTGCTAAAAAGTGCGCGATATAAAACACTAAATAAAAGGGCATAAATAGGCTGCAGATACCGCATACAAATGCACTAACGGTAAAGTATTTTAAAGCACTCCCAAGCTTATTGGCTTTTTCTTTATCGAAGTTAAACAGGTAGTAGGTAAATGCTGCTGCGCAACTCACAGCAAAGGCAAATAAATAAATCCCTAAGTAATGTTTATTAAAAGAGGGGCTGGCATAAATTGTATTTACAGCGCCCGAAGCAAACGCCCAGCCAAGACCGTGCAAACCGACATACCCAGCACAAAACAAGGCCACTTTTTGCTTTACTCTTAAAAACATTACAAAGGCCATCATTGCTAAAGTGAGCATGACAGAAATAGTAATAAGGCTTAATGAGTTTATATAAAACTGTTGATGCAAAAATGCACCTTCGCTTAAAATACTTAAATCAACTGGCGTTGGATAGTGTTTGGCTTCTAAATATATCCATAAATAGCCACTGCTTGGCGCATAAAAGGGCAATTTAAATGCTTGTCCATGCATTAAAATAGCCGGTTGATTAACGTGAGACTGCGAAAAATCAGCAAGCTTAACTATATCTCCCTGTTCGGTTTGCCAATAGGCTAAACCAACGTCGATAAAATTGGCTTGGGGCAACACATACCAATCTCCAGTGGTGGGGTTATTTAGCGCAATTTTTGTTATTACAGCGCCACTTTTACCGAGCAGGTTACTCGTTTCACTAGCGTTTTTATAAGATGTAATTATTTGCTGTGCAGAAGGAGACGTATTGAATGCTATGACAGGGCGCCACAGGTTATCATCCTCTAGGGTAATGTTGTTATTAAGTGTATAAGCATATGCTAGCGGGCTAAACAAAGCACAGAAAAAGAATACTGTTAATATACCAACCCGCACCATACCTAAACTCACTTTAAAAACCCACTAAGCGATTATAATCAAATTGTAAATAAATAGTATATAAATCAAACAAAATTATCGCCTTTAAGTAATGGCTTAATTTGGCTTTAAATAACAAACTGCATTAATAAATAAGTAATACGAGGGCGTTTTTGTTTAAACGAATTTATAAACACTGCGGGTGTTTGCAGTATTTGTTAGGATTTAAGGTGGGTAGTGCGCTAACCAACTGAGCTACATTCGTACATATAGGGATTCTTAAATATAATTTATTCAAAGAAGTCAGAATAAATTTGGTACGACTGGGTGGATTCGAACCACCGATTTCGGCGTGGGCATAGAGAGTAGGTAGCGCGCTAACCAACTGAGTTACAGTCGTACAAATAGTATCTTAATTATATTTATTCAGAGGGAGGAATAATTTTGGTACGACTGAGTGGATTCGAACCACCGATTTCGGCGTGGGCATAGAGAGTAGGTAGCGCGCTAACCAATTGCGTTATGGTTTAACTATTAATAGGAATAGATTAATAAAATTGATTCAGTGGAATGAATAAATTTGGTACGACTGAGTGGATTCGAACAACTGATTTCGGCGTGGGCATAGAGAGCAGGTAGCGCGCTAACCAACTGAGCTACAGTCGTACAAGTAGTATCTTAATTATATTTATTCAGAGGGAGGAATAGTTTTGGTACGACTGAGTGGATTCGAACCACCGATTTCGGCGTGGGCATAGAGAGTAGGTAGCGCACTAACCAACTGAGCTACAGTCGTACAAGTAGTATCTTAATTATATTTATTCGGAGGGGTAGGATAGTTTTGGTACGACTGAGTGGATTCGAACCACCGACCTCTACCATGTCAAGGTAGCGCTCTAACCAACTGAGCTACAGTCGTACAAATAGTATCTTAATTATATTTATTCAAAGGGAAGAATAAATTTGGTACGACCGAGTGGATTCGAACCACCGACCTCTACCATGTCAAGGTAGCGCTCTAACCAACTGAGCTACGGTCGTATTACCTAATTAAGATGCGATAAATTTAATTATCAGCGGCCGCTAATATATAGCGTGGTGAGTGGTGAATCAAGCAAGTTTGTTGCTTTTACGTTTATTTGCCGTTTTTTTATTCATATTGGGCTGATTTCACACGTTTTATAAAAGTTTTGCCACCAGGTAACGTGTTTTTTGGCTGAGCCTTTAAGCTGGTTTAGTAGATTGTTTTGTGAATCCAGCGCTATCAAAGTATTTATTTGCTTATTTGTTATGGCTTGGCCAAACCACAGTTGGTTATACAAAGGTAAAAGTGTTTCAAGGTAGCCTGCTAAATTAGCCTGATAAGGCTGTATTTCTTTAAGGAAATACTTTTGAAACACGTTACTGACGATAGTGGCTATTTTTTTATTTTTTCCTGCTGGGCATATTTCATCGATGGATTGCGATTCGATAAATCGCGTGGCTGAATTATTAAACGCTATTTGCAGCCGTGCAGAATAAATGAGTAATTGGTTAAAACGGTACTTATTCAGCTGCTCTAACGCGTTAAAAATGTCTGCGGAGTTAATTTTTAAGTAGTGTTTATTGAGTATGTGTTGTTTTATGAGTGCAAGCTGCTGCATGGCCGCTACCGTGTCGCTAAACCCTGCAGGGGAAGCAGAAAGCTCTGAGCTGCTAGCTTGCCACGTGTTTTTTAGCTCAAATTCGTTATACAACATTAAATTAAAGTAGTGGTTTAGTGTTTGCTCTTTATGTGTTTTTGCTTTTAATAGGGTTTTATAAACTGCTGAGTTAGGCTCAAGCGTGCTTAAGCACTGCTGTGCATTTTGCACAAACTCTATTTGATACTTTAAAACACCGGCATGTCCGGCCGTTTTACCTAGCTGATTGTTGTGCTCACTAATAAGTAAGCTGAGCTTACAATGGCTTAAGCTGGCAAGTTCAATCAAGCTAATAGTGGTGGTGTTTAAAAGCGTGTTAGGGGGTAAAAGCGGGCTAATTGCTTTAGGTTTACTTAAACCGGGGGCTTGGGCTTCAAGTGTATTACTTAAGCGTGCTATGTATGTGTGATAAGTGTTGCTGGGCGCTTTTGAACACCCAGCAAGCACGGCGCAACACACAGCTAATAAACAACTTAACCATGTTTTGCTTGGTATTAATGTTAGTGCTTTTTTATACAAATGGCGCCTGCTTTAATCGCTTATTAACGGTGAACATAAGCCATACAGCAGCAACGGTTAAACCAAAAATAATACCTATCCAAAAACCGTGCGGCCCCATGGCGGGCACAATTAAATCTGTTCTTCCCAATACGTAGCCTAAAGCAAAACCGATTAACCAGTAAGATATAAACGTTATATACGATATAGGCTGCGTGTGTTTTAAACCTCTTAAAATGCCGTTCGCAGCGACTTGAAGTGCATCAGGTATTTGATAAATACATGCCAAAATCATAATTGAGGTCGCTAATGCAATAACGGCTGGGCTGTCGGTGTAAAGTTGGCTTATTAAATCGCGGCCAATAAAGGTTATAAAAGCTAAAAATAACGCAATAGCAATGGCTAATATGTAGCTGGTTGATATAGCAGTTTTTAATTGGCTTAAATGGTTTTGACCAAATAAATTACCAATACGAATACTAATGGCGATAGATAAGCTCAGTGGCATCATAAATAATAACGCGGTCACGCTTCCCGCAATTTGATGACCCGACACAGCAACAGCACCTAAGTGTGCAATAAATAAAGGTATACATGCAAATAGCGTAATTTCAAAAAAAGTGGCCAATGAAATGGGTATACCTAATTTTGTAATAATCCCAATGGTTTTAATATTGGGCTTTTCAAAATTTGCCAGCAGGGCTTTTGCATCAATTTTTTTACTAAACTGGCAATATGTCACTTGTGCAACAGCCATTACAGTTAGTACCAATGCCGTAGCAATGCCACAACCAGCGCCGCCGTAGGCTGGTAAGCCAAATAAACCATTTATAAAAATATAGTTAGCCGGAATATTAACGCCAAGGCCCAGCAAGCTGATATAAAAAGCGGGTTTTGTCATTCCCATGCCTTCGGTCATATTGCGATAAACGGTAAAAATTAAAAAGCCAAAGGCTCCCCATTTCACAAAATGGATATAGTCATACGCAAGGCTTGCGATAGCGGGGGTTGTATCGAGCTTTAAAATGACTATATCGGCTAGGTTAGCTATACCAAAACCAATTGCGCTTAAAATAGCGGTTAAATACAGAGCTTGCTGAAAATAATGGCTAATACCTTTTTTATCGTTAGCGCCCGCAAATTGGGCAATAATACCGGTTAACGCGAGCAAAATACCTTGCAGCGCCAGTAATAACGGGTTCCATATACCGGTTGCAATCGACAGCGCAGCCAAATCTGTTGGGCTTACTTGGCCTGCCATAATGGTGTCGACCACCGACATTAAAACGAGTGTTACTTGTGCTAAAAATACAGGTACGGCAAGGGTGATTAAACGTTTGGCTTCCCAGCTACTAAAGGTCATAAAAACAGCTATTTGATAAAACAGGGCGCAATTGTAATCGATTGTGTTTCAAATAAAAATCACTGTAGTGAATGATTTTACGAGTTGATACGTTAAACTAGCACTTTGTAATAATTTTAAGTGATTTTATGTTTACAGGAATCGTTCAAACTCAAGCTACTGTTGTATCTACTACGCATACTGAAGGGGTTTTACGTTTGGTTGTATCGGTAGGTGATGAATACGTTAAACATTTAGATTTAGGCGCGAGCATTGCAATTAATGGCTGTTGTTTAACGGTGGTTAAAGTTGAATTAAGTAACCACGATGTAGTGGCGCAAGTACATTTTGATGTAATTGATGAAACACTATTACTAACTAATTTAGGCAAGCTTGCACTAGGTAGTTTAGTTAATTATGAGCGTTCAGTAACCTTTGGTACTGAATTAGGTGGGCATATTGTATCGGGGCATATTCACTGCACTGCCCAAATCGGGCAAATAGTTAAGCAACAAAATAACTGTAAAATTCAGTTAAGCTTACCTACAAAATGGCAAAAGTATGTTTTGTACAAAGGCTTTGTAGCGATAAATGGCGCAAGTTTAACCGTGGGCGAAATTGACGAGCAGGGTTTTTGGTTACACCTGATCCCCGAAACGCTGGCCATTACAAATTTAGGTAACGCTCAAGTGGGTGATGAACTAAATATAGAAGTCGATCAGCAAACTTATACCATTATTAACACGGTAGAAAATTACTTACGCCACCAAGGCTAAAAAATTTGTTCATCGTCGCTGTCTATGTGTAACTCTAATTTTTTATGAGCATGGTCTATGTGCATGTTTAAATGAATAGGGTTACAACAGGCACTGCATTCTTCTACGTAGTCTTGATCCCCCATACTTGCGTCAATGTCTAGGTGTATGTGGTTGCCACAGTGTGGGCACGTGATACGTTGTGATAAAAAATCTTTCATAATCACTCCAATAGTACCAAGGTAAGAATTAACTTGTTGATACGCATTAATTAAGTTGTGCAGTTATACTAGCAACAACTTGATGGCTCAAAACTGAACTAAACAACAAGGTATTGAGCCTAAATAACATCCTTTTTAAATATAGTGCTGAAGCAACGATTATGACAATTATTTTACGCCTTATGAGGCGTTATTATTTAAAGCGATAGCAGCTCATCAATATGCTGCTTAGCCTGAGTAAGGTAGTGCCCTGCAAATATATTTGCGTGATTTAAAATAGGGTAAAGTTGGTATATTGCTTTGCGCTTTTTATAGTTTTCGCTTAATGGGTATTGCGCGTTATAGGCGTTATAAAAATCAACAGGTAAGGGGGCAAATAGCTCGCTCATTGCAATATCTACCTCGCGGTCTCCGTAATAACATGCGGGATTAAATAAGGTCGGTACATTTTTAATAAAGCCCATATTTCCTCGCCAAAAGTCGCCATGTACTAAAGAGGGCTCCACAATATGGCTGTGCAATTGCTCTTTTACCAAATTAATTAATAGCTCAGGCTCTACAAGCTGAATGCCTTTTTCGGCTAATAGTTGCAGTTGCCAGCCTATGCGCTCTTCTGCGTAAAATAAGTCCCACTTTTTGTGCCATTGGTTTGGTTGCACGGTGGTGGCTAGGTAATTATCTACATCAAAGCCAAACATTGCTTGGTCGTGCTTTTGGTGCAGCATAGCCAGTTGTTTACCCATATCGTGCCAATGCGTATGGGGCTGTTTATCAAGTACTAACCATTCAAGTACAATAAACGAAAATTCAATATTAGCACCTGTTACAATGCAGTCGGGCACCATAAAAACACTATTTTGGGTGAGCTGCTTAAGTCCTATCGCTTCGCTTTCTAGACGATCTAGTTCGCTTTTAAGGGCAATTTTAACCAGGTAATTGTGTTTTCCATCGGTGAGTTGATAGAGTTTATCGGTATTTGTACTTTGCAGCTGACGTTTGTAAGTATGTTTAAAGTCATAATGAATGGCTTGGCTAATGTGCTCGTTTACTGTTTTCCACATATCAATTGCTCGCCTTTTAAACAGATACTTAAACTATGGCAAAAAAGTATTAATTTAACAAACTAATCGTTGTAAAATTAACGATATAAAAAATGCTAATGGAGTAACAATGAACAAAAGTTTTATCACCAATTTGCTTGCTGTCTTGTGTGTAGTTATAGGCTACTTTTTTAACCACGCTATTGTGTTATCGGTGGGGTTATTTGCGCTATCTGGTGCTGTCACAAACTTATTGGCTGTTCATATGTTATTTGAAAAAGTACCTTTACTATACGGCTCGGGTGTTATTGCTCTAAAATTTGAAAGTTTTAAAGTGGCTATTCGTAATTTAATTTTGACTGAGTTTTTCTCTGAGCAAAAAATTAATAACCTACTTAGCAAAGCACAACCTAATATCGACTTTGAGGGCATTATTACTAAGGTTGATTTAAATCCTGCATTCGACAACTTACTTCAAGTAATAGAGCAATCACAGTTTGGCAGTATGTTAGGTATGTTTGGTGGCACAGCGGCTGTAGAGCCAATGCGAGAAAAGTTTATTGAAAAAATGCAGCTATCACTTGCGCAAATTAGCCAAACAGACGATTTTAAAGTGCTAGTAAACGATACGTTATCGCAAGGGAATAGCGCACAAAGCTTACATGCTACGGTACTTAAATTAGTTGATGAGCGTTTAAATGAACTCACCCCAAAAATGGTTAAAGACATTATGCAAACTATGATATGTGAGCATTTAGGTTGGCTAGTAGTATGGGGCGGTGTGTTTGGCGGTTTATTTGGCTTAATTGCGGCCATTATTTAATAACTAAGCCTGCTTACAAAGCAGGCTTAATTTTGTGTTAACGCCATACTATTTTGGCCCTGTGATGATTACTTTTTCTGGGTTGTACGATTTAGCTAAGTCTTTAATTGATGTGCGAGTACTGGTATCAATATTTAAATAATTTGCGCTTTTATCAAGATTATACAAAGTAACAAAGTCGCCCATTGATAAGTTATTACAGTGCAGCTTTTTGCTCATTACCGCTTTGCTTATATTTAAATCCCGTGACGCTTTACGTACTACGTACGATTTATTAGCTGCAACAGCCATACAAGCCTGTGTACCTGGCGATGAATCGGCCGCGACAAATTGGGTGGCTAATGCTGGTTTTGCAATTAGTAAAGTTGCGCCTAGTACCATTGTTGTGCATAAAGTAGCTTTTAACGTGTTCATAATTAGTCCTCATTGTTTGTGGTTCAGCTTTATTATTGAGCGATTCAAACTAAAAAGCTGTTAACCAAACGCAACAAGGTGTAAGCAGGTATGTTTAAAAATACACACTTAAGCTAGGTGACTGAATTTAAGCCCTAATAAATGTGTTTTTTGACACACTTAGGCAAAATTATTTTATAGCTACTGACATATTTTCTCAGCCTGCTATTATCGCCCCCATTATTTACGCGCTTAATTTTTAGGAGAACCAGTGAGGAAAACGTTAGCCAGCTATTACCAGCAAGCGTATGCCTGCGAACACAAGCATTTTAACCAATGTTTTTATTGTGGATGCGAAGCCACAGAGCGCGATCATTGCCCGCCGTTACATATGCTACAGAGCATTATTGATTTAGGCGAAGAGGCTGACTTTGTCTCTATTGCCGCGTGTTATGAGTGCCATGCCTTATTGCATAATGAAAGGCTAATGACGATAGATGAGCGTTTTACAAAACTTAAAAAAAAGCTCTCTAATAAGTACGCTAAGGCGCTGCGTGTTTATAACATGTGGGAAGAAAACGAATTAAGCGAAATGAGTGACGAATTTGCGCATAGCATTCAAGCGGGTATGAAATTAGGTAAAGAGGCATCTGAGCGTTTAGCGTTTACAGGCTTTACATATGCCACCGAAGAAGCCCGCGTGACCGTACGCGAAAAAACCAAAGAGTTTGATGTAGAAGGGAGCGTTTTTACCGACTTTAAAGAGGCATTAAATTACTGTATTAACGTACTTAAAGTTCAAAAAAGTGACTTTTATAAAATATTGGTAGAGGATTATAACGGCGACTTTAATAGAGCACTTAGCCAGTATCGTCATCGCCATGATAAAGTAACAGCAGCAAGCGATGGCAATACATTAATTAAGGATTTTGCTAAGCAACATAAGCAAAACTCAGACTTTGTAACTCGCACAGTAAAACACTTTATAAACAAAGACCCATCGCTTACAACCGCAGGCGCACTTGAAAAGCTGTATAACAATTATATAAAAAAATAATTACAGCCGTTTAACTCATTTAATCGCTTTTTTACCTGTTTTTTTAGCTTTATTACGCCGCTTTAGCTAAAGTAGCAAAAAAACAGGAGAACCTAACAACATGCAAAAATTTGCTCCCTCATTGTTAGCAGTTGGTTTAGCTGCTGCCCTTGTTGGTTGCCAAGAAAACGGCCCACAAGATGCAAAAATCACCATTAATAAAAACCCATACCCAAGCACCTACACACCGCTTGCAAGTAAAAGCACATTAATTACCAATGCAACAGTACTAACTGGCACTGGCGAGCGCTTAGATGACGCCGATGTGTTACTTGTTGATGGTAAAGTACAACAAGTAGGTAAAGACTTATCGGCCAATGCAGATGCAACCATTGATGCACAGGGCAAATGGGTTACCCCAGGTATTATTGACGTACACTCTCACTTAGGTGCTTACCCAAGCCCATCGGTTGAGTCTCATCAAGATGGAAACGAAATGACCAGCCCAAATACTGCTGAGGTGTGGGTAGAGCATTCTGTATGGCCTCAAGATCCTGGCTTTAACCGCGCGCGCGAAGGCGGTATTACTTCACTACAAATTTTACCAGGCTCAGCTAACTTATTTGGTGGCCGTGGCGTAACACTTAAAAACATTCCTGCGCATACCATGCAAGCAATGAAATTTCCTGATGCGCCTAATGGCTTAAAAATGGCCTGTGGTGAAAACCCAAAACGGGTATATGGTCGCCAAGGTACTTTGCCTTCAACCCGTATGGGTAACATGGCCGGTTACCGTATGGCATGGGCAGAAACACAAGAGTACAAACGTGCATGGGATAAGTACGACGCTGATTATGAAGCAGGTTTAAACCCAGAAGCACCAGTTCGCGATATTAAGCACGATACTCTTCGCGCGGTAATTGAAGGTGAAGTGTTAATTCATAATCACTGTTATAAAGCTGAAGAAATGGCGATGATGATCGACCTTTCAAAAGAATTTGGCTATCACGCAGGTACGTTCCATCACGGTGTAGAAGCTTATAAAATTGCAGATTTATTGGCTGAAAATGGCTCGTGTGCTGCACTTTGGCCAGATTGGTGGGGCTTTAAAATGGAAGCCTACGACATGGTTCAAGAAAACGTAGCTATTGTTGATGCGGTAAAAAATTCGTGCGCCATTGTGCATTCTGACTCAGACACCACTATTCAGCGCTTAAACCAAGAAGCGGGTAAAGTAATGTACCGTGCAAACGAAAATGGCTTTGATATTTCGGAGCAGCACGCGATTAAGTGGATCACCTCAAACGCGGCTAAATCATTAGGTATTGAAGATAAAACTGGTTCGCTTGAAGCAGGTAAGCAAGGCGATGTGGTTATTTGGAACCAAAACCCATTTAGCGTTTACGCAAAAGCTGAACAAGTATTTATTGATGGCGCAAAAGTTTACGATAGAAACGATAGCGCATTTCAAGCACAAAGTGATTTTATGTTAGGCCAACAATAAGGAGCCCAGAATGAAAAATTTATCACGTTCGTTTTCGCTATCTCTGGTTGCTGCCGGACTATTAGCCTCAGGTGCAGCCAATGCACAATCGCTTGCAATTATTAATGCCACGCTGCATACGGCAACCGAGCAAGGCGTTTTAGAAAACGCCAGCATTGTTATGGATAACGGTAAAATTACCGCTATTAATCCACAGCAAGTACAAGCAGATAAAGTTATTGATGCAAATGGGCAAATTGTAACCCCAGGTTTTATTGCTAGCATTAATCAACTTGGCTTAGTGGAAGTAAGTGCAGTTGCAGGCTCACGCGATGCAGGCGAAGAAAAAGCAGGCATTGATTTTGATGTAAGCCTTGCTTATAACGCTCACTCAAGCCTTATCCCGTATGCACGTAAAGGCGGTGTAACCCGCGATGTAATTACCCCGCATGGTGGCGATAGTATTTTTTCGGGCTTAGCAAGCGTTGTTGATTTAAGCGGTGATTTACAAGGCGACATACAAAAACAAGCTGCATTAGTGGTTTATTTAGGTGAGCGCAGTAAGGGCTCGCGCGCATTTACATTGCAAACGCTAATTAATAAGCTTGAAGAGCACCAAACAAAAGCAGCTAAAAAGCCTAAAAAAGACGACGACAGCACCCCAAGTACTGAAGATAAAGTAATGGTTAAAGTACTTAGCGGCGATATGCCACTTGTAGTGGGTGTATCTCGTGCGGCTGATATTATTGAGCTACTTAAAGTTAAAGAGCAATTTGGTATTAATTTAGTACTCAATGGCGCACAAGATGCCGTTGTTGTTAAAGAGCAGATTGCTAAAGCGCAAGTACCAGTAATTATGAGTGCTATGGATAGCTTACCTTCAAGCTTTGACTCTTTACATGCCAGTTTAGATAACGCAGCCGCGCTTGAAAAAGCTGGGGTAAAAGTTATTTTAACAGTGGGCGGCGATGCCAGTCATAATATTTATCAACTTCGATTTGATGCAGGCAATGCCGTATCATATGGAATGAGCCAACAAGGTGCATTAGAGGCCGTTACATCTAATGTGGCGAGCGTGTTTAATATTAACGCCGGCAGTATTGAAGTTGGTAAAGCCGCTGATGTAGTAATGTGGAGCAACGACCCGTTTGAGCTAAGCTCGCACGTTAGTAAAATGATTATTAACGGTGAAGAAGTATCTACGCAGTCGCGCCAAGATAAACTGCGTGAGCGCTATACCACTGAATCATCTATGCCGCGTGCATATACAAAATAATTAATATAGCTTTAATTATCCAAAATTCAGGTTAATTATTAAGGCCGCTACTTTAAAGTTAAAGTAGCGGCCTTTTTATATAAAATAAAGACACAAAAAAACCGCTTACTTTAAACGTAAGCGGTTTTTTAATTTAATCTAAAATTATACTAATTTAGATAAAATTTCGTTAAACGTTGCACTTGGGCGCATTGCTTTAAACGCTGCATCATCGTTTGGTTGGAAGTAACCACCAATATCCATTGAAGGACCTTGCGCATCGTTAAGCTCGCTTACGATTTGATCTTTTTGCGTTTCTAAATCGCTCGCAATTTGTGTAAATTGCGCTTTAAGCTCGCTGTCTTCGTCTTGCTTAGCCAGCTCTTGTGCCCAGAATAAAGATAAGAAGAAGTGAGAACCACGGTTATCAATTTCTTTTACTTTACGTGAAGGCGACTTGTTTTCAGCTAAGAACGTACCTGTTGCTTTATCTAGCGTATCAGCAAGTACTTGTGCTTTTTTGTTGCCTGTATTCACGCTTAGGTGCTCAAGCGAAGCCGCTAGTGCTAAAAACTCGCCTAACGAATCCCAACGTAAGTGGTTTTCTTTTTCGAACTGTTGAACATGCTTAGGTGCTGAACCACCTGCGCCAGTTTCAAATAAGCCACCACCGTTCATTAGTGGCACAATAGAAAGCATTTTAGCACTGGTACCCAGCTCTAAAATTGGGAATAAATCTGTTAGGTAGTCACGTAATACGTTACCCGTTACAGAGATAGTGTCTTTACCTTCTTTAATACGCGCTAATGAGAATAAAGTTGCTTCAAGCGGTGCTAAAATTTGAATGTCTAGGCCATCAGTATCGTGATCTGGTAAGTATTTGTTTACCTTTTTAATAAGCTCTGCATCGTGAGCACGGTTTTCATCTAACCAGAAAATAGCAGGTACGCCCGTCGCACGTGCGCGGTTTACAGCAAGCTTAACCCAATCTTGGATTGGTGCGTCTTTAACCTGACACATTCTCCAAATATCGCCTTGCTCAACAGTGTGCTCAAGTAATGTTGTGCCATTTGCATCAACAACACGAATAGAACCATCCGCTTTTGCTTCAAACGTTTTATCGTGAGAACCGTATTCTTCTGCTTTTTGAGCCATTAGGCCTACGTTTGGTACGCTACCCATAGTGGTAGGATCGAACGCGCCGTTTTCTTTACAAAAATCAATTGTAGCTTGGTAAACGCTTGAGTAGCTACGATCTGGGATCACAAAGCTAGTGTCTTGTAGTTTACCGTCGTTGTTCCACATTTGACCGCTTGAACGAATGGCAGCAGGCATAGACGCATCAATGATCACATCGCTTGGAACGTGTAAGTTAGTAATACCACGGTCAGAATCAACCATTGCAATAGCAGGACGCTCAGCGTAAACCGCTTGAATGTCTGCTTCAATTTCTTCGCGCTTAGCATCATCTAATGTTTGAATTTTAGAATAAACGTCGCCTAAACCGTTATTTACATCAACACCTAGCTCTTCAAAAAGCTCGCCGTGTTTAGCAAATACGTCTTTGTAGAAAACTTTTACCGCATGACCAAAAATAATAGGGTCAGATACTTTCATCATTGTCGCTTTCATGTGAAGCGAAAATAATACGCCTTTTTCTTTAGCTGCATCAATTTCTGCTGCTAAAAACGCTTGTAGTTTAGCTGCGCTAATGCGCGATGCATCAATTACTTCGCCAGCAATTAGCGGTGTGCTTTGTTTAAGTACAGTCACATCACCATTAGTCGCTACGTGCTCAATACGTACATCAGTTGCTGCATCAACAGTGACAGATTGCTCAGAACCAAAGAAGTCACCTTCGCTCATGCTTGCAACGTATGATTGTGAGTCTTTGCTCCACGCACCCATTGAATGAGGGTTATTGCGTGCATATTCTTTAACAGAACCTGGTGCACGACGATCTGAATTACCTTCACGCAATACTGGGTTTACAGCACTGCCTTTAATTTTGTCGTAAGTTGCTTTAATTTTAGCTTCTTCATCATTTTTAGGCTCAGCAGGGTACTCTGGTAGTGCGTAGCCTTTTTCTTGAAGCTCTTTAATTACAGCGCGTAATTGCGGTACAGACGCACTGATATTTGGTAATTTGATGATGTTTGCTTCTGGTGTTTTTGCAAGTTCGCCAAGCTCTGCAAGCGCATCGCCGATGCGTTGCTCTTCAGTAAGGTAATCAGCGAAGTTTGCAATTACACGACCTGCTAATGAGATATCGCGAGTTTCAACTTCAACACCTGCCGCATTAGTATAGGCTTGGATAATTGGTAGCAACGAGTAGGTTGCTAGCGCCGGAGCTTCGTCCGTTTTAGTGTAGATAATTTTTGATGTCATCATCATTCCTAGATAGTAGGCCGCAGTGGCCGTATTCAACAATGCAAAGAAACTCATTAGCGCATGGTTGCGTTAACAAGCAGTTTGTTAGGTGTCGGTACTCTTAATATGCCAAAAGGCAGAATAGTCACACCTGACTAACTGATTTTTATAGGTTGCAAAGTACACGTATTTTAGCCGCGTAAAAGCATAAGCTAAAATGTAACCGCGTAATTTAGCAACAAGAGTGTAACAAGCTTGTTTAAAAAGGGCTAGCGCTTGCGCTTTTGAACAGCCTTAATTAGCAGGTAACTGTTAGAACATTGGGGTATATAAAATAAAATCAAGGAAAAGGGTTGAATTTAGCGTGTACAGGAGCAATTTAGTAATAAGAAGAGAGTTGAATGGTAAGTGGGGAATTAAGCGAGGATCTAAATTAGGTCGCTCGCTTTAGTCGAACAAATTTTTGATCACTCTAAAATGTCGCCGTTAGGCGCAATGTTTTTAGCGTGTAAGCCCTTAGGGCCTTGTTCTAGCTCGAATGTTACATCCTGACCAGCTTTAAGTGTCTTATAACCGTCCATTACAATCGTTGAGTAATGAGCGAAAATATCATTCTCGCAGCCGTCTTCTACGATGAAACCAAAACCTTTGGCGTTGTTGAACCATTTGACTTTACCACAAGCCATACTTCTACATCCTTCTATAAGTTGACTAATTTAGTTATTCTAAACCGTATAATTTGCTAGACTGACTAAGGATTAATCAATCTACTTCTGACTGTAGTTTATTTGGCCAGTCAGTCAAGTGTTTTGTGGTATTTTTTTAACATTTAATTTATTTTTTATTCAAGTTTGCTTGAGTTCTAAAGACAAGACTATATTTAATTATGAGTGGTATGAAAGATTCAGGTGTCATCGACACAGTTCGCGATAGTGAAAAGCAAAAGCTGCAGCCACCGCGAAAATACAAAGTTGTTTTAAATAACGACGACTACACGCCAATGGACTTTGTAATAGAAGTTTTAATGACGTTTTTCAATATGGATAGCGATAGAGCAACTGATGTGATGCTACAAGTTCACGAAAAAGGTAAAGGGATATGCGGTGTATTTAGCGCCGATGTAGCCCATACCAAAGCGGAACAAGTTAACCGTTATGCACGGGATAACGAGCATCCACTGCTTTGTAGTTGTGAGCAGGAATAAATACCAATTAGGTGATCAATCATCTCATTGTTGTGGTATAAAATAATTATCTCAGTAAGGGGTTGCCAATGCTAAACAAAGACTTAGAACTAACGTTAAATGCCGCGTTTCGTGAAGCGCGTACACGCCGCCATGAGTTTATGACGGTAGAACACCTTTTACTTGCGCTTTTAGATAACCCTTCAGCAGGCGAAGCGCTAAACGCCTGCGGTGTTGATATTTCTGGTTTAAAAACCGAACTATTAGAATTCATAGACGAAACCACACCTGTTATTCCAGATTTAGAAGAAGAACGCGAAACGCAACCAACACTGGGCTTTCAGCGCGTGCTTCAACGTGCGGTTTTTCATGTTCAATCATCTGGTAAAAACGAAGTTACAGGCGTTAACGTGCTCGTTGCTATTTTTTCTGAACAAGAAAGCCAAGCGGTTTATTTACTTAAGAAAAGCGATATTTCTCGCTTAGATATAGTGAATTTTATTTCTCATGGTATTTCTAAAACGGATGATGAGTTAGGAGATGACACTGACGATATTCATGAAGAAGTACAAGAGGTTCAAAACGAAGAGGCAAGTAAGTTAGATAGCTTTACCACTAATTTAAATGCCCAAGCCAAAGACGGTAACATTGACCCATTAGTAGGGCGCGACAGCGAAGTAGAGCGCACCGTGCAGGTTTTATGTCGCCGTAAAAAGAATAACCCACTGCTCGTTGGTGAAGCTGGGGTAGGTAAAACGGCTATTGCAGAGGGCCTTGCGTACCGCATTGTTAATGAACAAGTGCCTGAAGTAATTGCCGATGCTGTTGTTTACTCGCTTGATATGGGCGCATTGCTTGCCGGTACTAAGTACCGCGGCGACTTTGAAAAACGCTTTAAGAGCTTATTAAAAGAGTTACAAGCAAAACCTAACTCAATTTTATTTATTGATGAAATACACACTATTATTGGTGCAGGCGCTGCATCGGGTGGTGTTATGGATGCCTCTAACTTACTTAAACCGCTGCTTTCAAGCGGGCAGTTACGTTGTATGGGCTCAACCACTTACAATGAATACAAAAATATTTTTGAAAAAGACCGTGCGTTAGTACGCCGTTTCCAAAAAATTGATGTACTTGAACCAAGCGTGGCCGATACCACTAAAATTTTAAATGGTTTAAAAGAGCGTTACGAAGAACACCATGGTATTCGTTACACGCAAAAAGCATTAAAAGCAGCTGCAGAGCTAAGTGCTAAATACATTAATGAGCGTCACTTACCTGATAAAGCCATTGATGTAATAGATGAAGCCGGTGCCAACCAGCGTTTGCAGCCAAGCTCTAAACGCAAAAAAACCATTGGTGTATCAGATATTGAATCGATTATTGCTAAAATGGCGCGTATCCCAGCTCAAAGTGTGTCATCGACCGATAAAGAAACGCTTAAAAATCTTGATCGTAATCTTAAAATGTTAGTGTTTGGGCAAGATCAGTCTATCGACGCGCTAACATCTGCGATTCGTTTATCTCGCTCGGGGCTTGCAAACGAAGATAAGCCAGTGGGCTCGTTCTTATTTGCGGGGCCAACGGGTGTAGGTAAAACCGAGGTTACTAAACAGCTTGCTAAATGTATGGGCGTTGAGTTTATCCGCTTTGATATGTCAGAGTATGTTGAGCGCCATGCAGTAAGCCGTTTAATTGGTGCGCCTCCTGGGTATGTTGGTTTTGAACAAGGTGGTTTACTTACCGAAGCCGTTATTAAAAACCCGCATGCTGTTGTATTATTGGATGAAATTGAAAAAGCCCATCCAGATATTTACAACATATTACTGCAAGTAATGGATCACGGTACGTTAACCGATAACAATGGTCGTAAAGCCGACTTTAGAAACGTGGTGGTGGTTATGACAACCAATGCCGGCGTGCAAGAAACCACACGTAAATCGATTGGCTTTACCGAGCAAGATCATACGCACGATGCAATGAGTGAAATTAACAAGGTATTTTCACCTGAGTTTAGAAACCGCTTAGATAATATTATTTGGTTTAACCACCTTGAAAAAGACGTTATCTTGCAAGTGGTCGATAAATTTGTAGTTGAGCTGCAAGCACAATTAGATAAGAAGTCAGTTAACCTTGAGCTGACCTCTAAGGCCCGAGAGTGGTTAGCAGATAAAGGCTACGATAAAGCAATGGGTGCACGTCCAATGGCACGTGTTATTCAAGATGAGCTTAAAAAGCCATTGGCTAACGAAATACTCTTTGGTGAACTGGTTGATGGCGGTACTGTTAAAGTATCAGTTAAAGATAAGAAAATTAACTTTGACTATGAAAGTAATTTAACACCCGCTTAAATAAGTGTATTCACTTATCATACCAATCCGCAAATTAAGCGAATGGGTATAAAAACTAGCCTGCGCGATACGCGTGGGCTTTTTTGTGCTTTTTTATAGGCAACAAAAAACCCAGCAAAAGCTGGGTTTTTTGTTTATTAAATGTAATTGCTAGTCAGTACCATCAATTACATTTAATAAACGCTTTAAGCTAGTTATTCACTAGCCAAAAACTAAATCTCGTTTACGCACTTAGCGAGCACGGAATACGATACGTCCTTTCGATAAATCGTAAGGAGTCATTTCTACCGTTACTTTATCGCCGGTTAAAATACGGATATAGTTTTTGCGCATTTTACCTGAAATATGAGCCACAACTACGTGACCATTTTCTAGCTCAACTCGGAACATTGTATTTGGTAAAGTATCAAGGACTGTCCCTTGCATTTCGATTACGTCTTCTTTCGCCATGTTTAGCGTAACACCTCTTTAATAGTTAAACGCTGCAGATTTTGCCCAAAATACGCCAATAAGTAAAGGCGCAGCGGGCATTTTTGCAAATTAAATAGCCAACCACTGGTCATTAACGTGTTTTTGCGCGGGTAAAAACTGAGTTTTGTATTTCATTTTGGTGCATTCATCGATTTGGTAGCCCAAATACACAAATTCTTTATTTTGCTGTTTGGCAAATTCGAGCTGCTGTAAAATCATCACAGTCCCTAAACTGTAGTGCTCAAAGTCGGGATCGAAAAACGTATAAATAGCCGAGACAGCGTTATCCATGCAATCTGTTACGGCCACTGCAACTAAAGTGTCTTGATGCCAAAGCTCAATAAACGTTATTTCTAACCAGCTACAAAATAAAAAACTTTGAAACTGTTCTAAGTTAGGCGGAAACATAGTGCCATCGCTGTGGCGCATTGAAATGTATTTACTATAAAGTGGATAATATTCTTCGCGCTTAGCGCGTGTGTATCTTACTTCAAAGTTTGCTTTTACTTTATTTAGTTTTCTTTTTTGTGACTTTGAAGGGGTAAACTCTTGGGCTAACACGCGCACCGAGTTACAGGCGCTACACGAAGGGCAGTGCGGTCGATAAATTTGGTTACCACTGCGCCTAAAACCGAGCGATAAAAGCATCTCAAATTTATGCGTGCTGTAACAGGTTGGGTCAAGTATTACCAATAATTGCTCTTGCCTGTCAGGTAAATAGCTACAAGCAAACTCTTGGCTAAGACCAACGCGTGCAGGAATGTGTTCACTCATAAATTGCTGTTAACTCCTGTGGTTGCCACATGGTTGAGTTGAGGGTGTAAGCATTTGCTCGTTTAAGTTTAGTCAAAAATTCTGAGCGAGGGATCACTTTTGCGCCTAAAGAGGTTAAATATGGGTTTTCTAGTTGGCAGTCAATAAAATGTGCGTTATGGCGTTTTAACCAATTAACTAACGCCCACATGGCCAGTTTTGAGCAATTAGTTTGATGATGAAACATCGACTCGCCACAAAAAACGCCATTTTGCATAATGCCATACAGCCCACCGGCAAGTTCGCCGTTTTGCCATACTTCAACACTATGCGCAATATTAGCGTCATGTGCAGCAATATAAGCGCTTAACATATCGTTTGTTATCCATGTGCCTTCGGTGTCTATACGTTGCTCACAGCACGCTTCTATCACCTCAGCAAAAGCATTGTTAACAGTTACTTTAACAGGGTGCTTTTTTAAATGTTTACGCAAGCTTTTACTTATATGAAAGTCATTTAGCTCTACAATGCCGCGTTCACTTGGCGACCACCACATAATGGGCTCACCTTCGCTAAACCACGGGAAAATACCCATTTTATAGGCATTACTTAAGCGCTTTACAGATAAATCGCCGCCTATGGCAAGCAGTCCATCGGGGGAGGTAAGTGCATATTCGGGATTTGGAAATGCTATATCGGTTTCACTTAGTTGGTATAGCTGGTTTCTCATAGAGGGCTTAACTTATTAATTATCATAAAAGTGTAACTATATTTTAGGCATAAAAAAAGGCTGAACTAACAGCCTTTATTAATTTTGTAGCGTTTATAGGTTATCTAAGAAACGCTCTGCATCTAGGGCTGCCATACAGCCTGTACCTGCAGACGTAATTGCTTGACGGTAAATATGATCAGACACATCACCTGCGGCAAATACGCCAGGTACGCTTGTTTGTGTAGCGTTACCGTTAAGACCAGACTCAACCACTAAATAGCCGTCTTTCATTTCTAGTTGGCCTTCAAACATGTCGGTGTTTGGCTTATGGCCGATAGCAATAAACACACCCGCTAAATCAAGCTCTTCGGTAGCATCAGATTGTGTATCTTTAATGCGTACACCAGTTACACCCATGTCATCACCAAGTACTTCGTCTAGCGTACGGTTGTAGTGCATTACTACGTTACCATTTTGCGCTTTTTCGTTAAGGCGATCAGCAAGAATTTTTTCACTGCGGAAGCTATCACGACGGTGAATAACGTGTACTTCATCCGCAATGTTAGATAAGTAAAGTGCTTCTTCTACAGCAGTGTTACCACCACCTACAACGGCAACTTTACGCCCTTTATAGAAAAAACCATCACATGTAGCACATGCAGATACACCACGACCTTGAAAATTAGTTTCAGACTCTAAGCCTAAGTATTTAGCCGATGCACCAGTGGCAATAATTAATGCATCACATGTGTAAGTACCTTGGTCGCCAGTAAGCGTGAACGGGCGCTTAGACACATCTACTTTATTAATGTGGTCAAACACAATTTCCGTTTCAAAGCGCTCAGCGTGCTCTTTCATACGGTCCATTAATGCAGGGCCTGTTAAACCGTGCGCATCGCCTGGCCAGTTTTCAACTTCAGTCGTGGTCGTTAATTGGCCACCTTGTTGAATGCCGGTAATTAAAACGGGGTTTAAATTTGCACGTGCTGCGTATACTGCGGCAGTGTAACCCGCAGGGCCAGAGCCTAAAATTAGTAACTTAGAGTGTTTTGCTTCAGTCATGATCTTTTCCTAAACGTTTAATACTGAACTTAATGGCTTCGATTCTAAGAAAAACAAGGCACAAGTAAACAAATTATGTGAATATTTTTTTCTGACAAAATTAAAAGCTGTGCAATATTATGTACTGACTTTGTCTTGAACGATAAAAAAGCCCGCGTAAAGGCTAAAAAACAAACAGATGAGCAACAAAGCTTCGTTAATTCATGACCCGTTAGTATTTTTTTGATATGTTTTACCTAATTTTATTTGTCACTGATAGATTATGTGACCTTAGTGAATAGGCAACTATGTTATTTTGGCAGGAAAAACCCGCATTTGGGTTGACTTCAAAAGACGTTAACGTCTTAACCAACGCACAAGAGTACCGTACGCAATTGCTACGTTTAATTAGCAATGCAAAAAAAAGAATCTACATTACGGCACTTTATTTACAAGATGACGAAGCAGGGCGCGAAATACTTGAAGCGCTGCATTGTGTGTCGTTGGCAAACCCCAACCTTGAAATAAAAGTGTTGGTTGATTTTCATCGTGCTCAACGTGGTCTTATTGGTGCAAAAAAATCAGACGGTAACGCAAGTTTATATTGTGACTATTTAGAAAAATTTAAATCAAACGTACAAGTTTACGGTGTACCGGTTAAAGCCAAAGAGTTGTTTGGTGTGTTACACCTTAAAGGTTTTGTTGTAGATGATACTTTATTATACAGCGGCGCCAGCTTAAATAACGTGTACTTACAATACAACGAACGCTACAGGCTCGACCGTTACTTTTTAGTTGACCAAGCAGCACTGTGCGACTCTGTGGTTGATTTTATTGAGTCTAAGCTAATAGGCTCGCAAGCCGTGCCACGTATTGATACACGCCCGCTTAAGCGCTTAATAGACTTTAAATTTGAACAAAAGCAATTAATGCGCGAGCTAAAGTCGGCCAGTTATGCAAACCCAACTACGCCCAATACCGACCCACTCGGTGTGCGTTTGTTTTTAGGTTTAGGGCGTCGTAATAATAGCCTTAACCGATTAATTAAAAACTTGTTTGATACCACAGAGCAAGAGCTTGTACTTTACACACCGTATTTTAATTTTCCGGCGCCGCTTATGCGCTCACTACGTCGATTATTAAAACAAGGTAAGCAAGTAACCATTGTAGTAGGTGATAAAACCGCGAACGATTTTTATCTGCCGCCAAGTGAGCCGTTTAGTAAAATTGGTGCACTCCCGTATTTATACGAAACTATTTTGCATAAATTTGTAAAATCGCAAAAGCGCCATATAGATAACGGCAATTTAAACGTGTATTTGTGGAAGCACGAGAGTAACTCGTTTCACTTAAAAGGTATTTGCGCCGACCGACAACGCCACTTATTAAGCGGCCATAACCTTAATCCGCGAGCATGGGGCCTTGATATCGAAAACGGTATTTTAATTGAAGACCCACAGCAAAGTATTATGCAAGCCATAGATAACGAAAAGCAGGAAATTTTAAAACACTGCCGCCGTTTAACTGGGCCAAATGATTTAGAAACAGTAGAAAATTACCCGCAACCGGTTAAAAAGCTGCTTGGTCAGGCTAAACGCGTAAAAGTTGATTTTATAATTAAGCGTTTTATATAAATTAATTTATATAGTCGAAATTTAGATACAAAAAAAGCAGCTATTTAGCTGCTTTTTTATTGTTTGTAGTTAGGTAACTATTTTATTTAATAACACCTAACGACTAAACGCAAAATTACGCGTTTTCTACTGCAGTACGAGGGTCAACATATTCCATATTGAACGCTTCAGCTACTTCTTTGTAAGTTACTTGGCCTTTAATTACGTTTAAGCCTTTTAAGAAGTGCGCGTCATCTAATAGTGCCTTTTTGTAACCTTTGTTTGCCAGGTTAATAATAAACGGCAATGTTGCATTGTTAAGTGCAAAGGTAGAAGTACGTGGTACTGCACCTGGCATGTTAGCAACACAGTAGTGAACAACTTCATCAACAATGTATGTAGGATCAGCGTGTGTTGTTGCTTTAGAAGTTGCAATACAACCACCTTGGTCAATAGCAACATCAACAATTGCAGAGCCTGGCTTCATTGCTTTAATGTGATCGGCTGTTACTAGTTTAGGTGCTGCAGCACCTGGAATTAGTACGCCACCAATTACTAAGTCAGCTTTTAGTACGTGTTTTTCTAGTGCGTCAGCCGTTGAGTAAATCGCTTTAACTTTGTTACCAAATTGCGCGTCTAGTGCACGAAGTACATCAATGTTGCGGTCAAGTACTACAACGTCTGCGCCCATGCCAACAGCCATTTGCGCTGCGCTACGACCCACCATGCCGCCGCCAATAACAACTACTTTAGCTGCTTCAACGCCTGGTACGCCACCAAGTAACATGCCACGGCCGTGGTTAGATTTTTCAAGCGCTTGTGCACCGGCCTGAATAGACATACGACCTGCTACTTCACTCATTGGTGCAAGAAGCGGCAAGCCGCCACGTGCATCAGTCACTGTTTCGTAAGCAATACAAATCGCTTTGCTTTTAACAAGGTCTTCAGTTTGTGGAAGATCAGGTGCAAGGTGAAGGTAAGTAAATAAAATTTGATCTTCGCGTAGCATTGCACGCTCAACAGCTTGTGGCTCTTTTACTTTTACGATCATGTCTGCTTTTGCAAAAACATCAGCTGCAGTTGCTAAAATTTCAGCGCCAGCTTGTGTGTAATCTTCGTTAGTAAAACCAATGCCCATACCTGCATCTGTTTCAACAATCACTTGGTGGCCGTGATTTACTAATTCACGAACACTCGCAGGAACCATACCTACACGGTATTCATGGTTTTTAATTTCTTTAGGTACACCAATAATCATAAAATTTGCCTTATTAAGAACGGATTAACATTTTTCACTATTATATTCATCATAAGGCAGTGTGTCTCACCTTTTTTAAAAGGCTAGGCAGTGTTATCATCTAAATAATAAAAATAAACAGAATATTAAACTAGTTGGGTGTATGCATCAGTTATTAGATAGAATTGACCGTAAAATTTTAATGGAATTACAGCACGATGGACGCCTTTCTAATGTAGAACTGGCCCGACGAGTTGGCCTGAGCGCCACGCCCTGTCTAGAGCGCGTAAAAAAGTTAGAACGTGAAGGTTATATACTTGGCTACAAAGCGGTGGTTGATCCAGCAAAGCTTGGCCAAGGCTTATCTGTGTATGTTGAGGTAACCATTACCAAAACATCGCCCGACGTATTTGATGAGTTTAGTGCGGCGGTTAAACAGCACGAAGAGATAATAGAGTGTCACTTGGTATCGGGCAATTTTGATTTTTTATTAAAAACACGCGTAAACGATATGTCAGAATACCGCGGTGTACTAGGCGACATTCTTTTAAAGCTGCCAAACGTGAGTGAAAGCCGCACCTATGTAGTAATGGAAGAAGTAAAAGGTGAAGACGGCGTAATTATTCGCCCTTACATTGCGTAAATTTAACCGCAAAAGATAAACACACTCTAATTTATAAAAACTTGTTCATAATCAGGCCATACACATTAAGATAAAGTGCATCAAATTGCATTTCCTGCTAAGGTATTTGATTGCAAGCAAGTGCCAATAGAACAATAAAGAGGGATAGGAAGTTATGCGCCTAAACGGTGTGCAAAGACTATTAGAAACAGGGCTGATCATCAGTACCTTTGCGGCAATATTCATTTTATGTGCTTTAATCAGCTTTGATCCCGCTGACCCTGCGTGGTCGCAAACGGGTGAATTTAGAAACGTAAAAAATATTACAGGCACTGCCGGTGCTTGGGTAGCCGATATATTATTACTGTCATTTGGTTGGCTTGCTTATTTAGTGCCGGCCGCTATTCAACTATTTGGCTATTTACTGTTTAAACAACCTCATCGTATTTTACAGCTCGACTACACCACACTTGCTTTGCGTGTTATTGGCTTTGCTTTATTTATTACCTCAGCTACGGCAATCAGCAGCATTAACTTTGATGATATTTATAACTTTTCATCCGGTGGGGTAGTGGGCGATGTGATTGCATCGGCCATGATGCCGGCATTTAACTTTACCGGTACCTCTATACTATTATTGTGCTTCTTTTTTGCTGGACTTACTTTATTAACCGGTGTGTCGTGGGTTGAATTTGTAGACTACCTCGGCGATTTAGTGGTTAGAGGCTACCGTTACATTGCTAATTACGCCCAAGGTTGGATGCAACGAGAGCGTATTGCGGCAAATCCGGTGCAAGCCGATGCGCAATTTAATGATGACCCTGACGATTATGAGCAAAGCGATACCACACTCGAGCAATCATCAGAATTTGAACAAGAGCCTGCAAAAAGTAAAAAACCAGCTAAGCAAAAAGCCATTACTAAAGAGCAGCCTACCTTTAGCGAACCGCAAATTAGTGATGACTACAGCCCATTTGATGAGCTAGACGATATACTCGACCAAGAAATTGGCTTTAGCGCCATAGACGATGAGCCAATGGATACAGCGGCTGCACTTAATGCGCTTGATCAAAGCCAAGTTGTTGAGCCTGAAAAACCGGTTACCACGGTGGTATCGCCAGCAAGGCCTATGCCTAAGCCAAAACCTGCATATCAGCCACCGCCAACAGCAAAAGAAAAGTTTGAAGAGCTACTTGATAAAGAGCCACCGCCAGGGCCATTACCGTCGCTTGATTTACTCGACAGACCGGATAAAGCAAAAAACCCGATATCGGAAGAAGA
This sequence comes from Pseudoalteromonas sp. Angola-4, assembly GCF_028599265.1. Classification (NCBI taxonomy): domain Bacteria; kingdom Pseudomonadati; phylum Pseudomonadota; class Gammaproteobacteria; order Alteromonadales; family Pseudoalteromonadaceae; genus Pseudoalteromonas; species Pseudoalteromonas sp. Angola-4. The sequence goes on along the minus strand of NZ_JAQREK010000002.1, from coordinate 216,843 downwards.
GCTTGAAAGCGTGTCGCGTCTTGTTGAAACAAAATTACTCGACTTTAACGTACAAGCAAAAGTGGTTGGCGTATACCCAGGCCCAGTTGTAACACGTTTTGAGCTTGATTTAGCACCGGGTATAAAGGTGTCTAAAATTACTGGTTTATCAAAAGATTTAGCCCGTTCGTTATCGGCAATTAGTGTACGTGTGGTTGAGGTGATCCCAGGTAAAACTTACATAGGGATAGAGCTGCCTAACAAGTACCGCGAAATTGTACGTTTATCTGAGGTAATTAACGCCCCTAAATTTGAGCAAAATCCATCGCCACTCACCATGGTGTTAGGTAAAGATATTGCAGGGCAACCTGTGTGTGCCGATTTAGGTAAAATGCCCCATTTACTGGTAGCCGGTACCACAGGTTCAGGTAAGTCAGTGGGCGTTAATGTAATGATATTAAGCTTACTGTACAAATCGGGCCCTGATGATGTTCGTATGATCATGATTGACCCGAAAATGCTTGAGCTTTCGGTTTACGAAGGTATTCCGCACCTATTGTGTGAAGTTGTTACCGACATGAAAGAAGCGGCTAACGCACTACGTTGGTGTGTAGGCGAAATGGAACGCCGTTATAAATTAATGTCGGCGTTGGGTGTACGTAACTTAAAAGGTTACAACCAAAAAGTACTTGAGGCCAAAGAAGCGGGTTACCCGATTCTTGACCCATTATTTAAAGACACCGACGGCATGAAAGAAGGCCCAGACGAGTTAGATAAACTACCGAGCATAGTGGTAGTAATAGACGAATTTGCCGACATGATGATGATTGTAGGTAAAAAAGTTGAAGAGCTAATTGCCCGTATTGCGCAAAAAGCACGTGCCGCAGGTATACATTTAGTACTTGCAACACAGCGCCCATCGGTAGATGTAATTACCGGCTTAATTAAAGCCAATATACCTACGCGTATGGCGTTTCAGGTGTCGAGCAAAATAGACTCGCGTACCATATTGGATCAACAAGGCGCCGAAAACCTATTAGGTATGGGTGATATGCTTTATTTACCGCCAGGCACAAGCGTACCAGAGCGTGTGCATGGCGCATTTGTAGACGACCATGAAGTACATGCGGTAGTAAACGATTGGAAAGCACGCGGTAAACCTAATTACATTGATGAAATTTTAAATGGTGATGCCACAGAAGATGTTTTATTACCAGGTGAAACCAGTGAAAACGCAGATGAAGAGTCAGATCCGCTATACGACGAAGCCGTTGCGTTTGTAATCGAAACCGGCAAAGTATCGGTATCGTCCGTACAACGTAAATTACGTGTTGGCTATAACCGCGCAGCACGACTAGTAGAACAAATGGAAACATCGGGTATCGTGAGTTCACCAGGCCATAACGGCGCTCGCGATGTATTAGTACCTAATGGAGCAAATTAATGAAAAAATTAAACACTTTATTATTAGTGCTTGGCAGTTTAATTGCCACGCCTAGCTTTGCTGATGACAGCCAAGCACTGCAAGACAAACTCGCAACCCTTAAAAGTTTTAAAGCGCAGTTTTCTCAAAACGTAACCGATCCGCAAGGCCAAGCGGTTATGCAAGGCGAGGGCACAATTGCCCTTAAACAACCTATGATGATCCGCTGGCAGCAAACAAACCCAGACGATACCTTATTTGTATCAAATGGTGACAAAACCTATTATTTCGATAGCTTTGCTGAGCAAGTAACTATTATGGATACCCATAGCCTTATAGATTCAACACCGTTTGTACTGCTTACTTCAAAAGATCCCGCACAGTGGGAAAAATACAGCGTTCAAGCCACAGACTCTGGCTTTAGTGTAACCCCAAATAAAGGCGTAGAGAGCCAAGTAGAGCAACTTGATATTACCTTTGCAGGTAACGAGCAAGGCCTTGCTAAGTTAGTTGTGACGGATAATTCTGGTCAGCTTTCATCGTTTAGTTTTAACAATGCACAAGTAAATACCGCGCTTGATACAAGCACCTTTGAATTTACCCCACCAGAGGGTGTAGAAATAGACGATCAGAGTAACGGTGAATAATTTAGGCTTTAACTTTGGGCCCGATGTACGCCCACTTGCGGCACGTATGCGCCCAACAACGCTTGACGAATACATAGGTCAGCAGCATTTACTAAGTAGCGACAAACCCTTGCACCAAGCCATTGTTGCAGGGCGTTGCCACAGCTTAATTTTGTGGGGGCCGCCAGGGGTGGGTAAAACCACTCTTGCGCAAATTATTGCAAATCACGCCGATGCCGAACTTATACAAATGTCGGCTGTGACTGCAGGCGTAAAAGATATTCGCGACAGCGTAACGCAAGCGCACGATAACCTACAAAGCCGCGGGCAACGCACTTTAATGTTTGTGGATGAAGTACACCGTTTTAATAAATCGCAGCAAGATGCATTTTTACCTCACATAGAAGACGGCACTTTTATATTTGTAGGCGCGACAACCGAAAATCCCTCATTTGCACTTAACAACGCTATTTTGTCGCGTGCACGCGTGTATGTTTTAAAGTCGTTACAAGAGAGCGACCTATACACAGTGATAGAGCGCGCACTTAAGCAAGATGAGCAACTAAACCAAAAAAACATTGTTATTGCCGATAACGCCAAACAGGCGCTTTGCCAAGCAAGCGGCGGCGATGCCCGCAAAGTATTAAACTTGCTTGAGCAAGCGGTTGATTTAACGAGTGAGCAAAACGGCACATACAACGTAGACGAGCACGTATTAAGCCAAGTACTGCCAACCCATTTAGCTAAATACGATAAAGGCGGCGATGAATTTTACGATTTAATCTCGGCTTTTCATAAATCAGTACGAGGCAGCTCACCCGATGGCGCGCTGTATTGGTATTGCCGTATTTTAGCCGGTGGCGGCGACCCACTTTATGTAGCAAGGCGTTTACTTGCCATTGCCACAGAAGACATAGGTAACGCCGACCCACGGGCAATGGAAGTGGCGTTAAACGCATGGGATATATTTCAGCGTGTAGGCCCAAGCGAGGGCGAACGCGCCATTGCACAAGCCACTTTATACTTAGCCAGCGCACCCAAAAGTAATGCGGTTTATATGGCATTTAACCAAGCAAAAGCTGATGCCAAAAACGAGCCAAGCTACCCAGTGCCAGAGCACTTACGAAACGCGCCCACAAACCTAATGAAAGATTTAGGCTATGGCGCCGAGTATCGCTACGCACATAACGAAGAGGGCGCCTTTGCCGCCGGTGAAAAATATTTACCGCCAGAAATTCAAGACAAACACTATTATTTACCGAGCGATCGCGGCCTTGAGCAAAAAATTAAGCAAAAGCTTGATTACTTAAAAGATCGCGACGCGCAAAGCCCACTTAAACGATACGAAAATGATTAAACTTTATATGATGATCGCCCTTGGCGGCGCCTCAGGAGCCTGTTTACGTTTTTTTATTAGCGAAACCATGCTAAAACTCCTTGGTAGGGGATTCCCTTTTGGCACGTTGACGGTTAATATTCTGGGTTCATTGTTAATGGGCATTTTGTACGGTTTGATAGAGAAAGAAATTATCGCCACAAGCCCCGCTAAAACCCTTATTGGTATTGGCTTTTTAGGTGCGTTAACCACCTTTTCAACATTCTCAATGGACTCGTTGTTGTTATTACAACAAGGTCACTTTATTAAAATGGCCCTCAATATCATCTTAAATGTGATGATCTGTATTTTTATGGCTTGGCTGGGCCTTCAGCTGGTAATGCAAAAAGGTTAAAAAACTAACATGTTAGATTCTAAATATTTACGACAAGACGTTGAGCAAACTGCAGCACGCTTAGCGGCTCGTGGCTACGAGCTTGATGTTGCAAAAGTGACAGAACTTGAAGAACAACGCAAAACATTACAAGTAAAAACGCAAGAGCTTCAAAGTCAACGTAACGCCAGTGCTAAAGCCATTGGCCAAGCAAAAGCAAAAGGCGAAGACGCACAACCACTACTAGACGCAGTGGCAAATTTAGGAAGCGAATTAGACGCAACTAAAAAAGCGCAAGATGAAGTACTCAACGCCATTAACGACATTGCTTTAGCAATACCAAACTTGCCAGACGAATCAGTACCAGAAGGCGCTGATGAAGACGACAACGTTGAAATACTTACCTGGGGCACGCCTAAAAAGTACGACTTTGAAGCAAAAGATCACGTAGACGTTGGCCAAGACCTAAACGGCCTAGACTTTGAAATGGGCGTTAAAATTAGTGGCGCACGTTTTACAGTAATGCGCGGCCAAGTAGCGCGTATGCACCGTGCACTTACGCAATACATGCTAGATACCCACACAGATAAAAACGGCTATACAGAAATGTATGTACCGTACTTAGTAAATAGCGCAAGCCTTTACGGTACAAGCCAATTACCTAAATTTGCAGGCGATTTATTCCATACATTAGGCCTAGTAAACGACGACGGTGAACAACAAGCTGGCTTTAGCTTAATCCCAACAGCAGAAGTACCGCTTACTAATAGCGCACGCGATGAGATTTACGAAGAAAGCGATTTACCGATTCGCTTAACTGCGCACACGCCGTGTTTTAGAAGTGAAGCGGGCAGCTACGGTCGCGATACACGCGGCTTAATTCGCCAGCACCAGTTTGATAAAGTTGAACTAGTACAACTAGTAAAACCAGAAGATTCAATGCAAGCGCTTGAAGAGCTAACAGGCCACGCAGAGCAAATTTTACAAGCGCTAGAACTACCATACCGTAAAGTAATTTTATGTATGGGCGATATGGGCTTTGGCGCAGCTAAAACATACGACTTAGAAGTATGGTTACCGGCCCAAGATACCTACCGCGAAATTTCGTCTTGTTCAAATATGGTCGATTTCCAAGCGCGCCGTATGCAAGCACGTTTTCGCCGTGAAGGTGCTAAAAAGCCAGAGTTACTACATACACTAAATGGCTCAGGTTTAGCCGTTGGCCGTACACTCGTAGCCATACTAGAAAACTACCAACAAGCCGATGGTTCAGTAATAGTACCAGAAGTATTACGCCCATACATGGGTGGCCTTGAAGTGATTGGCAAAGCTTAAAATACAAGCTGTAAGTTTTTAGCTATCAGCTATAAGTAGAAAAGCCGCTGTTTTAACGAACAGCGGTTTTTTTGTGGGTAAAAACTTAAAGGTAAAAGGTTCAAGGCGAAAGAAAAAAGTCTAAGTTTTGTTATTTATTAGTGTATTACCCTTTTGTCCAATATTACTGTTTTCTACCATTCTGGTGTTTTCTCGCATCCAGTATATTTAGATGATAGCTAACTAGTTGTTTACATGTGTCTATTCGCTGGTTAAATTAGATGATTAGTAATAATTGGACATTTGTAGGTTTATAAAGCGACAAATGTCGGATACAAAGTTGTTAGTTGTTAATTCGAATATGGAGTAATCATGGCTTCTGTAGAAGTAATTGATTGGGTTCGTTTAGGTATTATTAGTGTTGGAGCTACAATTGCTTTATTCACTTATAAATCTAGCCAAAAGCAAAAAAAATTAGAAAATAGCTTAAAGCTACTCGAGTTATTCCATAAAAACTTAAATGAAAATGATATCGATAATTGGAAATCAATTTTTCGAGCTAGTAGTGAATCTACAGGTGCCGAAAAAGGTCATTATGTTACATCCAATATCGAACAACAAATTCCGTTAGACCACTTATTTTGTGAAGGCGCTGACGATGATGGCGCAACAGCTAGAATCGCTGAACAAATTGAATTGGTTTGTTATGAAGCATTGCAAAGTAATGTTGAATTAAGGATCATTTATTCTAATATAGGTCAGCTCATGGACGTAATTTATCGGTGGTATAGCTCAGAGCTTTTCTTTAAAAGTAGCTTTCCATACTTTAATAAAATCATGCATAAAAAAGGCAAATATTTAAGTACTCTACCCAAGAAAACTTACGCGTATTGTGAGTAACAACATAACAAGAATTTAAAGCGTGACTGCGCTGCTAACAGTTCGCTCGGTTCCTCTTCGCTGCACATTTTAGCAAACAATTATCAGCCCCTTAAATGGGCGTTAAATGGCTCCATACATCTGAGTTATAGGAAATTATGGAAAATATAATAGGAACCAAGATTTCGGAAGTACTTGACGGGATGAAAGTCGAAGGTTCTGATCGCGTGTTATTAAGCGTTATGCTCCATGATGTTGTTTTTGATAATCAACGAGCAATATTTGATCTTGTTCAGCTAGGTCACTTGACCCCTGCTTCTGCTTTATTACGCGTATTATTTGAAGCTCATGTTAGAGGAATATGGTTATTTGCATGTGCTACAGACAAACAAGTCCAGCAGTACAAAAAGGACAGTGTTAAATCAAGAATAAACCCTAAAAAAAATATTCCGTTTCAAGAAATGATTTCTGACATCGAAAAAGAAATGCCTCACTTGAATGGATCGTTGAGTGACTTTAAAAAGAATCATTGGAAGGGCTTAAATAGTTTAACTCACTCAGGAACCCAACAATTTAAATATCAATTTAGTAACGGCGAAATGAGAAGAAAATATTCTGTTGATTACGCAGATACCTTATTAGATTTCTCAAAAAGATTAGCAATACACTCGCTCGGTAGCTTAGGAAAAATAGTAAAAAGTACGAAAATAATCCAGTGCTGCCTAAATCTTTCCAGCGAGCACATTGCACAGCCATTTAACAAGTAAATCTTGGTGACGCCTACGGCGCACCTAATTTAAGGAAACAAAGGGGTCAAATCTTGACTTCAGACATCAAGTCGCAATTTGCTCAAAACACCTTTATTTAAGCTATTATATTTCTCTAAAAGCGAAGCGGCTCTAGCCCTCTTTGTGAATTAATTGGCTTTAAGAAAATTAGTTTTTGTATTTTTAGCTTCAGAAATATCAGCCATGTTTTAACTACAAAAGGGTGTAAGTGCAAGCTAGCGACTTACTATTTATAAGGTTGTGTTAGAAGGTAACTGTAGTAGAGTGTGTTTCAATTAACCTAAATAAGGAACATTATGGAATTAGCTAAAACCACAAGCTTGCAATTTGAAGTAACAGAAACAGGCCATCAAATTATTCAGGCTAAAATAAATGGGCATACAGTATGTTTAATTTTAGATACAGCGGCGGGTGCATCTGTTTTGGATAGAACATGTATTAAAAAGCTTGGAATACAAGAAGAAGTAAGTGAAGAAAATGCCGCAGGTTTAGGTACAGCCGAACATGAAATGGGCTTTATAGACGTTTTAAAATTTGAACTGGCAGGCCAATTGTATCAAAGTACAGAGTTTGTATCACTCAACCTAGACCATGTACAGGCCGCTGGTGGTGGCGATACAATACATGGATTATTAGGCTCTCCATTTTTTAGAAAATACCAAGCTATATTAGATTTTGGTACTAATACACTGACAATTAGTGAACCATTGTCTGATTGTGAGTGATTAAAGCGGCTCCCTTAAGCCGCTATTATAGCGAAGCGCCTCTAATCCCCTTTGTGAACTACTCTGGCTTTACCAACATCATCTCAGCATATTTCCCATCCATTAATATCGCTACATTACCCTCAGTGGTTACATACACATCCCTTAATCGGCCTGTTGCTTCTGGAAATATGTGTGACTGGGTGAATTCGCCATTAGCCAGATTAACGCTGTAGAGCTTTTTATCTACAAGCGTCGTGATGAGCACATGTTGTGCAAGTAAAGGGAATGCGGCGTGTTTAGAGCCGTAATACGCCATGCCTGACGGGGCAATTGATGGCGTCCAATCTACGCTTGGCTTTTGCATACCGGGGTAGTCTCTAAAAGGAGATATACGTGCTTGTGAATAATCGTCACCGTAGGTGATCACCGGCCAGCCGTAGTTGGTAGCTGGCGTTAAGTAATTTAACTCATCGCCACCGGCGGGGCCGTGCTCGTGGCTAACAATTTGCTCGGTATCGTAATCATACACTAAGCCCTGTGGGTTTCGGTGACCGAGCGAGTAAACAGCGTGTGCATTGGGGTTTTTGTGATTAATAAATGGGTTATCTTTTGGGATAGTGCCATCTAGGTTTATGCGTAATAGTTTGCCAAGTTGGCTGGTTATTACTTGTGCTTGCTCTCTAAAATCAAAGCCATCACCAGTTGAAAACAGTAGAGTGTTGTCGGGTAAAAAGAGGGCGCGGCCAGCGTAGTGTTGTGGGGTATTTTTATCAGTCGCTACTGTGTAAATAATAACAGGCGTTGAAAAGCCGATACCATTAAACGTGGCTTTTGCAACTACTAGGCGATTAGCCTCAGCTGTGCCCTGTGCGTAGGTAAATATAACTTCTTTGCTTGTGTTAAAATTAGGCGAGAGCACTATATCAAGTAAGCCGCCTTGGCCTGCAACGTATAAACCTTCAAGGTTTAAATTTACTCTAGTTTGCTGATTGTTTTTTACAATAACAACGTGGCCGTCGCGCTCTGTAATTAGCCATGACCCGTTTGGTAGCTTAACCATGCTCCACGGCGAATTTAATTTTGTAGCGACTGTGTGAGTACTGTATTGCTCTTTAGGTAATTCAGCAGCACTGGCGGTAGATGCAAAAAGCCCTACAAACAGCCATAGCGCTAATTGAGAGAGTCGTTGTTTACATTGCAAGCCTTTGCTACTGTAAGAAAAAAGCTTTACTTTAAGTTGAGATAACCATGCCATTTTTAACACGTTTACTCCCTATATTTTTAGTTTCTTGGTTATTTACCTTTACGCTTGCTAGCTTGTTTCATAGCCAATACGTTGTCAATCAATTAGTTGATGTGGGTGTAGTGGTCAGCTTAAGCGACCGTATTAATTTAACGCTAGATGATTGGTTAGGGCTATTACCTACCTATGGCGCTATTATTGCCATTGCTTTGGCTATCGCTTTTTTTGCTGTTGTGTTACTTGTTAAAAAGTTTAAAAAATACAGCATGGCGTTATTTGTGGCATCGGGTATCACTGCTTTTGCCGTGGTCTTAGTGGCGATTGAGTCGATTATGAATATTCATATTATAGCGGGCGCTCGTGGATGGGGATTTTATTTGCAGTTACTAGCAGGTGCTTTAGGTGGCTTGCTGTTTGCCTTATTAACCAAGGCGTTAGCCCCTAAACAGTAGGTTAAATAAAAAACTCAGTGGCTAACGCTAAGCGTTAACCACCACGTTAAAATACGATGTAAACCGTTAATTAAAGCGCTATATAATAAGCGCTACATAATAAGCGACTTAATAGCCTCTAGGCCTTTTCTGAGAGTAGCTTCATCGTTAGCGTAGTTAATGCGTACGCACTGGTGTTTGTGCTCCCAGCTATCTTCAATGCCAATAAAAAAGTTATGCCCAGGAATTATATATACATCTTGCTCTTTGAGTTTTTGATAAAGCATTTCGCTGGTTATTTTTGAGTCTTTAAACCATAGCCACATAAAAAACGCGCCTTCTAGTTTATGTAAATAAACAGGCAAGTCTGCAAAAATTTCATCAAACAGGTTTATGGCTACCTCTGCTTTATTTTTATAAAAAGGCAATACCGTATTTTTACACAAAGGCAGTAGTTCGCCTTCGTTAATTAAGCGGGTTACTAAGCTTGGGCCAATAGCGTTAGGCGATAACACCATAGAGCCGTTAACACGGCCAATGGCTTTAATTATTTCGTTATTGGCAACCACAATACCAGTGCGCAGGCCTGGCAAGCCCAATTTTGAAAGCGACATACACAATATAATGTTTGAGTTCCACGTAAGGTTTGCATCGGTGTAAATACAGCCCGGGAAAGGGTCGCCGTAGGCGTTATCAATAATTAGGGGAATATTGTACTTGTGTGCAAGGGCGTCTAGATGGCGTACTTCCTCATCGGTAATGACATTACCAGTTGGGTTGGTAGGGCGCGATACGCACAGTGCACTAATACTGGTATCGTTGGCTAATACGTTTTCTACCGCGTCAAAATCAATGACATATTTAAACTGCTTAGAGCCACTGGGTGTATTTAAAATTTCGATGTCGGGCTTGATTGCCACAAACATATCATCAGATAAACCTTGGTCGGCGTAACCTACGTATTCAGGCGCAAGCGGAAACAATATACGCTTATTAGTGCCATCGCTCATTTTGCCCGCAAGCATATTAAACAATACAAAAAAGTTAGCTTGGCTGCCGTTACCCAGTGCTATGTTTTGTGGTGTTAAGCCCCAGTCAAACTCGCTATTGAGCTGTTTAGCAAGGGCCGCTCTAAATTCGTCATTGCCAGTTGGCCCGTCGTACAAACCAAATACTTGCGATACTTTATTACTGGCTACTAGCTTTTGTAATTCATCTAAAAATACGGCATTAACCTGTGGTACGTGTGCGGGGTTACCGCCACCTAGCATAACAATATTTGGATTATTGCTTGCGTTAGCGCTGCCTAAATCTTCCATAAGCTGCGTTATTCCGTTGGGTTGTGTAAATTTAGTACCAAAATTTGAGTAGTTCATAATACCTATGTGTGCGCTAATAACGAGGAGGGCAGTATAGCGCAAATAAAGGGCTTTATTTGCATGTTGAGAATAATTCACGGTTTAGAACTTTAAACCCTTTAGGGTATAATTAATGCACTTTTATTCGCTAGGCTATTGTTATCAGTAATTTTGAATCGACTTTACATCACACTACGCTTGAGGCTGAACCTGCCGCTGATTTAAACGAGCCTGTGGTAAAAAACACGCAATTTAAAATAGCCACGTTTAATTTATTTAACTACCTTGAGCCGCCTAATGCGTATTACGATTTTGAAAAAATTTATACCGCAGAGCAATGGGCACGCAAACAGCGCTGGATTGTGGATTATTTAAATGAGTACGTGCCTGATGTAGTAGGTTTTCAAGAAGTATTTAGTATTGAATCGCTAAAGGCGTTAATGGCGCAGCAAGGCTATACATATTTTGCTGTGGTTGATACGCCAGAGGTGATTGATGATTTTATTTTTAAGCGCCCGGTAGTGGCTATAGCGTCTAAATTTGAGATTGTTGATATAACTGCGGTTAAGCACAATACCGAGCTTGTTGAAATGCTTGGCCTTAATAGTAATTTTACGTTTAGCCGTAAGGTGTTAAGAGCCACCATTAAATTACCCCATGTAGGTAATACCGACTGTTATGTAGTGCATTTCAAGTCAAAACGAGCCATGATTGAAAGTGATGAAAGTACTACTAGCTCAGCCAAAACCGAGCCACCCTCAAGCGAAAAAAACATAATAGACACTCTAAAAGCAAATGTGGCCGGCTCGTGGGGCTCAACCATTCAGCGCGGCAGTGAAGCCACTTTACTAATGATAGAAATGATTGCTCGACGCGAAACTACACAACAGCCTATGGTGCTAATGGGCGATTTTAATAACGACCTTGCCGATGGCGTGTTGAGCCATTTACTAACGAATACATTGCGATTTGCCCCAGCGTTTGATGTTAAAACATACCTTGCTAAATATTGTTTAAATGACGCATGGCAGTTATTTAAAACACTAAAAATGAGCCAATTTACGGCGCACAATACACAGCAAAACGCTGGCAGCCATGCAGATGCTCAACAAAGTAATGGCCCCTCGGCGCCGTTATTAAATCGCAGCCCTACCCATTACTATGGAACAAGTAGTACGGTACTTGATTATATTTTACTCTCGTGTGAATTTGACCCAAGTTACGATGATAGCTTTTATGAAGTGAGTGATTATCATACATACGACAGGCATTTAATAAACCCAGAATACGAACGAGACGATTTAACAACCGATCACGCAGTGGTATCAATTACGCTAACGTTAAGGAGTTAATACGTGGGTAACATTTATAAATAGGTTTGCAGCTTTTACATTATTATTGAACCTATAAATTATAAGTTATTAATTATAATAAACTTATTTTAGGCTTAAAACTTGCTGTAACTACTGAGTTAAAACAATTTTAAGGACATAAAAATGACTGAAGTTGCGCTTTCTGCCTATATGGCGTTTTACGTTTACTTAATAATGTTAGTGGTACAGTGGTCGGTAGCTACCTTTAGCAAAGCTAAACAGCCTAATGCTGTACCGGGTAAAATTAGCGATGATTTATCGCACGACAGTTTTATATTTAGAGCCCATCGTACTTTTCATAACACACTAGAAAACAGCGCGCTGTTTATTGGTACTGTGCTGTTCGCATTTGTTATAAATTACCAAAGCCCTATATTTGCCATGTGTGTTTGGGTGTATGTAATAGCGCGATTAATTCATATGGCGCTGTATTACGTTATAGCCACAGAGAAAAACCCAAGCCCACGCACGTACTTCTTTTTAATCAGTTTTATAGCAAATATTGTCATGCTAATTTTAATTGGTTTAAGATTAATGGCTTAATATCATGCGGTTAAAGGCTATTAAACCGTTAGTATAAAAAAGCGAAAGGGCTGTAATTAGCCCTTTTGCTTTTTAGTTTAATCTACACCAATAAACCCACCGGTTTGATGTGCCCAAAGGCCAGCATAAATACCATTTTGCGCAATGAGCGCTTCGTGGCTGCCTTGCTCTACAACGCGTCCTTCATCAAGTACAATAAGTCTGTCCATTTGCGCAATGGTCGATAGCCTATGAGCAATGGCAATCACAGTTTTACCTGTCATTAAATCATCTAGGCTTGCTTGTATTGCGGCTTCTACTTCTGAGTCGAGCGCGCTGGTAGCTTCATCGAGTATTAAAATAGGTGCATTTTTAAGTAATACCCGCGCTATAGCGATACGCTGGCGTTGCCCACCGGAGAGGGTTACTCCGCGCTCGCCTACTTGAGCATCAAACCCTTTATTGCCTTTGCTATCTTCTAAATCGCTTATAAACTCGAGTGCTTTAGCTTGCTTGGCAGCGCTGAGCATTTCGGCTTCTGAGGCATCGGGTCGGCCGTATAAAATATTATCTTTTACAGAGCGGTGAAGCAGGGAAGTGTCTTGCGTAACCATGGCTATATAGCGGCGAAGGCTTTCTTGGCTTACATCGGTAATGTTTTGGCCATCAATTTTAATCGTCCCCGAATCGGTATCGTAAAAGCGCAGCAGTAAATTAACTAATGTTGATTTACCAGCGCCAGAGCGACCCACTAAGCCAATTTTTTCACCGGGCTTTATATGTAGGTTTAGGCCATTCATTACCGGGCCGCGATTGGTTTCGTTAGCGGCTTTGCCGTAGTTAAAGTGAACATTTGAAAAAGCGATATCGCCCTTAGAAACGTTAAGCGTTTTTGCATCGGGTTTGTCATCTACTTTAATGGGCGTAGATAAGGTTTTCATGCCATCGGTGGCGGTACCAATGTTTTCAAACAAGCTGCTTATTTCCCACATGATCCACTGCGCCATGCCATTTAATCTAAGCGATAAACTAACAGCAACAGCAATGGCGCCTGCGCTAATTGCACTTAACGACCATAAATAAAGGGATAGTGCGGCCACACTAAATACTAATAAGTAATTTAGGCTATTAATAGCAAAGTTAAGGCTGGTTACTAAACGCATTTGCTTATAAACAGGCTGTAAAAATACATCCATACTTTGTTTAGCGTATTGCTCTTCACGTTGTGTGTACGAAAAAAGCTTAATGGTCGATATATTTGTATAGCTGTCGACTATACGGCCGGTCATTTCAGAGCGCGCATCGGCCTGCGAGCTGGCAATTTTTTTAAGTTTTGGCACAAAGTACATTTGAATGGCGGCATAAATAATTACCCACACTAAAAGCGGTAGCATTAAACGCCAATCAGCTTCTGCAACTAAAAACACCATAGCGCCAAAATAAACCACAATATACATTAGTACATCGAGCAGTTTCATTACGGCTTCTCGTACGGCCAGTGATGTTTGCATTACTTTTGTGGCAATACGCCCTGCGAACTCGTTTTGATAAAAGCTAACACTTTGGCGTAATAAGTATCTATGCGCCGACCAACGAATCGACATAGGGTAATTACCCAGTAATGCTTGGTGCAAAATAGCCGAGTGAAAAAACACCACAATAGGCAATACCACTAAAAGCACTACTGCCATTTTTATAAGTTCGGCTTTTTGCTCTTCAAACAGGGTTTGCGGTGTGTAGGTGCCCAACCAATCAACCAATTGGCCCATATAGCTAAATAACGATACTTCTAAAATGGCAAGCAGGGCAGCACTAACAGACATTAAAACTAACGACAGCTCCATACCTTTAGTGTAATGACGACAAAACGCAAATAAGGTAGAGGGCGGCTGCGTTGGCTTTTGCTCAGGAAATGCGCTGGTCATTTTTTCGAATAATCGATACATTTTATAAACTTAAATGACAAATAATAGAAAAGGATCATACCATTTAAGTGGCGCGCTGTAGATCTTTAGCGACTAATTTACACTGCTACTTTTATCGAATAGGGTTTGTGAGGTTTACGCCTTTAATCATGTAAATGTCGTCATAGCGTAAACCGCCATTTCCGTAGGGCTTTTTATGTGGGCCCGTATTACAGTTAGCTAAAAAATAGCTAAGTGGGCGTTCGCGTTTCATTCTAAAGGTGGCATTTTTATAAACTAAGGTTTGGTTTTTAAATTCGCCGCCTTGTACATATACATTATATTGCTGGCCTTGCATTTTTACCGATGCATTATTAACAACGTACCAAATGTTGTACCAACTGTTTGTATCAAGTGGTTTAGCCGATTGCGCTTGTGCATAGTTTTGGATATTACTATAGCCTTTATCAGTTTTGACCATTAGCGCCCCGGTATTGACTAACCCATTTGATTCGGTTTTATCGGTGACTCGTAGAGTGGCTTCGAAGGCATCGTAGCCATGAACGTTTATTTGCTCTGGCTCTAAGTTACTTAATCCAAAAGCATGGTTATTTGGAAAAGAGGCAACGTTAATACGGGTAAAAAAAGTGTAGGTTTCGCCAACGGGCACTGTTTTTGGAAGCTTTTTATAGCTGAGGGCTTTGCGGTTGCCGACAATACCATTTTCGGCAGGCTTTTTAATTAAAAAATGGTTAATCCCTTTGGCTGTGTCCTCAACTTCTATTTTAGTTACTTGTGGGTTAGCAACATAAGGTTGAGTTTGATTGTCTGTGTCAACCTTTGTCCAGCCTTTTAGCGGTTGTTCAAAGTTATCTACTAATAGCCACTTTGCAGAGGGGGCGTTTTGATTGTTTTGGCTACAGGCTAATAATCCTGAGCAGGCTACTAACAGTAAGCTGTATTTAACGCGCATAATCCCTCTTTTACTAATGTAAGTATAGGTGTATAAATTGGTAAACCAATATATGGCTTTTAATTTTTAAAGCTAAAAATCTATATAACCAATTTGGTGTAAATTAGTCAACCAATATTGTGTTTTATCTATTCTACTGACGTTTATATTTTAAACGCGTAAAATACTTAACAACACGCAATTAAAAATAATTAAAGGGATTATATGTATACTGGAACGTGCTTATGTAAAGCGGTAAGTGTTGAAATTAAAGGGGCTATTTCTCAAATTATTCATTGTCACTGCTCACTATGCAGAAAAAACAGCGGAACTGCTTTTGCCACTAATGGTTTTGTAAACACTCACGAATTTACACTTACCAAAGGTGAAGATAATTTAACTGAATTTAATTTCAAACCTGGGCGTGCGCGCTTTTTTTGTAAAACATGTGGCTCACCTATTTACAGTGCTAATGCAGAGGATAAATCTCGCTTGCGAATACGCCTAGGGTTGATAGATGACGATATTGCTGAACAGGTAATGTCGCATAATTTTGTTACCTCTAAAGCCAATTGGGAGCAATTAGAAACCCATTTGCCGTGCTATGAAAAACACGAACCAGGTCGCTAAATTACTCTATGTGGTAAATGCTGTTTATGTCGCTGTGAAGGCTGGGCGCCCACGTTTTAAATAATGGCGAATGGGCTATTTCTTCTTTATTAATGTGCACTAAGCTTTGCTGAGAAAGCATCACGACAATATTTTTGTATTCGTTAAACTCTATAAGGGCAATACAGCTAAAGTGTTGCCTAAACAAGACGAGTAAAGCTTGGAGCTCTTTTCCTGTTTTAGGGTTTAAATTTATAATAATTTGCACATTTAGCCCGCTGCAGCGACGTATGTTTTGCCAAAATACGCTGTTAGATAAAAAGTCTTGATGTACATCGCCACTAAAAATATCAATTGTAATGACATTGTATGTGCGCGTGCACGTTGCAACAAACAGCTCTGCATTTTGTAAGTGCACTGTATGATTAGCGGGCAAGTTAAAATGGTGCTTAGCAACGCTTATCATCGCGGGGTTTATTTCTACACTGTCAAACACAGCTAAGTTATTTATATAAGCCGTTTTGTTATGTAAATAATGAATGGCTCGCTCAATGCCCGCAGTACCTAAACCTAAATTTAAAACCCGTAGTGGCTCAGCTGTTTTAAGTAAAAATAACAGCATACATTGATTAACCGCAATCAGTAATTGCTCATTCTTATTAAGGCTCATCACCCCTTGAATAGTGATATCGCTTTGCGCATTTTGGGCAAGTGTTAACCAGCGATAGGCAGCATTTTGATAAACACAAATAGGCCCATATTGATTGTTACTAGAGGCTATTAAATTGGCAGAGACAGTGTCGGCTTTAAGCTGGCGCATAGGTTACAAATACAAATAAAACACCCCATTAGTTTGCCACGAAAACACGCTATATATATAGCGTATTTATGTAACAAGGTTTGTAATACGCTCGGTTGCTTAAAAGAGAGGAGTACTTAAGGGTGGTTAATTTTTACAGTTGAGCTTACTTGTATAAAGCTTTAACTCAAAATAGTTGCACTAAATAGGTTGTTGAGTAATGGTAAGGTAAAAAATAAGGAGCTTATAATGCGCAAAACCCCTTTTTCTATTACCACTAAACTTATTAAATTGAGTACGTTAGCCTTTGCTTGTACGGCAGGATTATCAGCACAGGCTCATGCCAGCATAAAATATGAAGAACAACAAAAGCTACATGATATTGCAGCGCAGGTATCAGCTAAACGTATCGAGAGCGACATACAAACGCTGGTGGATTTTGGTACCCGCCATACGCTTTCTGAAACTAAGTCAGATACACGGGGCATAGGTGCTGCACGGCGTTGGATCAAAAAAGAGTTTGAAAAAATATCATCGCAATGTGGTGGTTGCCTAGAAGTTATTGAAGTTAAAGACACAATATCAGGTGAAAAACGAATTCCTAATCCTGTTGAAGTGGTAAATATAGTGGCCATTCAGCGTGGTAGTACTGAGCCAAACCGAATGGTTATTATGTCGGGTGATATTGATTCGCGGGTGAGCGATGTAATGGACTTTACCAGTGATTCACCGGGTGCTAATGATAACGCTTCAGGCGTGGCAGGGGTTATTGAAGCTGCACGTGTACTAAGCAAGCATAAATTTAATGGCTCAGTTGTGTATGCAGCGTTGTCAGGCGAAGAGCAAGGTTTATTTGGCGGTAAAATACTCACAGCGTATGCGCAAGAGCACAATTGGCAAGTACATGGCGTTTTAAATAACGACATGATTGGCAACATTACCGGTATTAATGGCGTTACCGACAATACAACGGCGCGTATTTTCTCAGAAGGCACGCGTGTAGTAGAAACGAAACAACAAGCAAGAACGCGCCGTTTTACAGGTGGTGAAGTCGATTCGGCGAGCCGTAATTTAGCGCGCTATATAGATACAATTGCCGATAGGTATATTCCAAATTTAGATACAATGTTAGTTTACAGGTTAGATAGGTTTGGCCGGGGCGGGCACCATAGACCATTTAACGATGCGGGTTTTGCAGCAGTCAGAATTATGGAAACTAATGAGCATTACGACCGACAACATCAAGATTTACGTACAGAAAATGGTGTGGTCTATGGCGATACCATAGATGGCGTTGATTTTGACTACACAGCAAAGCTTACATCATTGAACGCAGTAACAATGGCTTCAATGGCTTGGGCGCCAGCTCCCCCTAAGCAGGTAAAAATTGAAGGCGCGGTTAAGGCCGACACTACGCTTTCGTGGCAAAGTTCAGATGATGATAATATTGCCGGTTATCGTATTTATTGGCGCTATACCAGTGAGCCGCAATGGCAATTTAGCCAAGATGTGGGCAATGTAAGTAAAGCTACACTTAAAAACGTGGTTATTGATAATTACTATTTTGGTGTTGCAGCGATAAGCAAAGACGGGATTGAATCGCCTGTGGTGTTCCCAGGTGATGTAGGCTCGTTTGATCACAATATAAAATAACAGCGATTTATTATTGCTTAAGCGCAATTGTGATTAAAAACAAATCAAATGGTGTATTTAAGGTGCAAAGCAGGTGTTTTATGCTTGCACCTTATTTGTTATGCACTTAGAGTGTAGAAAAAAAGCAGTAAAGGTTAACAAAATGCAGCAAGAAGAAAAAAAACCATTAACAGCGCAAGAGCAAGCACAAATAGAGCAACAACGGGTTGCTTGGCAACGCGAGTGTTTTCAAAACGCCCAAAAATACTTAGCAGAAAAAGGCATTATGCCTAAATCAGTAATAGACAAAGACAGCCGCTTTTTAGCGCCATTGTGTGCTATGTGGAAATTTAAAGCGCAAAATGGCAAGAGCTACTGGGTAATAACAGGGCGCTTACCTACTGATCATGCAGAAGTAAGTGCAGCAAAAGATGCGCGCGATGCTATGCGTTATTTTTCATTACAATGGCAGTTAAAAGCAGATCAAATAATGAGTGTTGGCGCGCGTGATAAAACCCAGGTCGACTTTGCTAACTTACTTATAAACCGTGCTCACGGCTTATACGAAATGCATGAAAACGAGCAACTTTGGGCTAATGAACCAAAATAAGGTATTGCTCGTATAAACGTAAAAAAGGGCTATTAATGGCCCTTTTTAATGTACTAATGTAAATGGTTTAGTGACAAACTCAGACACTTGGCATTGCATTCGCTGCCTAGGTATACCTGCTTCCATAAAAACACCGCCTTGTTGTATAAAGCCGTTTCGTTTAAAGCGCTCAACTTCGTTTAAAATACAATTAATACTGATAACTTGGTGCCCATCGTTAGCGGCAAGATTAACAATAAAAGTAAGTAATGAAGTATAAACGTGGCGATTACGGTGTGCGGGTAAAACGGCTATTCGGCCTATTAAGCCATCTGTACACAGCCTACCTGTGGCTACGGGTGCGTTACTGTTGTGAGTAACTAGCACATGGTGTGCTAGTTTGTCTTGGCTATCAAATTCTATTCGTTTGGGTATGTGTAGCTCATACACAAATACTTTTTCACGTATTTGTTGTAGCTGGTCTTTTTGCCTATCCCACTCGACCTTATTAATTTGATAGCCCATAGCGCACCTCTAATTAAACCACAACCCCTGATTAACTAGTGTAGTAAAGGTTTGAATAAAAACTAGGCTGGGTTGCGCTGCGTTTAAATCGTCGGTATTAACATAATCATGATCTGTTAATAGTTTAACGGCATTTAAGTCGCAAAGTGGTAACGGGTAGTTTTCGCCATTAATACTTAATAATAGGGTGTCTTCTAGCTGCTGATAGATAGCACGTACGCCGCCTAAACGCTCAAATTCTTCTGCATTATTTGCTATTAAATCACTCATTTGCTCGCAGGTTATAGGCTCTTCGAGCGGTGCTAAGTCCATTTCGTGCTTGGCTTGGCTTAAGGTATTACCAAGCCAATGCTTAAATAGCTCATCGTTATTAAGTAGCGCTTGCATAAGGGTTTTAACTTTATCGGTTTCGCTCTGTAAAAGCTCACCTTTAGAGTCCCTAAGGGCTAAAGTATGATCGGTATAGCGTTTTTGGCCGCTGTCGGTATCAATAACATGATCGGCAAAGCTAGAAAATAAGTCTTGTTGATTAGGCGCTCTAAATCCAACCGAGTAGTTAAGGGCGTTTTCTATTGCATAGCCTTCGTGAGGGCACCCAGGTGGTATATATAAAATATCGCCGGGCTCTAAAATACAATCTATAACGGCTTCAAATTGCTCAACTTGCAGTAGTTTTTTATTTTGCGCAAATTGTTTAAGTGTTGGATCAGGCAGGCCAACACGCCAATGACGCTTACCCTGGCCTTGAATAATAAATACATCGTACTGATCTAGGTGCGGACCAACGCCACCTTTAGGGGTTGAATAGCTGATCATTAAATCATCTATTCGCCAGTTAGGTATAAACCTAAATGGCTGAAGCAGTTGTGCTGCATCGCTATGCCAATGATCAACCGCTTGTACCAATAAAGTAGCGTGTTGCTCAGTTAATTTTTCAAAGTCTTCAAATGGGCCTTGGTATGCTTGCCAATCGTCATTGTGGTTGGTAACAATTCGCGACTCTATACTTTCTTCCATAGCAAGACCGGCAAGCTCTTCTGCCTCTATTGGGTCTTGAAAGTCTGTAAAGCCTTGTTTAATTAATAGCGGTTTTTTTTGCCAGTATTGGTTTAAAAATTCTTGCTCACAGAGGTTGTTTATTTTTAATTGGTACATAGAGTTGGCCTATAATTTTTAGTACAAAAAAAGCGAAAGGGATTATCCTTTCGCTTTTTATATGCGCAATTTAGTATTTAAACTAAATCGTCAATAAACTCAACAGCGCGGCCAATGTAGTTGGCAGGTGTTAGTTTTTTCATTTCTACTTTAGCGTGCTCTGGCAGGTCTAAACCATCGATAAAGTCGGCCATTATCTCTTGATTTACACGTTTACCACGCGTTAAATCTTTAAGTTTTTCGTATGGTTTTTCAATACCGTATTTACGCATAACCGTTTGAATTGGCTCAGCAAGTAATTCCCAGTTTTGATCAAGCTCATCAAGTAAACGTTGCTCATTTACTTCAAGCTTGCTTACGCCTTTAAGTGTAGATTGATACGCGATAAGCGTGTAGCCCATACCCACACCTAAGTTACGTAAAACGGTTGAGTCGGTAAGGTCACGCTGCCAACGAGAAACAGGCAGTTTTTGTGCAAGGTGAGCAAATATAGCATTTGCTAAGCCTAGGTTACCTTCTGAGTTTTCAAAGTCGATAGGGTTTACTTTATGCGGCATTGTTGAAGAGCCGATTTCGCCAGCAATGGTTTTTTGCTTAAAGTGGTTAAGGGCAATGTAACCCCAAACGTCACGATCAAAATCAAGTAAAATAGTGTTAAAGCGAGCAATAGCATCAAATAGCTCGGCAATGTAGTCATGCGGCTCTATTTGTGTAGTGAATGGGTTAAAGGTTAAACCAAGGCTAGTTACAAAGTTGTTTGCGTGCGTATGCCAATCGTAATCTGGGTAAGCACTCAGGTGAGCATTGTAGTTACCTACAGCACCGTTAATTTTACCTAGCATTTCTACCTGTGCGATTTGGTCGCGTTGGCGTTTTAAACGCATGTATACGTTAGCAAACTCTTTACCCATTGTTGAAGGCGTAGCTGGTTGGCCGTGGGTACGCGTCATCATAGGTACTGCTTTGTACTCAATGGCTTTTTCTTTTATAGCGTTAAGTAGTTGGTCGCAGTATGGAAGGAGCACATTATCACGAGCTTCGCTTAGCATTAAACCATGAGATAGGTTATTAATATCTTCTGATGTACAGGCAAAATGGATGAACTCGTTAATAGCGTTAATTTCGCTGTTATCGGCTACTTTTTCTTTTAGTAAATATTCTACCGCTTTAACATCGTGGTTTGTGGTGCGTTCAATGTCTTTAACACGCTGTGCGTCTGCTTCGCTGAAATTATCAACAATGGCATTTAAAAGTGCATTGGCTTGTTCGCTAAATGCAGGTACTTCTTTAATATCGCTTGCTGCAGCTAAGGCTTGCAACCAACGCACTTCAACGGTTACGCGGTATTTGATTAAGCCAAATTCGCTGAAAATACTGCGTAGTTCAGTGGTTTTGCTGCCGTAGCGACCATCCACTGGAGAGATAGCGGTTAACGCTGAAAGCTCCATAATAACTCCTAAATTTTAGTTTTGAACGATAATTAAATGTTTGTTTTTGCAATAGCGAGAATTTTTCTTTTTGCAAAGAAAAAGTGACGGCGTTTACCGCCCATTTGTCGCCATAATACAGCACTGCGAATTCCTGCTAATAAAAGGGCACGAATTTTATTTTGCGTTTGCTGCTGTTTTAATAACTCGGGTTTACCATAAACCTGAATTCGGTGCCCAAGGGGGCTCAGCACCGACGAGTATATATCTGCTAAACCGGCAACTACGGTGTCATCGGTTATGGCAAAGTGATCTAAGCGACGATGAATGTCGTCGATACGACGGCCAAGTTCAGCTAAGCTTTTTGGCTCGTTATTTAAAATACGTTCAAGCTGCATTAAACCACCTACGTACTTAACTATTTCAACATCTTTTTGAGCGCCAGCAGTAAGCTGCGCCATTAATGTTTTATAGCCGTCGCGCAAGTTATGCGTACCTTGATAAACATCAACCGGCGATGCGGGTGATGTTTGTACAATACTTGTAAATAGCACGTCTAAGTCTGAATCGTTTGCGCTGCCGTATTGCGCAATTTTTTGTACTTGTTTAGCCACTTGGCACATGGCGGCAAGCGCCATGACTTGGTGTTGATTCATTACTTAATCACCGAATCTATAATACCGCCACCTAAACACACATCATCGGCATAAAATACAGCTGATTGACCTGGTGTAACGGCTTTTTGTGGTTCATCAAATAATACGCGTGCCATACCATCTTCCCCAACGAGAAGGGTACAATTAATATCTTCTTGGCGGTAACGGGTTTTAACGGTGCAGCGCGTTGTACCTTGAGGACCAACACGGTCTACCCAATGTAATTGATTGGCGTTTAGGCCATTGCTGTATAGGCGAGGGTGGTCTTTACCTTGTCCGACAACGAGCACATTGCGCTCAACGTCTTTATCTACAACGTACCATGGCTCGCCAGAGCCTTCTTTCATGCCACCAATTAACAAGCCTTTACGCTGGCCAAGTGTATGATACATAAGCCCTTCATGCTCACCTACGTTGTTGCCGTCAGTATCTTCAATCACACCTGGTTGAGCAGGTAAAAACTTTTGTAAAAAGTCTTTAAATTTACGCTCACCAATAAAACAAATACCGGTGCTGTCTTTTTTGTCATGGGTGATTAAGTCTTGCTCTTCTGCAATACGGCGTACGTCTGGTTTAGCTATATCGCCTACTGGGAAAAGCGTTTGGCCTATGTGTTCATGGCTTAAGGTATATAAGAAATAGCTTTGATCTTTGTTATCGTCTAAGCCTCGGCACATAACGTATTTGTCGTCTCGTAGTTCACGACGAACATAATGGCCTGTTGCAATATAATCGGCGCCAAGTGCTTGTGCTGCAAATTCTAAAAATGCTTTAAATTTAATTTCTTTGTTACACATAATATCTGGGTTTGGCGTACGGCCCGCTTTGTACTCTTCTAAAAAGTACTCAAAAACGTTATCCCAGTATTCGGCTGCAAAGTTAACGGTATGAAGCTCGATGCCTAATTTGTCACACACTGCTTGTGCATCTTTTAAATCTTCAGCGGCTGCACAGTATTCGTCATTGTCGTCTTCTTCCCAGTTCTTCATAAACAGGCCTTCTACTTGGTAGCCCTGTTGTTGTAATAAATATGCAGATACAGAAGAATCAACACCGCCGGACATACCAACGATGACTTTAATGTGACTATTTTCGCTCATGAATAATTTCGCTTATACAGATTGCTGTTAACTTGGAAAGGCCGCGATTATAGCACGCATTTTGTTTTTGCTTAAAGGGAGGAGTGGTGCAAACACACGATTTTGTAGTTATTTTATTCATATAATAAATAGCAAATAAGACTGAAACGCATTTAACATAAAAAATGATGAAAAATTTAAATAAGCCATTGTAAAAAGATATTTCGGTGCCATTATTGTCTGAGCGCATAATAATAGCGTCTGTATTACCTTGTGTTTGTTGTACAATTAAGGAACAGGCAAGATTTTTGTATTAAATTTGCATTTTATTGCCTTAATATTTTCAACGGAATGAATATATGAATTACGCCTTTCAGGTAAAAAAACTTACGACCCTAATTACGTTTTATACGACTAACTCAAGCTTTCATGTAAAGCAGTTACTTGAAAACCCGACGAGTGAGTTTAAGCAATCTGCCTACAAACTTTTTCATGAAATATTTAAACACAGCGTACCCGTAGACTCTCAACAGACTAGCCCCGTTGATGCTATTTTTGATTCAGTTACTGCATCTTTAGATTTAATTAACCAATCTGAAGTGGCGTTAGTTGAAACAACACAAAAATGGTGGAACGAGTGGTACTTTGTATTAACTATGGAGCATTCGCTTTCTCACGAAAAAGAAGATGCGCCATACAGTTTCCTTTCTAAAAAAATGCATCATCCTATGAAGCGCCACGAGATGAGCCACTACGCCCATTTATTTACTATTTTGCCTATGCCTATCTCTAATGTGTGTGCTAAAACCGGTGATATTATTAGAGTTAATCAGCGCTTTATAGATGTATTTGGTTATACCGTTGATGACTTACCTAACTTAGAGCAGTGGTGGGTTAATGCATACCCAGATCCTCACTATCGAGAGGCCGTGAAAAAAACGTGGCAATCGGCGTTAGAAATTGGCAATGAAACAGGGCAAGACATCCCCGCGCATGATTACCATGTTACTTGTAAAAACGGTAATACAATTACTATGGAAGTATCTGGAATCAATTTGGGCGATGAATATATAGCTGTATTTAATGATGCGACCAAGCGTTTAGAAGATCAAAATATTTTACGCGACATGGCATTTTTAGATTCGCTAACACAAATAGCAAATAGACGTCGTTTTGATGAAAAGCTAAGTAAAGAGTTCGAAAAAGCCGTTGAGTGTGGTGACGATTTGGCAATTATTTTAATCGATATTGATCACTTTAAACTCTTTAACGACCGCTACGGGCATGTTGAAGGTGATTTATGTTTGTATAACGTGGCGCAAGCAATAGCGTGTACGGTAAGCCGCACAGAGGACTTTGTGGCGCGTTATGGCGGAGAAGAATTTGTTGTATTGCTGCCTCAAACCGATAAACAAGGGGCCTTATTTATTGCTGAGCATATTCAAAAGGCAATTGAAGAGCTGCACATCCCTCATGAAGACAGCTTTACCGGCTACTTAACCCTGAGCATGGGTATTCACGCAATTAATAAAGAGGATAGTTGCGATCAAAAAGAGTTTATTAAGGCCGCCGACAGCGCACTTTATTATTCAAAAAGGCAAGGACGAAATTGTTTAGCATTAAGTTAATTTATAGCCTTGGACTATTTATATAGCTTTGAGAATTATATAAAGCGCAGATGTTTAATTATCCTCGTAAATAAAGTCTACGTCTTGAATAGGGCGGTTTAGGCTGTCTTCAATACATTTTAAAACTAAATGGCTTCTTAGAGGCAGTGCTTTAATGTCCCCTAAACTGTGCCAGTTAGCACTAATTATATCTGCATCTTTTGGGCAGGGCTCAGTGGTGATTTGAGTGCCATCAAACATAAAACAAAAGCGTAAGTAATGCAGCCCATTAGCCGCATGTAAGTTATAAATACCGATTAAGCCAGTGGGCGTTAGAGACAAACCTGTTTCTTCAAAAAGCTCTCTACTGGCTGCTTGAGCCAGTGTTTCGTTTACTTCTAAATGGCCGGCAGGTTGGTTATAACAAATATTAGAAGTAAATTTATCTCGCTCTTTTACCAGTAAAAAACGCTCTCCTTTTTTTACTACAGCAGCCACCGTTACATGGGGTTTATGCATTTACCTCACCTTTTATAACACAGTACTGTGCGCTGTTTATGCCATCTAGCGTGTAATTGCCAATACTGTAGCGAATAAGCCTTAATGTAGGGTGCCCAACATGGGCGGTCATACGGCGAACTTGCCTATTACGCCCTTCATTAATTGTAATACTTAACCACGTTGTAGGAATCGACTTTCGCTCTCTTACCGGCGGCACGCGAGGCCAAAGTTTTGGCTCGTCAATAATTTTTACGTTTGCGGGTAAGGTCATCCCATCTTTTAGTTCAACACCTTTACACAGGGCATTAATGGCCTCTTCACTAGGCTCGCCTTCTACTTGCACCCAATAGGTTTTATTGGTTTTTTTATTCGGTGCGGTAAGGGTATTTTGAAGCTTTCCGCAGTTTGTTAAAAGTAACAAGCCTTCACTGTCACGGTCGAGTCTGCCTGCAGCGTATACATCTTTAATGGGAATAAATTCAGCCAAGGTTTTTCTATTGGCATCGTCTGTAAATTGGCAAAGCACATCGTAAGGCTTGTTAAATAAAACAATTTTTCTATCTTTAGGCGCTATAGCGGGTTTAATTTCACGCGAAGTTGTACATTTTTTAGTGAGC
Source organism: Pseudoalteromonas sp. Angola-4 (assembly GCF_028599265.1). Lineage (NCBI taxonomy): Bacteria > Pseudomonadati > Pseudomonadota > Gammaproteobacteria > Alteromonadales > Pseudoalteromonadaceae > Pseudoalteromonas > Pseudoalteromonas sp. Angola-4. The sequence goes on along the minus strand of NZ_JAQREK010000002.1, from coordinate 190,439 downwards.
GCACTGCGTGAGTAAGTTCTACCCGTGGTTCGTTTAGTGGTACTTTTACTTGCGCGATTATGCATTGGTTTGTTCGCCATTAAATACACCTAGCGGGCTTGGGTAAGCCGGCAATTTTTGTGGCTTGTTTTGCAGGCCCCTTGGGAAATAATTTATACAAATAAATACTATTGCCTTTGTCCTCGCCAAGCGCTTTAGCCATGGCTTTAACAAGCATTCTTATTGCTGGGCTGGTGTTATATTCTAAGTAAAAATTGCGCACAAAATTAATCACTTCCCAGTGTTGTTCGCTCAAGATAATGTTTTCTTGCTCGGCGATAATGGGGGCTAACTCTTTTGTCCACAAGGTGTAATCTAGCAAGTAGCCTTGTTTATCAGTGTCGATTTGTTGATTATTAAATTCAAGCATGGATTACCAAGTAATAGATTGGTTAGTAGATAGAGTAAGGGCAACAAACTCATCGTAATTAATAAGTGTTTGGCCTGAGCTTAGTTTAACTGCGCGTGCCTGCGCATCCTCTAAAAGCAACAATAGCGAATCGTTTAATTGAAAATACTGCTTAGCGGCATAACAGGCATCACCAACAAGGAGTACTTTATCGGTGTATTTAATTAAGTTTTCAAGCTGAGTAGAGTCGTAATAAGCCAGTGGCTTTGAAAAAATGTGTAATGTACTCATAGGTTCACCACAAAATCTTGCTGGCCGATCAGCTGCTGTTGCTCAGTGTAATTGAGGCTGGTTGAATCAATAATTAATTGAGATTTGCTTAAGTTATAATCGAGTAACGATTTTTCACATACATATATGTTTTCTACTTCATAGATTTCAAGCGTTTTGATGTTTTTAAAAAAATCTTTTACACCAAGTTGCTGTGTTGATTGATTATGTTTTAAAGCAAGCACAGCAGGGCCGCTAAATAGCCAGCTAATATTTTGATCAACTGCGGCAAATATTAGTGCCATGTCTAGGGCATCGCGGGTATTAAGCTCATCAAAGGGGCTGGATTGGCTCATTACTAAAACGTTTTTCATTTAAACTGTATCCATTTATCTGCATCACTCGCTAGCATGGCAAATTCTGCAAGCCCGGCTACAGTAAACACACCTGTTTGGCTTGTGTTTAAGCCACGTTTTTCTGCTGCAGTAATACATAGCATTAAGTTGACGTTTTTATCTGCAAGTTGTTGCCATTGCGTAGGAATTTGCAGCTCGTCAGAGGCTAGCTCAAAGTGAGCTGACGCGTGATAAATCCCATTTTGATACAAAAATATCGCATCTATGGTGTGGCCTTGTGCTAAACATGCATTCGCAAACTTTATAATACGTTGCGTTGAGTCATGATCTGAAGGAGGAGTATGTAAAGAAAGAACAAATCGCGCCAAAACAATTCCAATAAAAAAGCCCCAATAAAGGGGCTATTTTAACAGAACTATTTAATTAGTCATCACTTGCGCCAAGAAGGTGCAGTAAAGAAGTAAATAGGTTATATACGTTTAAGTATAGAGCGACCGTCGCGCGAATGTAGTTAGTTTCGCCGCCATTAATAATACGGCTAGTATCAAATAAGATTAAGCCAGACATAATTAACACAACAGCAGCGTTAAGCACCATAAACATTAGCGAGCTGCCAATGAAGATGTTAACTATGCTTGCAACAATAACCACTAGTAAGCCTACTGTTAAAAAACCACCCATAAATGAGAAGTCTTTTTTAGTGTTTAATGCATAAGCCGATAGACCAAAAAATATTAATGCAGTAGAACCAAGCGCCTGCATAATGAGCATAGGGCCATTAGGCATAGCCGCATAATAGTTAAGTAGTGGGCCAAGGCCTGCGCCCATACAGCCTGTAAAAGCAAACACCCAAAACACACCTGAGGCTGAGTCTGCTTTTTTGTTTACAACAAATAATAAACCAAACGAAACCAGTGTGAACACAATTCCCATAAAGTAAGGTAATTGTAATGCCATTGAAATACCCGCCGTAACAGCACTAAATGCTAATGTCATGGCCAGTAAGAAATAGGTGTTTTTAAGTACCTTGTTTGTTTCAATGGTCGACATTACCGGTTTAGCGGTATTGTACGAATGATTAAATGCCATTGTAGAGCTCCTTTAAGTGAAACATGTTTGTTTCGATAATTTAACTAAAATTAGATTACCAACTCTTATATGTTTGGGCAAACCTTTGTAGATCAATAGAGTGTTATTTTTTAATTAAAGTTCATTAAAGCATCAAAAAGAAATTATTTGTTTTATCTTTAAACAAATTAATTGTTTTTTAAACACTTAAACAATTTTTTTAAAAAAAAGCTTCACAAAGCCAATGGGTTTCCCTATTATGCAGGCCGTGCGGAGAGATGGCAGAGTGGTCGAATGCACCGGTCTTGAAAACCGGCATAGGTTTGTAGCCTATCTAGGGTTCAAATCCCTATCTCTCCACCACCTTATTACAATAATTATGAGTACACTCTTACTTGTAATTTATAGCACTTTCGGAGAGATGGCAGAGTGGTCGAATGCACCGGTCTTGAAAACCGGCATGGGTTTGTAGCCCATCTAGGGTTCAAATCCCTATCTCTCCACCATTATATTAAAGCCCGCTTTTTAGCGGGCTTTTTTGTTTTTACGCTTTATTATCAGGCCACCTTAGGCTTCCTCGCTTATTTGCCCATTTTGGTTTGCTATCAGCCGCTATTAACGTATTGATGTACTACTTTTATTTTTTAGATTTTAAAATTGGTAATTAAAATAGTATGTTGTGGCTCAAGGATGATTTACCTTCAAGAAAACTTATTGTTTATCGTGCAATGATGCTCATGGATAACGTTGTTTGTTTTATTTGTATTCCAACCTTTTGACACAATTAACTATACATCATCACTTTTGCAGCTTTGCTGTGCTGTATACCTACGACGCTGGCTATGCGTAAATCAGTCATTAATTGAAGAACGTACTTAATATTGCAATCTAAAGGTTAGGTTTTATTGACGATTGCGCCTATAAGGTAGTGAACTTTGTCTTATAGGCGACTAAGCAGCTCAAAGTAAGTGTGGGCTGGCAGCTCAATGTGTGTTTGCTTTTAGTTAGCAAAACCATTTATTAAACCATTCATTAAACAGCGCAGCAGAAACTAAATCTTCAAATTATCACACCTTGCAAAGGGGGTTAAATACCCTTACTAGAAACGCTAAGGTATATTTTTATAAAATTAAAATGCCTAGTTACAGCAGTTTAAAGAGTGCTTGTTTTCCCATCATAAATTACGACCATAGTCTCTGTTTCTAACCTTAAGAACTTGGTGCATGCTTAAGATAATGTTTGTAGTGTGTAATTAGGAACTTATATGAAACATCAACTAGCCAAAAGTGTCGCGCTTTCTTTATTATCCCCTGTGATTGTTGGTAGTTTACTTGGCCTTTATTATGGGCTCACTATGAATGGCGATGCGGTTACCATTTTTTTACAACTACTGATGAGTGCAATCGCGAACGCACATATTGTTGGCCTTACTATGGCCGCTTTTGTCGTACCGGGTTATTTGCTTATGTTTAAGTATGCAAAAGTGAATTATTCAGGTGTACTGACTCTTGGGCTGCTCGGTGGCGCAATATTTAGTTATTTACTCAGTGCTACAACAGGCGAGATATTTTTAATTAATAGTGTAATGGCCGCTTTTGCCGCAGGACTATTTTTATTTGGCCTGCGTAAAACATCAAAAAAATAATTGCAGAAATATTAATCAAGCGTGCTGAAAAACGGCGCTATTTCTGTTTTTTTGCCTGTAAAAGGTTTCAATTTTTCACGACAAAGAGTACCTTTAGCTACTGTCTGTTTAATAAGAAGTAGTTTGGTATGCAAAAGCACGATTTTTACCAGTCATTAGTTAAGCAAACTGAATCACTAATTGCTGGTGAATCTAATGTCATTGCTAATATGGCTAACGTAAGTGCGCTATTATTTACCTCATTAGAAGATGTAAATTGGGCGGGCTTTTACTTTATGGATTCGCCAAGTGAATTAGTGCTTGGGCCTTTTCAAGGTAATCCAGCGTGTATTCGTATCCCTGTTGGTAAAGGGGTGTGTGGTACGGCTGCAGCAACGTTAGAAACTCAACTAATCGAAGATGTACATGCGTTCGATGGCCACATAGCCTGCGATGCAGCGTCTAACTCTGAGATTGTTGTACCTATCATGAAAAATGATAAAATAGTTGCTGTTCTTGATATCGATAGCCCAACTATTGGTCGATTTGATACTGATGACCAAGCAGGTCTTGAAGCATTAGTTAAATGCTTAGAGGCAAGCTTATAATGAAAGACTTGCTAAATGTTCAAGACTACCTATTCGCAGTACAAGATGTAGGCGATTGGGAAGGGGAAGAAGAACATGTAGCGGAAACGCTCAATGATTTGATTCACATAGCCTGGGATAAACTTCCAGATGATTTAGATTGTGAATCAATCGATGAAATAATAAATGGTATTTGGGAACACCTTCGAGGTGATTTGGCTGTACTTGAAGCCGACTTCGAAGAGTTAATCGACTGGGTAATACACTACGTTGACTCGTCCCTTGATGAAAAGATGTGAAAAATAGGTTCTAAAATGGAAACCACAAACAAGCTAAAAGATATTAATGAAGTGCTGGAATTTCTTTATCAAGAATTTCCACAATGTTTTAAACAAAAAGACGGTATTAAACCGCTTAAAGTCGGTATTTTTAAAGATATTGCCGAGCGTATCGAAGGGTCTGAAAAAGTAAGTAAGACTCAAGTACGTCAAGCGCTTAGAAAATACACGTCTAACTGGCGTTATTTAGAAGCTGTGACTAAGTCAGAGTTTCGTATTGATCTTGATGGCAATCAAGGTGAAAAAGTTGAGCAAGAGCACATTGACCACGCTCAAAAAGCACTAGAAGAAAGCCGTGCTAAAATGGCAAAACGCAAAAAACAACAGCGTCCACGCCAAGATTCAGATTCTAAATCTTTCAAGAAAAAACCAGCCCACGCTAGCAAAAACAATGCACAAGCTAACAAACCAGCTAAAGCAGCCCCAGCTAAACGTTCAGGAAAAGTTGAACCTTTACCTGCAAGTGAGGTCAAGGTTAATAACAAGGTTAAGGTTAAACTTGGCCAAGCACTTGTAAATGCGGTAATTACTGAAGTAAACAAAGACGAAGTTCATGTTGAATTAGTAACAGGCATGCAAGTTAAAACCAAAGCTGACAGCTTATACATTATTTAAGTTGTAAATAAATTAAGGAGTTGTGTATGAGTAAAAAGTTTACGCTCATTCCGTTAGTTGCTGCCCTGTTTTCGGGTTCTTTATTCGCTTCTGTAGAAGCGGCAAAACTTGAAGACTTGCCTGTACTTAAACAAGAAAGTCAACATGGCACTGCCAGCAAACGAGTGGCTAACTTATTTGCTCGTTCACACTATACACCGGTTCGATTTAACGATGGGCTTTCTAGCAAAGTGTACGATCGTTATATCGAATCCCTTGATTTTAACAAAAGTGTGTTTTTAGCAAGCGACATTGCAGCGTTTGAAAAATACCGCAACGATTTTGATAATGCTATTACCACCGGTAAGCTTGACTTTACGTTTGATATTTTTAACTTAAGCTTAAAGCGCCGTTTTGAACGTTATGATTACTCTTTATCACTACTCGATAAAGAAATGACGTTTGATAAAGACGATGAATACTTTTTTGACCGTGAAGATTCAGCATGGCCAGCATCGCAAGCTGAGCTTGATGAAATTTGGCGTGAACGCGTTAAATACGATGCCTTGCGTTTAAAAATGACAGGCAAAGATTGGGAAGGGATCAAAGAGGTCCTTACTAAGCGTTATAAAAATGCACAAAAACGTTTAGTGCAAACAAATTCAGAAGATGCATTTCAAATTGTAATGAACTCGCTAGCGCGAAGCATTGAGGCGCATACGTCGTACTTATCGCCGCGCCGCGCAGAACAATTTAAGATGGATATGGACCTAGAGCTTGAAGGCATTGGCGCCGTTTTAAGCCCAGATGAAGATTACACCGTTATTCGTAGCTTAGTACCAGGTGGACCTGCCGATAAAACAGAGCAGCTAAAAGCTGACGACAAAATTATTGGTGTTGCCCAAGATCAAAAAGAGTTTGTTGATGTTATTGGCTGGCGTTTAGATGATGTAGTTGATTTAATTAAAGGCCCTAAAGGCACTAAGGTACGTTTACAGTATCTTAAAGGCTCTGATGCACATGGCACGCCTAAAGTAGTTGAAATCACCCGTGATAAAATTCGCTTAGAAGATAGGGCTGCTAAATCTGAAGTATTTGAAGCGAGTTATTCAAATTTAACTTCAAAAATTGGTGTTATTGAGATCCCAGGCTTTTACAACAATCTTTCAAAAGACGTTAAAGTTGAATTAGCTAAACTAAAAGAAGAAAACGTAGACGGTATTATTATTGATTTGCGCCAAAATGGCGGTGGATCATTATATGAAGCTACACAGCTATCAGGCTTGTTTTTTGACCAAGGTCCGGTTGTACAAATTCATACACTAAATAACCGTATCGAAGAGCAAAAAGACCGTGACGGAATTACCTACTACGATGGCCCATTAACTGTTTTAGTTGACCGTTACAGTGCTTCAGCCTCTGAAATTTTTGCCGCCGCAATGCAAGACTATGGCCGCGCAGTAATTATAGGCGAGCAAACCTTTGGTAAGGGAACGGTTCAGCAGCACAAAGGCTTAGGTCGTGCGTACGATTTATACGACAACGACTTAGGTAGCGTACAATACACTATTGCTAAGTTTTACCGTATAAACGGCGGCAGCACTCAGCATAAAGGGGTTATTCCTGATATTTCATTCCCTTCGGCGATAGACCCAGCAGAATGGGGCGAGAGCAAGCAAGATAATGCATTGCCGTGGGATAGCATAGTACGAGCTAAGTACAATAGGCAGGGTAATTTAACGCCTGTAATCACTTATCTTGAAAAACAGCACGAAGTACGTATTAAGTCAGAGCCAGAGTTTGGTTACGTATTTGATGATATTGCCCGTTACAATGAAGAGAAAGACCGCAAAACTATTTCTTTAGTTGAAGCTGACCGTATTAAAGAAAAAGATGAAAATGAAGCACGTACTCTAGCGCGCACTAATGAGCGTTTAAAGCGTTTAGGTAAAGAGCCAATAGAAAACCTAGATGATGTACCTGAGGTAATTGAAGAGCTTGACCCTTTCTTAGAAGAGGCAGCACTGATCACTCAAGATTACATTAACTTTGGCCGCATCGCTAAAAAATAAACACGTGTTTACCCCGTTTAAAAGGCGCTTTTTGCGCCTTTTTTGTTACCTAAATTTCGCTAAATTGCTATAATCGCGAATTACTAAATTGAGTTACATTACTGTGGCTTAAAAAAAGCACTGATACGCTAAAAATAATAAATAACCACGCCACGATATGTGGTGTGCAGGAGTCACTATTTTGAAGCCTTTAGAAAAACCGATTAAACCCGCCTCGTTTTTTGATGCACTTGTACCTATCACTGTTTTAATTTGCCTTTTAGGCGCAGCGGTATATTTATTTGGCGATAACTCGTCATCAGGTCCTAACCAAATAGCGTTATTATTTGCCACCTTTGCTGCGGCATTAATAGGGCTAAAAAATGGCTATACGTGGAAAAAGCTTGAAGAAGCCATGATTGAAGGTATTACCTTATCATTGGGGGCTATTTTAATTTTATTAATGGTGGGTGCCTTAATTGGTACTTGGCTGTTGTCGGGTACCGTGCCAACGCTCATTTATTATGGCTTACAGGTTATTAACCCAAGCTGGTTTTACGCCGCAAGCTGCTTAATTTGTGGCATTGTTGCAATGAGTATAGGTAGCTCTTGGACCACAGCTGCCACCATAGGTGTGGCGCTTTTAGGGGTGGCCACCGGGTTAGGGCTTGATCAAACTGTGACGGCAGGTGCAGTTATTTCGGGGGCTTACTTTGGTGACAAACTCAGTCCGCTTTCTGAAACTACTAACTTAGCACCGGCTGTTGTTGGAGCTGATTTATTTGAACATATCCATCACATGTTATGGACTACTGTTCCTAGCTTTGTCATTGCATTAATCATTTTTATATTTATGGGCTTCAATGCAACGGCTTCTAACGAAGCCGGCAGGATTGACGAAATAACAGCGATTTTAGAGCAAAACTTTAATATTGGCTTTGAAATGTTAATTCCATTAATTGTGCTGCTAGTTTTAGCTATTAAAAAAATGCCAGCGTTTCCGGCAATTTCAATTGGCGCTGTAATTGGTGCTGTGTGGGCAATGTTGTTTCAGTCTGATTTAATTGCGACACAAATTGACCTTTCTCAGGGTGAGTTGGTTGGTTATTTTAAAATTATTTGGACGACTTTTTTCGATGGTTTTAGCATCGACACGGGTGATGACAAAATGGATTCATTGCTCAGTGGTGGCGGTATGGCAGGGATGTTAACTACAACATGGCTGATCATGACAGCTCTTATGTTTGGTGCCATTATGGAAAAAACCGGTTTATTAGATATTTTTGTTAAGAGCATTTTAAAAATAGCAAAAAGCACAGGCTCGCTTATTACATCAACCATTGCTACTTGTGTGGGCACCAACTTAATAGCGGCTGATCAATACATTGCTATTGTAGTGCCAGGTCGTATGTTTAAAGAAGAATATAAAAAGCGTGGTTTAAAGCCCGTTAATTTATCGCGTACTTTAGAAGATGGCGGCACAATAACAAGCCCGCTAATTCCGTGGAATACCTGTGGTGCGTACATGCAAAGCGTTTTATTAATAAACCCATTTGACTATGCCTTGTATGCTTTCTTTAATTTAATAAACCCTTTCTTAGCCATTATTTATGCGTACGTAGGCATTAAAATTTTACGCATTGAACCCAAGCAACCTGCTTAAATCTAAATAGCTCCTTTTTTAAGGAGCTTTAGTTGGAGTAACTATGACTGTTTCAGCAAAGCCAAAAGTGCAATACTTAAAAGACTACACTGCGCCTAATTTTTCTATAGAGCACACTGAACTCACTTTTGACTTACAACCACTAAATACAAAAGTGACGGCGCTTCTAACACTTAAAAGAACAACAAATCAAAACTCAGCGCTTGTGTTAGATGGCATAGACTTACAATTAGTGGAGCTGCAAGTAGATAATGTTGCTTATACTAATTATAAGATTGAAGGTGAGCACCTAATCATTAATGATTTACCTCACACATGCCAGCTTAAAATTGTTACAGAAATTTCTCCTGATACAAATACCTCTTTAGAAGGCTTGTATCTATCTGGTGGAGCGTATTGCACGCAATGTGAAGCACAAGGTTTTAGAAAAATAACCTACTTTTTAGACCGCCCTGACGTACTAAGCACGTACGATGTGACGATTATTGCTGATAAAAGCTTTAAGCATTTACTGTCAAATGGTAACCAAATTGACAGCGGTGAAACAGCTGATGGTCGCCATTTTGCTAAATGGCAAGACCCATTTAAAAAGCCAAGTTACTTATTTGCATTAGTAGCGGGTGATTTTGATGTACTAAAAGACACTTACACAACAAAAAGTGGGCGCGAAATTGAGCTTGCGTTATTTGTTGATAAAGGCAATTTATCTAAAACACCACATGCAATTAACTCATTAAAAAAAGCCATGCATTGGGATGAAACACGCTTTAACCTAGAATATGACTTAGATATTTACATGATTGTTGCCGTAGATTTTTTCAATATGGGAGCAATGGAAAACAAAGGGCTAAACGTATTTAATAGTAAATGCGTATTGGCTAACCAAGAAACCGCCACCGATAAAGATTATCACACGATAGAGTCGATTGTTGGTCATGAGTATTTTCATAACTGGACGGGAAACCGTGTTACCTGTAGAGACTGGTTTCAGCTATCGTTAAAAGAAGGGCTCACAGTATTTAGAGACCAAGAATTTAGTAGCGATTTAGGCTCACGCGCACTTAACCGCATTGATGCCGTTAAAGTAATGCGCACACATCAGTTTAGTGAAGATGCGGGGCCAATGGCGCACCCAATTCGTCCTGAAAAAGTTATCGAAATGAATAACTTTTATACCGTAACGGTGTACGATAAAGGGGCTGAAGTTATCCGCATGATGCACACCCTGTTAGGTGAGGTTAACTTTCAAAAAGGGATGCAGCTTTACTTTGAACGCCATGATGGTCAAGCGGTTACCTGTGATGATTTTGTTGCTGCAATGAGTGATGCTTCAGGCATAGATTTAACGCAATTTAAGCGTTGGTATAGCCAATCTGGTACACCACGATTAAATGCAACACAGCACTATGATCACGATAAGCAACTTTATACTTTAACAATTGAGCAATCAGCTCCGCTAAATCAGCCAGATAATAAGAGCCTTCACCTTCCATTTGCCATCGAATTATTAGATGAAAATGGGCAAAGTATTTCACTTACTTATCAAGGTGAAAAACGCGACCACGTGCTTAACGTAACTGCGCCAACGCAAACGTTTTACTTTGATCAAATACCTGCTCGCCCAGTGGCTGTACTACTTGAAGATTTTTCTGCGCCCTGTATTTTAAGCCAGCAAAATTCAGAACCTGATTTACTGCATATTATGCGTTTTGCGCGCAGCGATTTTTCGCGTTGGGATGCGCAGCAGCAATTATTTATTAATGCAGTTAAGCAAGCAGTTAATGCACCTGAACACGCAACATTAAGTGAAAACGTTATTAATGCACTCCGTGTGTTAATAAGCACACAAAGTGGCGATTTAGCACTGGTAGCAGAGCTTATAAAACTGCCAAGCTTTGACACCTTTGCCACTGAGTTTGACATAATTCCTGTTGACGAAATCATTACGATCACAAGGTTGTTTGAGCAACAGATTGCCGAGCAATTATCTGATGAGCTTTTACATTGTTACAGCTCGTTAGTAGATGATGGCAGTATAAATGCAGATGCAGTGGCTATAAGAGCGCTTAAAGGTGTTTGTTTACATTACTTAGCTAAAATACCTTCTGAGCAAGTTGACCGCTTTATTAAAGAATCGGCAGATTCACCGAATATGACCAATGTTTTAGCTTCATTAAGTGCGGTAGTAAAAGCATCACACCCATTAAGAACAACGTTGTTAGATCATTTTGATAGCCAGTGGCGTCATGATGTTTTAGTTATGGATAAATGGTTTGCGCTGCAGGCTATGCAATCTGGTGATGATGCTATTGAGAATATAAAAGCGTTGTACGCGCATCCTAGCTTTGATTTTTCAAATCCAAATCGTGTACGGGCATTAGTGGGCAGCTTTAGTCATTTTAATACCGCACAATTTCACCGAAAAGATGGTGAAGGTTACGCATTATTAGGTGATTTACTTATTAAGCTAAACGCGATTAATCCGCAAAATGCCTCTAGAATGTTAACGCCTTTCATGTCGTGGAAACGCTTTGACACAACCCGTGCTCAAGCAATGAAAGCACAGTTGCAACGCTTAGCAAACCTTGAAGGATTAAGTGCTGATTTATTTGAAAAGGTTGAAAAAGCGCTTAATTAAATGATTGAGTATTACTTCTCTTTACACCTGAGCTATAACAAATGCATGGACTACTACCATGGTCGTTTTAGCTCAGTACAAGTGGTTGAGGATAACGGTAAAACAATACGTTTTGCCGCCTCGCACTTACGCCCTTACATTTCATCTATAGGAATAAGAGGGCGTTTTAGACTTTTACTTACCCCCGAGAATAAATTTATTCGCCTCGAACGTATCGCCTAACCTGCTGTTTTTATGTTATAGATACATAAAAATATTATCTTTTTGTTAATTTCAATTTGTTCTATTGTTAATTTACGTGTATAAATTATCTGGTATGACGTCTTACCAATACGTAAACGTCAGCTCAAAAAATATAATAATTGATTGAACGCGACCATTTGTAATTTTTTATAATCGCTTCTATCGTTAAGATTACACTAAAAACAATAACTTGATCACACATAATTACCCACGACAGGGGGGATACACAATGATAAGAAGATCGCTTTTTGTTAAAAACAAAATAGCTATAGGTTTAGCAGCCGCAAGCTTAGGTTTATCTGCAGCAGCGAATGCAGCAAATTTTGAGGTAGGGGGCTTTGATGTCACCTTCGACTCAACTTTTTCCTATGGTCAAAGCGTCCGTGTTGAAGACAGAGATTTCGACATTATTGGTAAAAGCAATAATCCTGCATTTGATTGGACTGGGTATAATCCTTCATTAAATACAATTTATTCTTCTCAAGATGTTTGGGCTCAACCAGGCTCTTACTCTAATAATGGCGATGCAGGTAATCTTAATTTTGATAGCGGTGATTCGTTTTCAAAATTATTGAAAGGAACACACGACCTTTCAATTAGTAAAGATAACTACGGCTTATTCACACGTTTTATGTACTTTTACGATTTTGAGTTAATGGATGGTGATAGAGCCTACGTTAACCCAACCTCAGGACAAGGCGTAGATCCATGTGATGATGACGACACAAAAGAGCAAAGCTGTGCCGACATTCGTTTATTAGATGCCTACGTTTGGGCAAATTTTGACTTAAACGATGGTAATAACCCGCTGTCAATTCGCCTTGGTCAACAAGTAGTTAACTGGGGTGAGAGTACACTTATCTCTCATGGTATTAACGTAAACCCGGTCGATATTGACCGCTTAAAAGCGCCAGGTGCTGAGCTTAAAGAAGCATTTATTCCTGTAGGTATGCTTTGGGCGTCATTAGGGATCACTGAAAATATTACTTTAGAAGGTTTTTATCAGTACCAATGGCATGAAACACGCCTACCGGCTGCGGGTACTTATTTTTCTACCAATGACTTTGCAGCAGAAAACGGCTATCAGCAAAATGTACAGTTAGGTTTTACTTCAAACCCTGACATTGATATGGCCTTTTTAACCGACAGCCTTAATAACCTTTATACTAATTTTGCTCAGGTAGCCGCTGCACAGGGTATTGACCCAACAAGTGCTGAAGGCCAAGCCCTGCTTGCAAACATGTATTTAGCTCATCCAACTAAAGTTGCGCTTAAAGGTAAAGGCGATAACGGTAAAACAGAGCCAGATGACGGCGGCCAATATGGTTTACGTTTAGGTGTATTTTTACCAGAGTGGAACGACACAGAAGTGGCGTTATACCACGTTAACTACCATAGTCGACGTCCGCTAATTTCTGGTCGTGTATCTAACTTTTCTCAAGCTGCCATCGCACAAGATTTAGCGATGATTGCAACAACAGAAATTACAGATGACAACGTGGCAGATTTAGTTGCGTTTTCAAAAGCAGAAAATGATTACCCAGAAGATATTAAACTTTACGGTTTAAGCTTTAACACCACAATTGGCGAAACCGCGTTTGCTGGTGAGTTTGCATTTCGTAAAGACGAACCGTTACAAATTGATGATGTAGAGCTACTTTATACCGCCATGCCTGAACAATTGGCGCTTGCCGGTATTCGCCCAGACTTTGCGGGTATTTCGCAAATGAGTTTTGGTGATGCGATTAGCTCTGTAGCGGCAGGTGAAGTTGCACAAGGTTATATTGAACGCGACACATCACAAATTCAGTTTACTGCAACACATTTATTTGGCCCGTCATTAGGTGCTGATAGCTGGGCTGTAGTAGGTGAAGTAGGTGCTGTGAAAATTCATGATATGCCTGATTACGACGAAATGCGTTTAAATGTGTCGGGTACAGGTCGAAGCGGTGTGATCACAGGCCCAGGCACTACTGACTACACAACATTACAACTAGGCCTTTCTAATGGCCCAGAAGAAAAGTCGTTTGCAACGGCCTCATCTTGGGGTTACCGCTTAATTGCTAAAGGTGATTACTTTAACCTTTACAATGGTATTAACTTCTCTCCACGATTTGTATTTTCTCATGATGTAAACGGTAACACCCCGGATCCTATGTTCTTGTTTATTGAAGACCGTAAATCGTTGGGTGTAACAATGAACTTTAATTACCAAAATGCATGGTCACTTGATGTGAGCTACAACTCATTTTGGGGTGGTGGCGATATTAATACTTTCTCAGATCGTGACTACGTTTCTTTCAATTTAAAATATTCAATTTAGGGGTAATATTAGTATGATTAAAAAACCTACCCTCATCGCTACCGCTTTGTGTAGCATGTTTTTAAGTTCAGCGGCAATGGCAAAAATGAGCGCTGAAGAAGTTGCACGTTTAGGACAAGACTTAACGCCATTTGGCGCAGAAAAAGCAGCCAATGCTGATGGGTCAATTCCAGCGTGGAATGGCGGTATTACATCTGCACCTGAAGGTTATGAGCCAGGCATGCACCATTTAGACCCGTATTCTGCGGACAAAGTGTTGTTTACCATTGATAAAACAAACCTTGATAAGTACAAAGCTAACTTAAGCCCTGGTCAAATTGCTTTATTTGAAGCATACCCAGATACGTTTAAAATGCCTGTTTATGAAACGCGCCGCTCTGCGTCTTATCCACAGTTTGTATACGATGCAACAAAAGAGTTTGCTGCAACGGCTGAGCTTATTGAAGGTGGCAACGGAATAAAAAATACCGCAATTGGTATTCCATTTCCTATTCCTAAATCTGGCTTAGAAGCTATTTGGAATCACTTATTACGCTATCGTGGACAATCAATAGAGCGTTTTGGTGGACAAGCTGCACCCACCGCATCGGGTTCGTATAACTATGTAGGCTTTGATGAACAACTATTGGTTAAATATTCAGATCCTAAAGCGACCCCTGCAGAGCTTCAAGACTCAAACATTTTGTTTAAATTTAAGCAAAAGGTGACAGAGCCAGCACGCCTTGCCGGTACAGCGCTACTTGTACACGAAACCATGGATCAAATTTTAACGCCTCGCCAAGCGTGGACATATAACTCGGGTCAGCGTCGTGTTCGTCGTGCACCAAATGTTGCATATGACGCTCCAGGTACAGCCGCAGATAGCTTACGTACTACTGATGATTTTGATATGTTTAATGGCTCACCTAACCGTTACAACTGGACGTTAAAAGGTAAGCAAGAACTATATATTCCGTACAATAGCTACAAGTTACACAGTGATAAACTAGAGTACGACGATATTTTAAAACCAGGCCACATTAACCCAGAGCATACGCGTTATGAAAAGCACCGTGTATGGGTGGTTGAAGCTAACTTAAAAGATGATACACGCCATATTTATAAAAAACGCGTGTTTTATATTGATGAAGATAGCTGGCAAGTACAAGTGACCGATATTTATGATAATCGCGACCAGCTTTATCGTGTAGCAATGGCATATGGCTTAAACTACTACGAAGTACCTACGCAGTGGAGTACCTTAGAAGTGTATCATGATTTAAATTCGCGCCGTTACTTAGCTATTGGTTTAGATAACCAAGAAAAAATGTACGACTTTTCAGAGTCGTTTAACGATAACGAATTTACTTCAAGCGCATTACGCCGTGAAGGTAGATAACAACGTAATATGCAGCTAACAGCCCGTTAGCTGCTTTTTTCTTTCTCATCGCGTTTGTCTATACGACACGCAGGATTTTCCTCAGCAAACAGACAAACAATTCTTCAGTTCAAGGCGATTAAAATTTATGAAGTATTTGGTATATGCCAGCCTGATCATAAGCGGTGCGAGTATTGCACAAGATGCTCCTCAGTATGCTATTAGCGCAATCAACGCAAATAAAACCCTACTAACTGATATTACGAATACAGGTGCAGGTTTAGTGGCTGTAGGTAAGCACGGTACGGTAATAACAAGCAAAAACGCTGAGCAATGGCAGCAAGCGCAAAGCGTCCCTACACAGGTATTGCTAACGGCTGTCGATTTTTCTAATGAAACTCATGGGTGGGCGTGCGGGCACGATGCCACAATAATTAATACCACCGATGGTGGTTTAAATTGGCAATTACAACAAGCAAAGCCAGAGCTTGATAAGCCGTGTTTAGATATTTACTTTGAAGATGACTCAAATGGTTTTGCTGTTGGCGCTTATGGCATGTTTTATCAAACCAGTGATGGCGGCAAGCACTGGCATAAACGCTTTTTAGACTCTTTACTGTTTAGTGAAGACAGAGAGTATTTGAATGAGTTAAAAGAAAATGACCCTCAAGGCTACGAGGCTGAAACAGCATCTATACTGCCTCATTTTAACCGTATTGAAAAAACAGACAGTGGTTTGATGTTAGTCGGTGAAATGGGGTTAATGGCCAAAAGCAGTGATAATGGTCAAACATGGCAACGCCTTGATGAAATTTACCCGGGTTCTTTTTTTGCGGTAGCATCAGATGCGCAGCAAGAGATTGTGGCAGGGCTCAGAGGAAATGTATTTGCTAAAAATAAAAATGAACAACAATGGCAGCATTTTGAAAATGTTAAAACGGCCACGGTTAATAACATCATAAATTATAATAATGAGCATTGGTTACTGCTGGCAAATAGTGGTGTGATCTTTCATTTAAAAGACGGCTTACTTACACATGAACAACGCCCCGATGGTAAAGCTATTCTAGATGGCGTAATAATTAATAATAAATTGGTCATGGCAACAGAAGATGGCATTAAAGTGAAGGAGTTGAACCCTTAATGCATACGTTTTTAGATTTTTTAGAAAAGGCAGTGTTTAGACACCGTACTATCATGTTGATCGCTTTTGCGCTAATCACATGTTTTTTAGGCTATAAAGCCACTCACATTGAACTAGACGCCTCGTTTAACAAAAATATTCCGCTAAATCACGAATACATGAAAGTGTACACCAAACACGAAAAACAATTTGGTGGAGCAAATAGCATTTTAATTTCGGTGTGTGATGACAGTGGTAACATTTTTAACCCCGAATTTTTCACCCAATTAAAAGCAGTACACGATCAACTGTATTTTATTCCTGGTGTAAACCGCCCATTAGTTAACTCTATTTTTGCGCCCAGTGCGCGTTTTGTCGAAGTGGTTGAAGATGGTTTTGCTGGCGGCCCAATTATTCCTGCAAACTTTAAAGCTGACCAAAAAGGTTTAGCGGTAGTTAAAGAAAACATTGAAAAAGCAAAAGTAGTAGGGCGAATGATTGCCAGCGATTACTCATGTGCCATGGTGACCGCGCAGCTACTAGAAACCGACCCGCAAACTCAGCAAAAGCTAGATACACTGGCATTTGCAGATAAGTTAGAAACGCAAGTAAGAGAGCCTTTAAGTACAGATAAAGTCAGTATTCATATTATTGGATTTGCCAAAATGGCCGGCGATATCGCTCAGGGGGCAAAAGGTGTGGTGCTATTTTTTGCTATTGCCATTGGTTTTACCTTTATTATGGTTTGGCTATTTTGTGGCAGTTTAAAGCTCACCATTTTACCTATAGCGTGTTCAATTATTGCCGTAATCTGGCAAATGGGTTTGCTGTCGAGTTTAGGTTTTGGACTCGACCCTATGTCTATATTGGTGCCGTTTTTAGTATTTGCGATTGGTGTAAGCCACGGCGTGCAGATGATCAACGCCATTGGTAAAAAAGTAGGTGAGGGCAAAAGTACCCGCATTTGTTGTCAATCAAGCTTTAGAGCATTACTTGTACCTGGTGGTATTGCGCTGCTTTCAGACACGGTGGGCTTTTTAACCCTGCTGACTATTGATATAGGTATTATTCGTGAACTTGCAATCACAGCAAGTTTAGGTGTTGCGGTTATTATATTTACTAATTTAATTTTATTGCCAGTGTGGGCCTCGTATATGAATTTTGCCAACACTGTGCATATTCAATCAGGCGATGCGCAAAAGCCAAATATGCTAGATGCGATACGCGATTTATTAGTAAAAGCCACAGACCCTAAAACCGCAAAAATGATTATTGGTTTTACCCTGGTGTTATTTGCCTTAGGTTACTGGCAAGCAGATAAAATGCGAATTGGTGATTTACATGCAGGTGCGCCTTCGCTGCATCAAGATGCTCGCTACAATCAAGATACTTTTTTAATATCGGACAAATACACTATTTCGTCGGATATTTTAAAAGTGATTGTTGAGGCTTACCCAGCGGCGTGTACAGAGCACGATGTGATGGCGCGCATTAGCCGTTTTCAGTACAAGGTAGAAAACGTGCCAGGCGTACAATCGGCGGTTAGTTTAAGCTCTGTGGCGCAGTCGGTTAACGCAGGTTACAACGAAGGTAACTTAAAATGGCAAAGCTTACCGCGTAATTCAGCCAGCTTAGTGCAATCAACAGCCCGTGTAGAAACAAGCACAGGGTTACTCAATGGTGATTGCTCAGTCATGCCGGTGATTATATTTTTAGATGATCACAAAGCAAATACAATCGATACCGTTATTCAACGTGTTAAGCAATTTGCACAAGAAGAAGGCACAGACAAGTTAGCCTTTAAGTTAGCGTCTGGGCCTGTAGGGGTGATGGCGGCAACAAACGAGTCTGTTTCTGCGGCGCAAATTCCGATGATGCTGTACGTTTACGGCGCGGTTATTATTTTGTGTTTGTTAAGCTTTAAGAGCGTAAAAGCGACAATCGCAGTGGTATTACCTCTGTATATTGTATCAACTCTTGCACAAGCACTTATGGTGCAATTAGAAATTGGCTTAACAGTATCTACTTTACCTGTTATAGCCTTAGGTGTAGGTATTGGTGTGGATTACGGTATTTATATACTTTCTTCGATGATGGGCCAACTTAAGCAAAACGTACCGCTGAGCGTGGCGTACCGTAATGCCCTTGTTGAGCGTGGCAGTGCTGTATTGTTTACCGGTATTACCCTTGCGATAGGTGTGAGTACGTGGATATTCTCTGATCTTAAGTTTCAAGTAGATATGGGAATACTGCTTACCTTCATGTTTTTAGTAAATATGTTAGGTGCGGTACTGCTTTTACCCGCAATTGGTAGTCTGCTGTGGACCGACCAGAAAAAATAAAGTGAATAATTGTGCTCCTAAATGACCTGTAATGGTCATTTATATCTATATTTTGTGAATAGATGACCAAATAGCTGAAATGCTTAAAATGTTTTCATCGAAAAGGCTGTTTATTAGCGCTAAAAGGGTTAGAATTTAACTGACTCCACGCTAATAAATGGCTGTACAAATATTCTGCTTAACTAAAAGCAGTAATAGATTAAGGAACATACAATGACACGAAATGAAGGCCAAGCCTCGGTTATCCTAGATAATGTCTGTAAGCTTATCCAGAAAAAAGTTCACGCTGATAATGTGTTACTCGTTGAGAAATTCGCCAAAGCCTTGTACAGCAATATGTCTAAAGAGGATTTGGCAAATCGCAATGATAGTGACCTATACGGTGCTGCACTCAGCCTTTGGAATGCACTAGAAAAAAACACCACGGACGACGCAGTAATTCGCGTTTTCAACCCTGAAGTAGCAAAAGATGGCTGGCAGTCATCACATACAATTGTAGAAATTATTGCTAAAGATATGCCATTTTTAGTAGATTCTGTTCGTATGGCTATGACCCGTGAAAATATAGCTTCTCACTTATTACTTCACTGCCCACTAAAAATTCAGCGTGACGATAACGCTAAAATTTCTGGTTTATCAAATTTAAAAGCAGAGCAAGAATCAACCTCTACTAAAACAGTGTTCTTTATTGAGATTGACCGCCAAACCGATGCATCTGTTATTGCTTCTTTCAAAAAAGAGCTCGAATCAGTATTGGTTGATGTTTCTATTGCGGTAGATGATTGGCAGCCAATTCGCGAAAAATTAGTCTCTGTTACTAAAGAAGTACCAAAACGTAAGCACAATAAAAATAAAAACGAAGTATCTGAAGCCGTAGAGTTTTTAGATTGGCTGGCTAAAGATAACTTTACTTTAATGGGCTATCGCGAGTACGAGCTTACCCCTGTACAAGGTGATTACCAGTTAAAAGGTAAAATGGACACCAGTCTCGGCCTGATGAAAAATTCAACCGATGAGCACACACGTTTATTATCTGAATTACCAGAATTTGCTCGCCAAGAAGCCCTCAGCAGTAACTTATTAGTATTAACAAAAACGAACTCTGTATCGCGCGTTCATCGCCCAGCGTACATAGATTACGTTGGTATTAAACGCTTTGATGATGAAGGCAATGTGGTTGGTGAAGACCGTTTTATCGGCCTATTTTCATCAAGCTTTTACAACAACAGCGCAGCAGATGTGCCTGTTCTAAAAACTAAAATTAACCGCATCATGGATATGTGTGACTTTGCTAAAGGCACCCATGCATACAAAGCGGTACTTAATATTTTAGAAACGTACCCACGTGATGAATTAGTTCAAGCTCGCGAGAGCGAGTTACTCGAAGTAGCAATGGGTGTTTTACAAATTCAAGAGCGCGACATGTGTCGCTTGTTTGTTCGTAAAGACGCCTACGGACGTTTCTTCTCTTGTATGGTGTACGTTCCGCGTGAGCGATATAACACAGCGCTGCGCCGAGAAACACAAGACATTTTAGCTAACGCCTTTAATTCTGACGAAAAAGTCGAATTTACTACCTATTTCTCTGAGTCAACACTGGCGCGTACACATTACACCGTTCGTGTGACCGATAACAATATCGAATATAACGTGAAAGACATCGAAAACAACCTAGTAGAAGCTGCTCGTACATGGGAAGATAAATTACAATCTGCACTGTTAGAGTCAGCAGGGGAAGCCCGCGGTAATGAGCTAAATCGTAAATATTGCAACGCGTTTGCACGCTCTTACAAAGATGAAGTACTACCGAGTGCTGCGGTTGTAGATATTGAAAAACTAGAATTGTTAAACGACGAGAACAAGCTAGAAATGCTGTTCTACCGTCCGCAAGAAGAAGCTAACAGCAATATTGTACGCCTAAGCTTGTTCCATAAAGATGAGCCAATTCACTTATCTGATGTTATGCCAATGCTAGAAAACTTTGGTTTACGCGTTGTAGGTGAAACGCCATATTCTGTTAAAACAAGTGATGGTCGTATCAATTGGATCATGGACTTCTCTATGCTGATTGACAGCAAAGGAATGGCCGACTTTGATAAGATTTCTGCTCGTTTTCGCGCTGCATTAACTAATGTATGGGGCAACCGCCTTGAAAACGACGGCTTTAACCGCTTAGTATTAATGGGTGGTTTAACAGGTCGTGAAGCTTCTATATTACGTGCCTATGCAAAATACATGCGCCAAATTGGGGTTACCTTCTCGCAGACCTACATTGAAAGCACGTTTGCAAACTACCCGCATATTGCTGCGCAAATAGTTAACTTATTTGCTAAAAAATTCTCAGTAAAAAGCCCTGCAAGCCCTAAAACACTTGAAAAATTAAGTGCACAAATTTACTTAGAGCTTGAAAACGTAGCGAACCTTGATGATGACCGTATTATACGTTTATATGTAGATATGATTGTGGCAACACTGCGTACTAACTACTTCCAAAAAGATGAAACAGGTCAGTTTAAATCTTACGTGTCGTTTAAAGTACAGCCTAGCTTAATTCCTGATATGCCGCTTCCGCTGCCAGCATTTGAGATTTTTGTATACTCTCCGCGTGTAGAAGGTGTGCATTTACGTGGTGGTAAAGTTGCTCGTGGTGGCCTTCGTTGGTCAGACCGTCGTGAAGATTTCCGTACTGAGGTACTCGGCTTAGTAAAAGCACAACAAGTTAAAAACACCGTAATTGTTCCGGTAGGTTCTAAAGGTGGTTTTGTATGTAAGCAGCTACCGAGTGAACGCGAAGCCTTTATTAAAGAAGGTCAAGAGTGTTACAAGATTTTCATTCGTGGTTTATTAGACATTACCGATAACATTGAGCGTGGTGAAATTGTACCGCCAACTAATGTAACACGTCACGATGAAGACGACCCATACCTAGTAGTTGCAGCCGATAAAGGTACAGCTACCTTCTCTGATATTGCTAATGGTATTGCTAACGAATACAACTTCTGGCTAGGTGACGCGTTTGCATCAGGTGGTTCAGTAGGTTATGACCATAAGAAAATGGGCATAACAGCAAAAGGTGCATGGGAGTCTGTTAAACGTCATTTCCGTGAAATGGATATTGACTGTCAAACTACCGATTTCACTGTGGTTGCTATTGGTGATATGGCCGGCGATGTATTTGGTAACGGCATGTTATTGTCTAAGCACATTCGCTTACAAGTCGCGTTTAACCATATGCACATATTTGTAGACCCTACACCAGATGCAGCGACCTCTTACCCAGAGCGTGAGCGCTTGTTTAACCTGCCTCGTTCATCATGGGAAGATTACAATAAAGATCTGATTTCAGCGGGTGGTGGAATTTTCTCGCGCGCAGCTAAATCGATTTCTTTAAGCCCAGAAATGAAAAAAATGCTTGGCACTAAAAAAGCAAGCATGACACCGAACGAGTTGATCAAAGCCTCATTAATGATGGAATTTGATTTACTGTGGAACGGTGGTATTGGTACTTATATTAAAAACAGCCACGAAACAGACGCTGATGTAGGGGATCGTGCAAACGATGCGCTGCGCATAAACGGTAAAGACCTAGGCGCTAAAATATTAGGTGAGGGGGGTAACTTAGGTGCAACCCAATTAGGGCGTATCGAGTTTGCAGCCAAAGGCGGGCGTGTAAATACCGACTTTATTGATAACGTAGGCGGTGTTGCGTGTTCAGATAACGAAGTAAATATTAAAATTTTACTTAACGGCTTAGTTTCAGAAGGGGATTTAACACGTAAACAACGTGATGAGTTACTTTACTCTATGACCGACGAAGTATCTGAGCTTGTACTTAAAGATTGTTACCGTCAAACACATACATTGTCGATTACTCAGTCTAAAGGTGCATCAACTCTTAAAGAGAAGATCCGCTTTATTCATGCCCTTGAAAAAGAAGGCAAGCTAAACCGTGCAATCGAGTTTTTACCAACTGATGAAGAGTTAGCAGAGCGCGCTGCAGCAGGTAAAGACCTAACACGTCCAGAGCTTTCAGTATTAGTTTCGTACGCTAAAATGGTGCTTAAAGAGTCTTTAGTAACAGATGAAATTACTGAAAACCCTTACTACCGTCAGCTACTAGTTAAGTCTTTCCCGCGTCCACTGCGTGAAAAATTTAACGACGCGATGGATAACCACCCACTGCGAAAAGAAATCATTGCAACAAAACTGGCGAACAATATCGTTAATGACATGGGCTTAAACTTCATGGTACGCATGAACGAAGAGACCGGTGCTAACGAAGCTGAGATCGCAATGTGCTACTCAATTGCGAGTGAGATTTTTGAAATGCGTGAAACCTGGTCATCAATCAGCGCGCTAGATAATAAAATCCCAGCAGCAGTTCAAACCGAAATGCTGTACCAATTACGTCGTACTGTTCGCCGTGCAACACGCTGGTTCTTACGTCATCGTAATAAGTCACAAACAATTGAACAAGCTATCGAGTTCTTTGCACCAACGTTTAAAGATTTAAGCGAAAACTTAAATACGTACATGCAAGACAAAGAACACGAATGTTTAACTGGCAAAGCAAATGAGCTAGTTGAAAAAGGTGTACCTAAGCAAATTGCTAAGCGTATTATTGACCTTTCTAGCCTGTTCTCTGTAATGGATATTGCTGAAATAGCGCATAATTCAGGCCGCAGTGTGGCGATGGTATCTAATACCTACTTTAAACTTGGCTCGCGTATGGGCTTACACTGGTTCTTAGATCAAATTACTAACCAGCCTGTTTCTAATCATTGGCAAGCACTTGCCCGTGCGTCGTACCGTGAAGAGCTTGATTGGCAACAACGTACGCTTTCTCATGTTGTGCTAAACAGCTTTGAAGGTGACGAAAACGATGTTGATAATCAAATCGATCAGTGGATGGCAAGCCAAGATCTGCTGCTACAGCGTTGGAAGCAAATGTTAGCTGAATTTAAAACCTCGCAAAGTCACGACTTTGCTAAGTTCTCAGTTGCACTGCGCGAATTAATGTTGTTAAGCCATAACTGTGATACATCAGGAAAATAATTTAGCTTTAATTGGTTATTTATTCAGTAAATAATCAGTTAATTGTTAAAATTGTTATACAATACCTCAGCCTAGTCTGAGGTATTTTTTTGTCTGTAATTTAAAGAGGAACAATTCATGTTTTACGATTTAGCCCGCCGTTTTATGTTCACCCGAGATGCTGAATGGGCACATGAGTTTGCTCTTAATAATTTACGCCGTTTTGCACACACCCCTTTAAACACAGCTTGGTCACAACAACTACAAAACAAACCAGTTAATTTTTTAGGCCTTGAGTTTAAAAACCCTGTGGGTTTGGCTGCAGGTTTAGATAAAAACGCTGAGTGTATTGATGCCTTTAGCCAAATGGGCTTTGGTTTTGTAGAAGTTGGCACGGTTACCCCGCGCCCGCAAGCAGGTAATGATAAGCCGCGCATTTTTAGATTACCGCAGTCAAATGCCATTATTAACCGAATGGGCTTTAATAATAAAGGGGTCGATAATTTAGTTAATAACGTAAAAAATGCCAAGTACACCGGTATTTTAGGTATTAATATTGGTAAAAATAAAGATACCCCAAATGAGCAAGGTAAAGACGATTACATTCATTGTATGCGTAAAGTGTTCGAGCATGCTTCGTATATTACGGTCAATATTTCATCTCCAAATACTCCAGGGCTGCGCGATTTACAATATGGCGCCGCGTTAGATGATTTACTGCAAAGTTTAAAGAATGAACAGCTTGATTTAATTGCCAAGCATAATAAGCAAGTACCTATGCTGGTTAAAATAGCGCCAGATCTTGATCAAATCCAAATTGAGCAGGTTAGCGAGTCACTATTAACTAATCAAATTGATGGCGTAATCGCAACAAATACTACGCTTGAACGTAGTGCAGTAATGGGTCAGCAATACGCCGATGAGGCGGGTGGTTTATCTGGCAGCCCAGTAAGAGAGCGCTCTACACACATTGTTAGCGAACTTAAACGTTTAACACAAGGTAAATTACCAATTATTGGTGTAGGTGGTATTGATGATGCGCAATCTGCTCAAGAAAAGCTAAATGCAGGCGCAAATTTAGTGCAGGTTTATACTGGGTTCATCTACAAAGGGCCACAATTGGTAAAATCGATCGTTGATTCCTTATAAGGATCAGTTATGTAAGCTTTTGATCGTTCAATAAATGTTCTAAACAAATGTTTTAAAAATGGTCAAAAGCCGTTATAATCTAATATTAATGTCTTAATTAAAAATAAATTTTTAAACAAGGAGGAGGCAAATGTTACAAGCAACAAAACAATGGCAGTGGATTGCATGTGCAAATAAAAACCGCTTACTACTTGATTTAAATGACGATATGCAATTATGCACCCCGTATAAATTGAGACAACTCACCGACTGTGTATTTAAAAACCCGCGTTTTAGCTTAGAAGATGCTGCCTTTTATGAGCAGGTATACAATTACTTAGATGGTTTTGAGCTGTATAAGCCTGCACAAATTTGCCAAATTGCGCTTAATGCCACCGCTGTAAAATTTCATTTGAAACCGGTACTGGCTAAAAGTTGGTTTTTTGAAGAGTACACAGGCACCCAGCCAAGTACAGAAGCCATCGTTAAACTTACCTCAAAAGCACAAACCGGTGAGTTTTTAATTGTTGAACATTGCCCTGATGCTTCAATTTGCTTAAACCTTAACGAAACATTCAAACTTGATGATAATTTGTCTCTTGAACAGTTTGAAGTTATCCGCGTTTTAAACAATCGTGTTCACCCTCTATTACTTGAGCAATATCACACTAAATCAGCTTAGCAAATTTACAAATCGAGCTGCGTTTATCAAGTGTTTGTCAGCCAACCTATGTTATAATCCTGCGCAATTAGCTATTAAGGGTTATTACTTTGCAATTTATCGCACTTACTTCTATCGGAATCGAAAATTTACTTGTTGATGAACTAACAGAATTAGGCGCCGTCGTGTCTAAACAAACTGTGGGTTCTGTTCGCTTTGAGGCAGATTCAACATTGGCGCAAAAGGTTTGTCTATCAACTCGTTATGCAACACGTGTGCTGATGCTTATTGAAGAAAAAGAAGGCGTTAATGATAAAGATAGCCTGTATAAATTTGCTCGTTTTCAGCCATGGCAAGAATGGTTTGGCCCTACCCAAACATTTGCCGTTGATTTTAATGGTACCAACGACTCTTTAAAAAATACCCAGTTTTCAGGCTTGGTAATTAAAGATGCAATTGTTGACTACTTTAACGATTTATACGAACAGCGCCCAAATGTAGATAAGCAAGATGCCAATGTGCGTGTTGTGGCGCGTTTAAACCGCCATGGTGTGGCATTGTACATTGATTACTCGGGTCCTCGTTTATCTGAGCGAGGTTATCGCCAAGGCCAAGGTAAAGCCCCAATTAAAGAGCACTTAGCGGCCGCGATTATTAAACGCAGTGGTTGGCTTGAAAATGTAAATCAGCCTTTATTTGACCCATGTTGTGGTGCTGGCACTATTTTAATAGAAGCGGCGGGCATGGCGCGTAACGAAGCACCTGGTTTATTTAGAGAAGGGTTTGCTTTTGAGCGTTTACCTAGTTTTAGGGCGGCCAAATTTAAACAACTGCGTGAAGAATTAATTGCACAGATTACCGATCCTAAATTGTGGTTAATTGGCCACGATTACGATGCGCAAGTTCTTGATAAAGCCATTGCCAATGCCGAGCGAGCAGAGCTGGGTAATGTTATTAAGTTTAAGCAAAGTGATGCAACAAAGCTTACCTCTGTTGCTAAATTACCCGGGGTGGTTATTTCTAACTTACCGTACGGCGAACGTATTGGCTCTATGGCTGAGCTGGTAAATCTACACCGCAGCATGGGCGTGGGTTTTAAAAAGCACTTTAATCATTGGAAGCTTGCGTTACTAGGTATGGATGAAAGCCTATTTAAGCTGTTAAAACTGGTTAAACAAAAGCGTTATAAATTTAAAAACGGCCCATTAGATGTAGAGCTAAATTTATATCAGTTAGATGATAAACAGGTAAGCCTGACAAGCGATGACAAACCGGCTCTTAATTTTGAAGGCTCAATGTCGTTTGCTAATCGTTTGAAAAAGAACAAACAAGGCCTAAAAAATTGGCTTAAACAAAACGAAGTACAAGCTTATCGCGTATACGATGCTGATATTCCTGAGTACAACGTAGCGGTTGATATTTACGGCGACTCTGCTGTTATTTTTGAATACGCAGCACCTAAAGAAATTGACGAAAAAACATCAGAAAAGCGTCTTCAAGATGTGATTAGCTTAACTGCACAGCAGCTAAACATATCACCTGAAAACATAGCCGTTAAAGTGCGTAAAAAACAAAAAGGGGAAGAGCAGTACACCCCAATGGCTAAACAAAACCGTACTATGGTGGTGGAAGAATTTGGCGCTAAGTTTAAAGTAAACTTGTTTGATTACCTCGATACAGGGCTGTTTTTAGATCATCGTTTAGCGCGTCGTTATATTCAGCAAAATGCAAAAGACAAACGCTTTTTAAACTTATTTGCCTACACAGGTACAGCCTCTGTGCACGCGGCATTAGGGGGTGCAAAAGCAATTACCACCGTTGATTTATCAAAAACCTACCTTAAGTGGGGCCAAGATAACTTTGCGCTAAATGATATTAGCAATACTCGCTACCGTTTTGAGCAAGCTGATTGTTTAAAATGGCTAGAATACGCACAAGGCCAATACGATTTAATCTTTTTAGACCCGCCTACGTTTTCTAATTCTAAACGAATGAAAGACGCGTTTGATGTGCAAACCGATCATATAAAATTACTTACTTGGGTTAAAAAAATCTTGAGTCCGTCGGGTACATTAATTTTTTCTAATAATAAACGTGGTTTTGTAATGGATGAAGTAGGTTTGATGGGCTTAGGGTTAAAAGCTGAAAATATTTCAGAAAAAACGTTATCACCTGATTTCAAACGTAATAAAAAAATACACAACAGTTGGTTAATTACCCATGGCTAATTATGTTTTATACCACACCGATGGCTGTCATTTATGTGAGCAAGCCGAGCAGGTTTTATTATCGGTTTTGGATAAAAATAGTGAGCTTAAATTAATTGATATACTCACTGATGAGCAGCTAATAGCGCGTTTTCAGTTAAGTATTCCCGTATTTGAGAGCAAAAGCGGCCACCATTTGTATTGGCCGTTTGATGCACAAACAGTGCATGAATTTTTAGCGCAAGAATAAAAGAGCAGTATTTATGGATTTAATTAGAATACAAAAAGCGCAGTTAGCTTATGGTACGCACCCATTACTTGATGATGCTGATGCAGTGATAGAAAGCGGTGAGCGCGTCTGTATTGTAGGGCGAAATGGGGCGGGTAAATCTACACTTTTAAAAGTACTAGATGGCCAAGTTATTTTAGATGATGGTGAAATTAACCAGCTTGGCGGGATCAAAATATCTCGCTTAGAGCAAGATCCTCCTAAAGGAGCAAACGGCTCAGTATTCGATTATGTAGCGCAGGGTATGCCTGATATTGCTAATTTGCTGATTGATTATCATCATGTGAGCACGCAGTTACAAACCGATTGTACCGACAAACTGCTAAATAAGCTTGAACGTTTATCTAACGATTTAGAAGCGTGTGACGGTTGGCGTTTTGATTCGCGTATTCAATTAGTACTAACGCGTTTAGAGCTTAGCCCAGATGCTAAATTAGAGTCGCTCTCAGGTGGTTGGTTGCGTAAAGTTGCTTTAGCACGTGCACTTGTGAGTGAGCCTGACTTATTGTTACTTGATGAACCAACAAACCATTTAGACGTAGACAGTGTTAAATGGCTAGAGCAGTTTTTAAAAGAATTTAAAGGCGGTATTGTATTTATATCGCATGACCGTGCGTTTATCCGTGCTGTTGCAACGCGTATTTTAGATTTAGACCGCGGTAAACTTATCTCTTACCCTGGCGATTACGCGACCTACCTTGAACAAAAAGCGCATGACTTAAAAGTAGAAGAATCACAAAATGCACTCTTTGATAAGCGTTTAGCAGAGGAAGAAGCCTGGATACGCCAAGGTGTTAAAGCCCGTCGTACCCGCAACGAAGGCCGCGTACGTGAACTTAAACAGTTACGTGTTGAGCGCAAAGCTCGTGTAGAGCAAGTAGGTAAAACCGATTTTAATATTGAAACGGCTGATAGATCCGGCAAGCTAGTGTTTGAGGCAAAACACCTTAGTCATGCCTTTAAAGATAAAGTGATTGCTAATGATTTTTCTACTCTTGTTATGCGCGGTGACCGCATTGGCTTAGTTGGCCCAAATGGTATTGGTAAAACAACCTTACTTAAACTGTTGTTTGGTGATTTAGAAGCCGATAGCGGCCATGTTAAACAAGGCGTTAATTTAGAATTTGCTTACTTTGACCAATATAGGCAAAAGCTTGATGAAGACGCCACTGTTCAAGATAACGTTGCAGAGGGTAAACAAGAGGTAATGATGGGCGGGCGTTCTCGTCATGTACTTGGTTACCTGCAAGACTTTTTGTTTCCACCGGCACGCGCGCGTACACCTGTAAAAGCACTCTCTGGTGGTGAGAAAAACAGGCTTTTACTTGCAAAACTATTTCTAAAACCATCAAATATTTTAGTACTCGATGAGCCAACCAATGACTTGGATATTGAAACATTAGAGTTACTCGAAGAAATTATTAATCAGTATCAGGGTACTGTGCTTATAGTAAGCCATGACCGTGAATTTATTGATAATACGTGTAGTAGTGTATGGGCGTTTGAAGGTGATGGAAAAATAACTGATATGGTAGGGGGTTACACCGATTACCAAGCTTATTTAAGCTATTTAGCCGAGCAGGAAAAACAGCAACAAGCACCCAAAAAAGACGTTAAACCTGCGCCTGTAGCCGCTACAAAGCCTGAAAACAAAAGCACTAAGCTTTCTTACAAATTAAAACTTGAATTAGAGCAACTACCCAATAAAATGGAACAACTTGAAGCCGCTGTAGAAGCGCAGCAAGCTGTAGTGAGCGATCCTGACTTTTTCAAACAAGATAGCGACGTAACCACTAATGCATTGAACCATTTAGCAAAACTTGAGTCTGACCTTGAAGCCGCGTTTGAGCGCTGGGAAGAACTTGAAGAATTACAGAATCAGTAGTAAGGATTAAAATGAAATATAAATTACTCGCTGCCAGTATTTTAGCGACATTGAGTACATCTGCATTAAGTGCAACCTATGAATTAACAGAACTAGGTACTCTTGACGGCGCTAAACATTCTTACGTGACTGACGTAAGCGAAAGCGGGCACATTATTGGTACTGCCAACGGATTGTATAATTTACCAATCGATATTAGCTATATCGACTTTACCGAAAGCGTTATTGAAAATGCGTACGATAGTGAAGAGTACAACTTTGAGCTAAGTGATAAAGAAATTACTTTTACACTTGATGATATAGAAAATAACGATGCGGTTTTTAATAACGCCGATGCACATTCATTTATGGTTAGTTTTTTAGCTGGCAGACCAACAGATTACGAGTACCAAAAGTTAAGCTCGGTAGTTGGTATTAAGTTTGACGATGGCATAGTAACTGAGCAAATACTGTTTGATGAAGAGTCGGTAGATTACGTTGGTTTAACGCGTTCGGTTAGTAACTTTTATAATGCGGTAAGCGAAGATGGCGTGAGCGTTGGTTGGAGTGCAGCTCCATATGATAAAGTTTTATTTACGCCAGATGATGAAGATGAAGAAGAAACATGGTTTACCCATGACTTTATTGAGCGCGGAATAGTTATTTCTGAAGATGGAACGCAAAAGGTTGAGTTAGTTCCAGACTTTGACGATTACGGCGGTACTAGCCGAGCTAACGATATTGTTAAAACAAATGACGGGTACACTGTTGTTGGTTATGTTTCAACAGGTATTCCTGAAGACAGGCTTGATAATATTGAAGATAACTGTGATAACGAAGACGAGCCAACCAATACCTGTGTGGAATTATTAAATTCAAGTGTAACCACCGGCGTATTTGATGAGCGCGCGGTAAAATGGGAGCTTGATGAAGCATTTAATATCACTTCTACTGAAATACTAGGCCTTGCCTTAACGCCAGAAGAAGATGATGACTTTGCTTTTACAAGTACCGCTCTTGCGCTAAATAATAATGGCACAGTGGTGGGCTCTTCAAATGCTCGTTACTATAAAAATGACGACACTATTTTAACAATGCCTGTTTATTTTAAAAATGGTGACGTGTTTAATTTTATAGACCAAGAAGATGATTGGCTTTCTGGCAAAGCGCTTGCTGTCAATGACAACGATGTAATTGTTGGTTATGCATCAAAGCGTATTGAAACCACGATCCGTGATCAGTTTTTCTATCATGATATAAGTACTGGCAATACCGTTTTCCCTACCGGTTACTTTAATAGCTCAAGCGCTTATGGTAATGATATTAATAACCAAGGTTATGTTGTTGGTGAAGGCGAGGTAGGTACATCTGAAAACAGCCGTCGTAAAGAAGCGTTTATATATAAAATTGGTGACGATAAAATTACCAATTTAAACGATTTACTACCTTGTTATGAAACAGATGGTGAAACAGACTACGCCTACACAATGGCTGAAGCGAAAGTCATTAATGAAGACAATGAAATTTTTGGTGTAGCTACCAAAACCGTTGAAAAGCGCGATACCTTTGGTAATGTAGAAACCGATATCGAAGGTAATATTGAGTACGAAAGTGTTGCTGTTGCAGTAAAACTAACACCTATTGATGGTGAAGTAGAAGACTGTACACCTATAGAAGAAGAGCTCTATGAAAGAAGCTCAGCAAGCTTCCCTTGGTACACACTGTTATTATTGCCGCTAGTGGGCTTACGCAGAGTATTTAGGTTTTAAGCTTTATGCTTTTCATAAAAAAACCAACTTATAAAAGTTGGTTTTTTTTCGTCTATAATAAAGTGCTTGGCGTTAATTAGTTATCTCAATTTGCTTCATTAAGTCATTCTTGAGCACTTTAATCGTTGGCTTTATTACGTATTAGTATTTCGCGCTAACCAGGCTTTGCGCACAGAGCGTCGCCAAATAATATCAATACCTAAATAAGCAATAATTGCGGCAACAGAAGCGCATACCAGTGAGCCAATTAAAAATGCAGGTCCGATGGTAGAAAGGCTTTCTAAGAACCATGCCCAACTGGCTTCAAATGCAAAATGCTGCTCTGGTTGATTTAAAACAAGCGTACCTACAAGGTATGAGCCGTAAAATATTGGCGGCATAGTCAATGGGTTGGTAAGCCACACCAATGCCACAGAGATAGGTAAGTTAACTCTAAATACAATAGCTGCCGCAGCGGCTAAAACCATTTGAAAAGGAACAGGGATGAACGCAAAAAATAAACCCACCGCAAATGCGCCCCTTGCCGAGCGTCTGTTTAAATGCCATAGGTTGGCGTCTTGTAATAGGCGGCCGAATATTCTAAGTGTTTTATGATGCCTAATTTTATTAGGATCAGGTAAAAATCGTTGGATCGTTTTCTTAGGCATTTCAAGCAACCATTTACTTCAGTGTGGATTAGTCTTGGATTTGTAATAGGTTGTATTTCAACCGTATTTTATTATCAAACCCATGAATTTACAGTCATCACAATATCTGTCCTTATTGCGAGCGCCTATTTTAAGCCGTTTTTGAATGTTTTGTTAGGGTTTATTTTAGCTATTTGCTGCATTGTTGTGCACTTTTACCTGTTTTATAGCTATACATTGCCAAATGATGAAAATAACTATGCTTACCCTGCCACAATTCTTGTTGATGACGTTATCTCTGCAAAGCAACCACAGTATATAAAAGCAACGTTATTAAAGTTAAATGGGGATGAAATACACAAATTTAAAGCACCTAAAGCCATGTTAAGTGTCGATTCTGCACAGCTTATTAAGCAGGGCGATACTTTTGAGGCAACAATAGCGCTGAAAAAATTCAGAACAATTAAAAATATCGGTGTGTTTGATAATAATGTGCATGCCTTTAAACAACGCATACTATTTAAAGGCAAAGTACTTAATAAACAATTGCGCATTACTAGCGCCGCTTCACCTTCAATAATTTATAAATACAGGTCGTTTTTAAAACACACTTATCAAAAAACAACGCTTAACTGGCTTTATTATGCATTGCTTAGTGGTGATAAATCACTGATGTCGTTTGAAAATAAACAAACAATGCAAAGTTTAGGGCTCAGCCATTTATTAGCCATTTCAGGGTTGCACATAGGGCTTATATTCAGCTGTTTTTATTTACTGAGTAAGTACACAGCATACATTTTGAAAATTAATGTATTGCAGTCAATTAATTTATCTATTATTTATTGTTTTATCGGCTGGTTAGCGGCATTTATATATGTTTATTTAAGTGAATTTTTACTCTCAGCGACTCGCGCATTTATTATGTTAAGTTGCGTATTAGGTCTTTACTTTATTGCCAAACAGCCACTGCGCTGGCGAAGCATTCTATATGCTTTAGTCGCTGTATTACTCATCAATCCTTTTAATGTTTTAAACCCAGGTTTATATTTTTCCTTTATTGCGGTTGCAATTATTTTTCTTGTTATAAAGTACCTTCCTAAAACTAAATATAATTGGCTTAGCGTGTTTATAGCGCTGTGTATTATTCAGCTTGCTTTATTTATTGGGCTTTTGCCCATTACCCTTATTTATTTTAATGGGGTAAGTATTGCTGGGTTGGTTATTAATTTATTGGCAATTCCATTATTAAGCGTGGTGATCATGCCGTTTTTGCTGCTATTTACGATAATAAGTGCTGTGGTAGATATAACGCCCGTCATTTTATTATTCGATAGTGTACTTATAACATTGTTTAAGTATATGGATGCAATCCCTTGGCATTACAGATGGTTAGATATAGCTAAACCGCGTACATTGTACTTAGTTGCAGCTTACCTATGCATACTAATTACTTGGTTTAGCCCCTTTAAACGTTTAGCACTCATTCCTCTATGCGTTACATTAATAGATTATCTGTATTTACCAAAGCCTCTTTGGCAATTGCATGTGTTTGATGTTGGGCACGGATTAATGACGTTACTCGAAAAAGACAATCAAGCGTTGGTTTACGATTTTGGTCCGAGTTATTTTAACCGTTTTAGCCGTACATACAGTGTGTTAATTCCCTATTTAAAAAAACATAACTTAACCGTTAGTGATGCAATAATAAGTCATCAAGACAACGACCATGCAGGGGGCGCAGCACATTTTATTAATGCAGGGTATGGTGAAAGCTTTAAGCGTTTTCACCCACACGGCACAACCACACAGTGTATCTCTTTAGATTATAACTTTAATGGATTGCGCATTAGCAGCTTTGCTGATAGCTCATTTAATAACGAAAATGATAATTCGTGTGTGCTTTTAATCAAATCACCCCAACTTACTATGTTATTAACGGGTGATATTTCTAAAGCACGTGAGCTGAGCCTTATTAAAACTCACTCATTACAAGCCGATGTGATTTTAAGCCCTCATCATGGCAGCGATACGTCTTCAAGCACGGAATTTATCAACCATGTAAATCCGAATACGGTTATTCACTCAACAGCTTTTCAAGGCCAATGGCAATTTCCCAGTGAAAAAGTGGTTTCGCGCTACAAAGCTATAAATGCTAAACAATATGTTACGGCACGTGATGGGCAAATTACGGTAAGTATTTATCAAGATAGCTTTAAAGTGACAACGGCCCGCAAACACGAAAGTTATTGGTTTATAGAAGATTGACGTTTAGTTTTAACGGTTTGAAGGATACAATAAGGGCTGTAATTGTATAACGAGAGTAATATGAGTCAAAGTACTACACAAATTTATAAACGGTTGATTTCTTACGTTGGTGATTATAAAAGCGTTGCCTTCGTCGCTATTATTGGAATGATCGGCTATTCGGGTATGGATGCTTTATTTATTCAATTAATGAAACCCTTTATTGATGAAGGCCTAAACCAACGTAATAGCGAAGTGCTAGCTTATGCCCCATTTGTGGTAATTGCGCTGGTAATAGGGCGTGGTCTGTTTAATTTTATGTCTTCGTATTGCCTAAGCTATGTAGGCTCGCAAGTAGTACGTTCGTTACGCCAGCAGTTATTTGAACACATATTACATTTGCCTGTTTCGTTTCATGATAAAAACTCAACAGGTGATTTAATTTCAAAAATTACTTTTGATACAGAACAAGTTCAGCAAGCAATCACCAAAGCACTGTTAATTGTTGTAAGAGAAGGCGCTTTTGTCGTTTTTTTACTTGCCCTTATGTTTTATACCAGCTGGCAGCTTTCGCTGATTTTTTTAGTGATCATTCCATTAGTGGCAATTATTGTAACGTTTGTGTCTAAACGCTTTCGCCATATTTCGAAAAATATACAGTCTGCAATGGGGCAGGTCACCCGTAGCTCTGAGCAAATGCTAAGTGGACACAAAGTTATTCATGGCTTTGGTGGGCAAAAACAAGAAATCGACCAGTTTTCAAAAATCAATAATCATAATCGCCAGCAACGTATTAAAATGGATGCCACTAAAGCGTTAAGCGTGTCGGTAATTCAAGTGCTTGCAGCAAGTGCAATGGCTGTTATTTTGTGGGTTGTATCTATGCCTTCAATGATAGATACGATCAGCTCTGGCGATTTTATGGTACTCATTTCTTCTATGATGATGCTTTTACGCCCGCTTAAACAATTAGCAAACGTGAACAGTGATATGCAGCGCGGTATTTCTGCAGCGCAAAGTATTTTTTTAGTTTTAGATGAAGAAATTGAAAAAGACAAAGGTACTTACACCGTAGATAAAGTGAAGGGCGAAATTGAGGTTAAAAATGTTACCTTTAAATACCCAACTAAAGATGAAGCTGTTTTAAATAACCTATCAATAAGTATAAAGGCCGGTGAAAGCATCGCGCTTGTAGGGCGTTCAGGCTCGGGTAAATCGACTATTTCTAATTTATTACCGCGTTATTATGATTTAGAAGCACCAAGTGAAATTTTATTAGATGGCGTTGCGCTTGAGAAATATAAACTGGCCGATTTACGCCGCCAGTTTGCCTTAGTATCTCAGCAAGTTGTGTTATTTAACGACACAATTGCCAATAATATTTGTTATGGCATAAGCCGCGAAATAACACCGCAGCAACTAGAAGAGGTGGTTAAACAAGCCCACGTGTGGGAATTTGTTAAAGACCTACCTGAGCAACTCAATACCATGGTCGGTGAAAACGGGGTAATGCTCTCTGGTGGTCAACGTCAACGTATAGCAATTGCTCGCGCTATATTAAAAGATGCACCTATTTTAATTTTAGATGAAGCAACTTCAGCCTTAGACACAGAGTCTGAAAAACTAATTCAGCAAGCTCTTGATACCCTAATGCAAGACAAAACGTCTATAGTAATCGCCCATCGCCTTTCAACCATTGAGAACAGCGACAAAATATACGTTATTGATGGTGGTCGGGTGATTGAAAGTGGCGATCATCAAAGTTTATTAGCTAAAGATGGTACTTATTCAGCTCTATGTAAAATGCAGTTTGGTGAGCACGGGTGAGTAAAATAGAGCAAAGCTGGTATAAACCATTTAGTTTTATAACGCTACTTTTACTGCCATTAGCTGCGCTTTTTTGGTTAATTTCAAGTATTAGGAAATGGTTTTTTAAGGTTGGCTTTGCCACGCCTTTTAAAGCTAAATCTAAAGTGATAGTGGTGGGCAATATAAGTGTAGGCGGAAATGGCAAAACGCCATTTGTGTTATGGCTTTACGAATACTTGTCAGAGCAAGGCCTAAAAGTGGGTATTATCAGCCGAGGTTACGGCGGTAAAGCCAACAGTTACCCGCTGGTGGTAGAGCGCGGCGTAACAAGTGCACAAGCCGGTGATGAGCCAATACTTTTATTTAATCGCTTAAAATGTCCGCTTGTTGTTGGACCCGATAGAAAAGCCAACATTACATTATTAGAGCAGCAATTTTGTGTGGATGTCATAATTTCAGATGATGGTATGCAGCATTATAAAATGGCACGCGATATAGAGTGCTGCATTGTTGATAGCCAAAGGCGATTTGGTAATGGCTTTGTTATGCCTGCAGGGCCATTACGTGAAACCACAAACAGATTAAATAGCGTTGATTTAGTGATTGAAAACGGGGGAGATGCATCCCAAAGCTACGTTTTGCAAACTGGTGCACTTAAACACGTTGCTAACAATACCCCTGTGAATAAAACAATTGAAAAAGGCCATGCGGTAAGTGCCATTGGTAACCCACAACGTTTTGAAGATTCATTAAAGGGGCAAAATATTCAGCTGCTTTCGACTCATCATTATAGAGATCACTATGCTTATAGCATGGCTGATTTTACTCAATTTAATGATGATAACGTATTAATGACAGAAAAAGATGCAGTAAAATGTAGAGACTTTGCAAAAGATACTTGGTATTACCTACCCGTAAATGCAAAACCTACAGACGCTGTAATACATAAATTAGATTTATTATTAAAACAAAAAGGGATCCTCAATGGCCTTTGATACAAAATTACTTGAAATAATTGCTTGTCCTGTGTGTAAAGGAAAGCTTCGTTTTGATAAAGAAAATGCAGAACTTATTAGTACTGCAGCTAAACTTGCATACCCAGTACGCGATGATATACCGGTACTTTTAGAAAATGAGGCGCGTGAGCTATCTCAAGATGAGGTTGATAAGTGGAATTCGTAGTTGTTATACCTGCACGTTACGCGTCTACCCGTTTGCCTGGCAAACCATTAGCTGACATATGCGGTAAACCTATGATTCAACACGTGTATGAAAAAGCGTGTTTGTCAGGTGCAAGTAAAGTGGTTATTGCAACCGATCATCAAAAAGTTTTTGATGCTGTTAAGTTGTTCACAAACGATGTACTGATGACGCGAGAAGATCATCAATCGGGTACCGAACGTTTAGCAGAGGTTGTTGACCTTCTTAAGCTAGACGCAGAAACCCTGGTGGTCAATGTACAAGGCGATGAGCCATTACTTGCCAGCGAAAACGTATCGCAAGTTGCCACTTTACTAAATAATTCAAGCGCGCCAATGGCAACATTAAGTGTAGCCATTGAAGAGCAAGACGAAGTGTTTAATCCTAATGCCGTGAAGGTTGTTAGTGATATTAATAAAAATGCGTTGTACTTTTCGCGGGCCAATATTCCGTTTGATAGAAGCGCAATGTTAAATAACGACAGTGTGTTAGATATAACGCCTTTTCAGCGCCATGTGGGTATATATGCTTATCGTGCGGGCTTCATTAAGCAGTATATTGAGCTAAGTGTATCGCCGCTTGAAGTACTTGAGTCGCTAGAGCAACTTAGAGTGTTGTACCATGGTTACGCTATTAAAATTGAGCAGGCCAAAGTAACACCACATGCAGGGGTTGATACGGCCGAGGATTTAGAAAAAGTGATTGCCTACCTAAAAGCTAAGCAAGCCTAATAATGGTTAAAAGTGAATTACCCATAGTATTTAGCCACGCTGATTTTTATATATTTGAAAAACCAGCGGGGCTTAATTTTCACTCAGAAGGTGAAAAAGGGTTTGTGGTATTAGCTGAGCAGCAAACTGGCGAAAAATTATTTGCTGTTCACCGCCTTGATAAAGTGACATCTGGCCTTATTATTCTTAGTCGCAATAAAGAAGCCGCTGCTAAATTTACGTCTCTTTTTACTGAGCACGCAATAAACAAGTTTTATTTAGCTATAAGCAATGCTAAACCTAAAAAAAAGCAAGGGTGGATAAAAGGTGATATGGCTAAGTCTCGCAGGGGCATGTTTAAGCTTTTACCGACCCTGCAAAACCCGGCCATTACCCGCTTTTATTCTTTTAGTTATAAGCCGGGGTTTAGAGCGTATATTTTAAAGCCGTATTCGGGTAAAACCCACCAACTTAGAGTGGCATTAAAAAGTTTAGGGGCGCCAATTTTAGGCGATACACTTTATAGTGGCACCGCAGCTGAGCGGGCGTATCTTCATGCCTATGCGTTAAGTTTTTTATGGCATGGGGAGCAAATTAATTGCTCTTTGCTACCTACTACGGGTGATGAGTACCAGCAATTAATTAATCATCAAGAATTTCAAGCATGGCAATCGCCATGGCAACTGGATTGGTAAATGAGCGAAAAAGTAACAGATATTCGTTTTGGCGGGATCAAACGCCTATACGGTAACCAACAATTTGACTGGCTACAACAAGCCCATTTTTGTGTAGTGGGGATAGGCGGTGTAGGAAGTTGGGCCGCCGAAGCTTTAGCACGTACAGGCGTGGGTAAAATCACTTTAATTGATTTAGATGATATTTGCGCGACGAACGTAAATAGGCAAATTCATGCACTTAGCGGCAGTATTGGCCAAGCCAAAGTAGATGCAATGAAAAGTCGCTGCGAACTGATAAACCCAGCGTGTAAAGTAACTGTGATAGATGACTTTATTACTCTTGAAAATATTCGTGAGCATATTCAAGGTTTTGATTACGTTATTGACTGTATTGATGCAGTTAAAGAAAAAGCGGCGCTTATTGCTCATTGTAAGCGCAATAAAATGCCTATTATTACTACTGGCGGCGCGGGTGGGCAAACTGATCCTAGCCAAATAACATTTGGTGATGTGGCTAAAACCACGCAAGATCCGCTACTTGCTAAAGTGCGTTATATTTTACGCAAACAATATAATTTTAGTAACAACCCTAAACGCAAATTTAATATTGATTGTGTGTACTCAACTGAGCAACTTGTTTACCCAGGCAGTGATGGCAGTGTATGCCACGCTAAACAAAATGCTGATGGTACAATGAATATGGATTGTAATAACGGGTTTGGCTCGGTAACTATGATCACCGGAAGTTTTGGCTTTTTTGTAGCGGCTAAAGCGGTACGTAAATATTTAGATAAAAAACAGCGTTTACAACAAGCTCAATAGTTTAATTGAGCTTGTTAGTTGCCATGCTTTGAATTGCCTCGACCATGGCTTTTATTCCGTTCCCTCGAGATGCACTAAGGTGTTTAATTAAGCCTAACTTTTCAAATTCGTCATACGCATTAATATTCACGACTTCTTCAGGTGTTAAGCCATTATAAAGCGCTAAAATTATCGCTAATAAGCCTTTTACAATGCGAGTGTCTGAGTCGCCAATAACCACTAAACGATTCTCGCTATCGTCAAACTCCATAAACATCCACACTTTGCTCTCACACCCTGGCACCAGTGCGTCATCGGTTTTAAGTACATCCGCTAAAGCGGGAAGTGTTTTGCCCAGAAGCATTATTTCGCGATATTTTTGCTGCCAAGATTGCGCCTGTTGTATAGGTTTTACTACGTTTTTAAACGTATTTGTCATGAGTTATCCTAAATTAGTCTAATAATTCAATCGTTTCTTTCAAGGCATTGATGAAATTATCAACATCTTGGTGGGTATTATAAAATGCAAAGCTTGCTCGAACAGTGCCTTTTACCCCTAAATGGTGCATTAATGGTTGCGTACAATGGTGTCCACTGCGTACTGCAATACCAAATCCGTCAAGCAAAGTTGCCAAATCGTAAGGGTGTTCACTTTTATAATTAAAACTAAGGGTGCCAATATTGTTGTTTAGGTCGCTATAAATAGTAATACCGTTAATTTTACTCAACTGTGTGGCTGCATAATTAAAAATAGCCTGCTCATGGCGCTGTAACTGTTCTATGTTTAGGGCTGATAAATAATCAATTGCTGCACTGAAGCCAATGACGCCGGCTATATTTGGGGTGCCGGTCTCAAATTTAGCAGGAGCGTCTCTGTAGCTGGTTTTTTCAAGCGTTACAGTATCTATCATCTCACCACCCGTTTGATACGGGGTAAGCGCATTAAGTAATTCATAGCGACCATATAAGCCCCCTACACCCGTAGGCCCAAGCATTTTATGCGCTGAGAATACATAAAAATCACATCCAAGCTGCTTTAAATTAGGGCGTAAATGCATGGCTCCTTGTGCGCCATCAACAACAACTAACGTGCCGACTGCTTTCGCTGCAGCTATTAATGGCGCTAAATTGGTAATATTACCTAATGCGTTAGACGCTTGGCTGATACACAGCACCTTTGCTTTAGTGCGCGTGATCATGTCTATACAGCGCGCTATATTAAACGTCGCGTTTTGCTCAAGGGGAAGTGCAGATAACGTAGCCCCGGTATTTTGCGTTAATACCTGCCAAGGAACAATATTAGCGTGGTGCTCAAGGGGTGTAATTAAAACCGTATCTTCACCAGTAATTTGCCTTTGTAGACCATGAGCAAGTAAATTTAGCGCCTCTGTTGCGCCTTTAGTCCAGACGATTTCTTTAGCATTTACGTTAAAGTAATCCGCTGTTTTTAATCTTGCCTCTTCAAAATGCTCTGTAGCGCGCTCGCTTAAGGTGTGGCGGCCTCTGTGAACGTTTGCGTTGCCTAAATTATAAAAACGAGTGGTTGCATCAATAACGCTTTGTGGCTTTTGCGACGTTGCGCCAGAGTCTAAATAAACTAAAGGGTTGCCATTAAGGGTTTGGTTTAAAGTAGGGAAGTCGTTGCGGATTTTTGTTATATCAAACTCTCGAGAAGGCATGGCTATTCAACATCTATAAATTTAGGCAGGAATTGTAATCGGTTTCATAAAATTGACAAGCTAAGCACACAAAAAAGGCCGCAAAAGCGGCCTTTTTAACTAACTAAGCTTAGCGCTTGTCAGTTGATACGAAGTCACGTTGAGTGTAACCAGTATACATTTGACGAGGGCGGCTGATCTTATGACCAGGTTGAGATAGCATCTCATCCCAGTGAGTGATCCAACCAACAGTACGTGCCATTGCAAAAATTACAGTGAACATGCTTGTTGGAATACCAATCGCTTTTAAGATAATACCTGAGTAGAAATCAACGTTAGGGTAAAGTTTCTTCTCTACAAAATATGGGTCTTCAAGGGCAATTTGTTCAAGCTTCATTGCAATATCAAGAAGCGGATCTTGAATGTTAAGCTCTTCTAATACTTCGTGACACGTTTGACGCATTACTGTAGCGCGTGGGTCGAAGTTTTTGTAAACACGGTGACCAAAGCCCATAAGACGGAACGGATCAGACTTATCTTTCGCTTTTGCTACGTACTCATCAATACGATCAACAGAACCAATCTCTTCTAACATGTTTAAACATGCTTCGTTAGCACCGCCGTGAGCAGGGCCCCAAAGAGATGCGATACCCGCTGCAATACATGCATATGGGTTAGCGCCTGAAGAGCCCGCTAAACGTACTGTTGACGTTGAAGCGTTTTGCTCATGATCAGCATGAAGCATGAAGATTTTATCCATTGCTTTAGCTGTAACAGGGTTAACTTTGTATTCTTCAGCCGGTACAGAGAACATCATGTGTAAGAAGTTTTCTGCGTAGCTTAAATCGTTACGCGGGTAAACAAACGGTTGACCAATGTTTGTTTTGTACGCCATAGCTGCAATAGTCGGTAATTTAGCGACAAGTTTAATAGCGCTTGTTTTACGTTGGCTTGCATCAGTAATATCAAGATCTTCGTGGTAAAAAGAAGATAATGCGCCTACTACACCACATAGCATTGCCATTGGGTGAGCATCGAAGCGGAAACCTTGGAAAAAGTTAGCAATTTTCTCATCAAGCATGGTGTTATGCGTGATTTCTTTTGCAAATGCA
Source organism: Pseudoalteromonas sp. Angola-4 (assembly GCF_028599265.1). NCBI lineage: Bacteria > Pseudomonadati > Pseudomonadota > Gammaproteobacteria > Alteromonadales > Pseudoalteromonadaceae > Pseudoalteromonas > Pseudoalteromonas sp. Angola-4. Next base: position 147,685 of record NZ_JAQREK010000002.1, on the reverse strand, counting down.
TCGTATTGCTCTTTAGTTGGTAACTCACCGTTTAATAGTAAGTAACAAAGCTCGATGTAGTTAGAGTCTTCAGCTAATTGCTCAATTGGGTAACCACGGTGAAGTAATACACCTTTACCACCATCAATGTAGGTGATTGCAGATTCACAAGAGCCAGTCGACATGAAACCTGGGTCATAAGTAAAGTGACCGTGTGAACCCAACGTACGTACGTCGATCACATCTTGGCCAGCAGTGCCTTGATAAATTGGAAGTTCGATTGGATCTAGTCCATCAATATGGACTGTGGCTTTTTTATCTGCCATCTATGTATCTCCTATTAAGATATCTATTCTGATTTTTAGATTTTTAAAGTTCTGAAATCTTGTTTTAAGCACATCTTCGCATTTTAACGTGAAAGAGGGGGTTAAAGTCAATTTTTATAAACATTATGCATATATGTATAATAAATATTCGGTATTAATTAAATATTATACTATCGGCTAATTCGCAAACGTCTCTAACTAAACAAGAATTGTAAAACAACCTTTGGGTATATATACTATCGGAGGTTTTAAACCGCTTTGTATTTAGGTAAACATATTTTTACAGCGTAATTTTTGCAGATTTGTGAACTTTTGCTGTATTGACACGTTTACTTTGATAGTTCCACCAGAAATTTTGGTGGGTTTTAGAAAAACAAGTAGATGAGCTCCAATGTGAGCAAGATGGGCAAGTAACTGTGAAAAAGCAAAGACCTGTAAATCTAGATCTAACAACTATATCTATGCCGGCAACGGCTAAAGCATCAATCTTTCACCGCGTCACCGGTGTTGCATTATTTTTTGCTTTAACGTTTGTCATTTGGGCTTGGTCTGAGTCTCTTTCTTCAGCTGAAGGTTTTGAATTCGTCAAGGGTCTGTTTAGCGGATTCATTGCCAAATTCATAGCTTGGGGCACACTTTCTGTATTGGGTTATCACCTTATTGGTGGTATCCGTCACATCATTATGGATATGGGCCACTGGGAAGAACTTGAATCAGGTAACCTTAGCGCTAAAATTGCAATGGCACTTGGCGTTGTATTTGCCGTACTGGCAGGGGTGTGGATATGGTCTTAAATCAAGCAACTCTTAAACGTGATGGTGTACAAGATTTCGTATCTTTACGTACCACGGCACTAGTAATCACCGCATACGCGATTTTTATTATCGGCTATTTTTTAGCAACGCCAGAAGTCACTTTCGAAGCCTGGACAGGCCTATTCTCTAATCTAGCAATGAAGGGTTTTACACTTATTACTCTTGTATGCATGATGGTTCATACCCGCATTGGCCTTTGGCAAGTTTTAACGGATTACGTTAAAAACGCTAAACTACGCGCTGTTTTAGGCTTTGTATTAAACCTGATGGCCGTTGCTTACGTAGCTATTGGTCTAATCGTTTTATGGGGTGTTTAAGTGAAATATTCTGTTCGTGAATTTGACGCCGTAGTAATTGGTGCAGGTGGTGCTGGTATGCGCGCCGCTCTTGCCATTACCGAATCTGGCAAAACGTGTGCATTAATATCTAAAGTATTCCCAACACGCTCACACACTGTATCTGCACAGGGTGGTATTACAGTAGCGCTAGGTAATTCACACGAAGACAACTGGGAATGGCATATGTACGATACCGTTAAAGGTTCCGATTTTATCGGTGACCAAGACGCTATCGAATACATGTGTCAAACAGGCCCAGAAGCTATTACTGAATTAGAAAACATGGGTTTACCATTCTCTCGTTTTGAAAATGGCCGTGTTTACCAACGTCCTTTCGGTGGTCAATCGAAAAACTTTGGTGGTGAACAAGCTGCACGTACTGCAGCAGCAGCTGACCGTACTGGTCACGCTTTATTACACCTTCTATACCAACAAAACGTTAAAAACCAAACTAATGTATTCTCTGAGTGGTATGCACTAGATTTAGTTAAAAACGACAATGGCGATGTAGTAGGCTGTACAGCAATTGAGATTGAAACAGGTGAAATCACTTTCTTCAAATCAAAAGCTGTTGTACTTGCAACCGGCGGTGCTGGTCGTATTTTCGCATCAACAACCAATGCTCACATTAATACGGGTGATGGTGTTGGTATGGCAGCCCGTGCAGGCGTTGCTATGCAAGATATGGAAATGTGGCAATTCCACCCAACGGGTATTGCAGGCGCTGGTACACTTGTAACGGAAGGTTGTCGTGGTGAAGGTGGTTATCTTTTAAATAAAGATGGCGAACGCTTCATGGAACGTTATGCACCAAACGCTAAAGACCTAGCGTCTCGTGACGTTGTAGCACGTTCAATGATGACTGAAATCCGTGAAGGCCGTGGCTGTGATGGTCCTTGGGGTCCACACCTTAAGCTGAAACTTGACCACTTAGGTGAAGAAACGCTTAACTTACGTCTACCAGGCGTATGTGACCTTGCTAAAACTTTCGCACACGTTGACCCTGCTAAAGAGCCAATTCCAGTAATACCAACTTGTCACTACATGATGGGTGGTGTTCCAACTAACGTAAATGGTCAAGCGCTACAAATCGATGCTAACGGCAACGAAAAAGTAGTAGAAGGCTTATTTGCAGTAGGTGAAATTGCCTGTGTATCTGTACATGGTGCAAACCGCCTAGGTGGTAACTCATTACTTGATTTAGTTGTATTTGGCCGTGCTGCGGGTAACTTCCTAGGTAAATACCTAAACGAAGTTGAAATTACTAAAGCACCGACAGCATCTGATATTGACGCGTCTCTTGCACGCTTTAACCGTTGGGAAAATTCAACGGCTGGCCAAGGTGAAGACCCAGTTCAAATCAAAAAAGACCTACAACAATGTATGCAGCTTAACTTCTCGGTATTCCGTGAAGGTGAGTCTATGGCGACAGGTCTTAAAGAGCTTAAAGAAATTCGTGAACGTCTGCAGCATGCACGTCTTGATGATAAATCATCAGACTTCAACACGCAGCGTATCGAATGTCTTGAACTAGACAACTTAATGGAAACAGCTTACTCAACTGCAGTAGCTGCAAACTTCCGTACTGAAAGCCGTGGTGCACACTCTCGCTTTGACTACCCAGATCGTGATGACGAAAACTGGTTATGTCACTCAGTATTCAATCCGGTAACGGATGAAATGAGCAAGCGTGACGTAAACTACGCGCCTAAGACGCGTGAAGCGTTCCCACCTAAAGCACGTACCTACTAGGAGCGAGACGATGGCACAAGTACAATTTTCAGTTTATCGTTACAATCCGGATGTTGATAACGCACCTCGTATGCAAGAATATACTTTGCAAACAGAGGAAGGTCAGGACATGATGGTATTGGATGCACTTTTATTATTAAAAGAGCAAGATCCAACATTATCATTCCGTCGCTCATGTCGTGAAGGCGTGTGTGGCTCTGATGGCGTTAACATGAATGGTAAAAATGGTTTAGCATGTATTACACCATTATCTACGCTGCAAAAAGGCGGCAAAGGTACTATTGTAATTCGTCCTTTACCTGGCTTACCTGTGGTACGTGACCTTGTTATTGACATGAGTCAGTTCTACACTCAGTACGAAAAAGTTAAACCATACCTAATTAACGATCAGCCAGCGGCTGGTGAGCGTCTTCAATCTATTGAAGAACGTGATAAATTAGATGGACTTTACGAGTGTATTTTATGTGCATGTTGTTCTACATCGTGTCCTTCGTTCTGGTGGAATCCAGACAAGTTCATTGGTCCAGCAGGCCTTCTTCATGCTTACCGTTTCTTGGCTGATAGCCGCGATACGGCAACTGAAGAACGTTTAGCAGACTTAGACGATGCGTTCAGTGTGTTCCGTTGCCACAGTATCATGAACTGTGTTAGCGTTTGTCCTAAAGGTCTCAACCCGACCAAAGCAATTGGACAAATTAAATCTATGTTATTAAACCGCGCGGTTTAATCACTTAGTAACGTAAGATGGCTAATATTTTTATTAGCCATCTTGTTATGACAACTATTAATTTCTGCGCTAAAGAAAAGGGCTTATAAATGCACGAAGGTGTGATGAAGGCATGGCTAGAATCTTCACATTTAAACGGCGGCAACGTTGCTTATGTAGAAGAGCTTTATGAAGCGTATTTAGATGATGCGACTTCTGTGCCAGAAGAATGGCGAGAAGTGTTCGAACAATTACCAAAAGTAGATGGTGTGGATGTTGAAGTAAAGCATTCAGAAGTTCGTTCACAGTTTGCGGCGCTTGCTAAAAACAAGCATAGAGAGGTAGTGGTAGCAGAGGGTAGTGGCGGTGACCTTAAACAGGTTAAAGTACTACAACTTATTAATGCTTTCCGCTTTCGAGGACACCAAAATGCTAACCTAGATCCATTAGGCATTTGGCAACGAGAGCGTGTTCGAGATTTAGAGCTAGAATACCACGACTTATCTAAAGCTGATTTTGACCGCGAATTTAACGTAGGATCGTTTGCCGTAGGCCGCGATACTATGCCTTTAGGTGAACTATACCAGGCACTTAAAACCACCTATTGTGGTTCTATTGGTGCTGAGTATATGCACATCACATCAACAGAAGAGAAGCGTTGGTTACAACAGCGTTTAGAATCTGTTCAATCACGACCTACTTTTTCTAAAGAAGAAAAACTGCGTATCCTTAAAGGATTAACCGCAGCAGATGGTCTTGAAAAATATTTAGGTGCAAAGTTCCCTGGTGCTAAGCGTTTCTCACTTGAAGGTGGTGATGCGTTAGTTCCTATGCTTAAAGAACTTATTCACCGTGCCGGCGAAAGCGGGCAAAAAGAAGCTGTTATTGGTATGGCCCACCGTGGTCGCTTAAACGTACTAGTTAATGTGTTAGGTAAAAACCCATCTGAATTATTCGATGAGTTTGCTGGTAAACACAAAGACACGTTAAGCTCTGGTGACGTTAAATACCATATGGGTTATTCATCTGACTTTGCGACCAAAGGTGGCAATGTTCATATGGCACTTGCGTTTAACCCTTCTCACCTAGAAATTGTTAATCCTGTGGTTATGGGCTCAGTAAGAGCACGTTTAGACCGTTTAGGTGACAGTTCAGGTAGCAAAGCATTACCTATTACTATCCACGGTGACTCAGCGATTACAGGCCAAGGTGTTGTACAAGAAACATTTAATTTGTCGCAAACAAATGCCTTCTCATGTGGTGGTAGTATCCGTATTGTTGTAAATAACCAAGTTGGTTTTACAACCTCAAAACAAGACGACGTACGTTCTACAGATTACTGTACTGACATTGCTAAAATGGTTCAGTCACCAATCTTCCACGTTAACTCTGATGACCCTGAAGCCGTTGCATTTGTTACACAACTTGCACTTGATTTTAGAAACCAGTTTAAACGTGACGTAGTCATCGATTTAGTATGTTATCGCCGCCATGGTCATAACGAAGCTGATGAGCCTAATGCAACACAGCCTCTTATGTACCAAAAAATTAAAAAGCATGCGGTTCCGCGTTTAATTTACGCTGATCAACTTATGTCTGAAGGCTCATTCACTGAGAGTGAAATTAAAGCATTAGCTGATGAATACCGTAACGGCTTAGATGAAGGTAACTGTGTTGTTGAAGAAATTCAGCCAGAAACTTCGCACTCATCTGATTGGGCAAAATATGTTGGCCATGAGTGGAATGTTGAGTACGACGCAAGCGTACCGGTAGATAAGCTAAAAGCACTTGGCGAACAAGTTGCGCAGTTCCCTGAGCAATATAAAGCACAGTCTCGTGTTAAAAAGATTTACGATGACCGTAAGCTTATGGCAAGTGGCGAAAAACCACTAGATTGGGGTATGGCAGAAACACTTGCTTATGCAACAATTGCCTCTGAAGGCACAGATATACGTTTAACTGGCCAAGACTCAGGGCGTGGTACTTTCTTCCACCGCCATGCTGTAGTACATAGCCAGTCGGATGGTTCAACTTACTTACCTCTTCAAAATTTAAGTGAAGACCAAGGTACTTTTGAAGTATTTGATTCTGTTTTATCAGAAGAAGCGGTACTTGCTTTTGAATATGGTTATGCAACAGCTGAACCTACATCATTAGTCCTTTGGGAAGCCCAGTTTGGTGACTTCGCAAATGGTGCACAAGTCGTATTTGACCAGTTCTTAAGCTCTGGTGAGCAAAAGTGGGGCCGTTTATGTGGCTTAACATGTTTGCTTCCGCATGGTTATGAAGGTCAAGGTCCAGAGCATAGTTCTGCACGTTTAGAGCGTTTTTTACAGCTTTGTGCCGATCACAACATGCAAGTGTGTGTTCCTTCAACACCTGCACAAGTTTACGCTATGCTACGTCGTCAATCAGTTAGACCACTTCGACGTCCATTGATTGTAATGACACCAAAATCACTACTTCGTCACCCACTTGCGGTATCTTCACTTGAAGAACTTTCACAAGGTGTATTCCATAATATGATCGACGAAATCGATGATATTAACCCTGAGAAAGTAGAACGCGTAGTATTTTGTAGCGGTAAAGTTTATTACGAACTATTACAAGAGCGTCGTAAGCTTGAGCAAGACAACATTGCTATTGTACGTGTGGAGCAGTTATACCCGTTCCCACATGCAGAAATGGACACGATTATGGAACGTTACCAACACGTTACTGATTTTGTTTGGTGTCAAGAAGAGCCACAAAACCAAGGTGCTTGGTACTGTTCGCAACATCACTTTATTGATGCAATCCCACAGGGTGCTAAATTGACTTACGCAGGGCGTAAGGCGTCGGCATCTCCAGCGTGTGGTTACATGTCAGTACATACTAAAGAACAACAAGCGCTCGTTGCAGACGCGCTTACTATACAAAAGAAAGGATAAGCAATGAGCACAGAAATTAAAGTTCCTGTTCTTCCTGAGTCGGTTGCAGATGCTACCGTTGCTACATGGCATGTAAGTGTAGGCGACAAAGTAAGCCGTGACCAAAACTTAGTAGACATTGAAACAGATAAAGTGGTTTTAGAAGTGGTTGCACAAAATGATGGTGTAATTACTGAAATATCACAAGAAGAAGGTGCAACGGTACTTGGCGACCAAGTTATCGGTTTACTTGGTGATGCTGATGCAGCACCAGCAAGTGACAGTGCTCCGGCTAAAGAAGAAGCCGCACCTGAAAAATCAGAAGACGCGCCTGCGGCGCAATCAGCTCCAGCATCAGAAGGTAAAGAAGTGGACATTAAAGTACCTGTACTTCCAGAATCAGTTGCAGACGCAACAATTGCTACATGGCATGTACAACCAGGTGAAGCGGTAACTCGCGACCAAAACTTGGTAGATATTGAAACTGATAAAGTTGTTCTTGAAGTAGTAGCTCAAGAAGACGGTATCATGGGCGAGCAACTAAACGCAGAAGGCGATACTGTACTTGGCGAACAAGTTATTGGTAACGTTAAAGCGGGCGGCGCTCCAGCGGCACCTGCAGCTAAAGCAGAAGAAGCGCCTGCTGCAAGTGAGTCTAACGATAGCTCAGATGTGTTAACGCCGTCTGTACGTCGTTTAATCGCTGAAAAAGGGCTTGATGCGTCTAAAATTAAAGGCACAGGTAAGAACGGCCGTGTAACTAAAGAAGACGTTGATACTTTCTTAAAAGCACCTGCTCCAGCTGCTAAAAAAGAAGCCGCTTCAGCACCTGCTGCACCTATGGGTGACCGTACACAAAAACGTGTACCAATGACGCGCTTACGTAAAACCATTGCTAATCGTTTATTAGAAGCGAAAAACTCAACAGCAATGTTAACTACGTTTAACGAAGTAAACATGAAACCTATCATGGACCTTCGTAAGCAATACCAAGAAGTATTCGAGAAGCGTCACGGTATTCGTTTAGGCTTTATGTCTTTCTACGTGAAAGCAGTAACTGAAGCACTTAAGCGTTTCCCTGACGTAAATGCATCAATTGATGGTGACGATATTGTTTACCACAATTACTTTGATATCAGCATCGCTGTATCTACACCACGTGGTTTAGTTACACCAGTACTTAAAGATTGCGACAAGCTATCTGTTGCTGAAATCGAGAAAGGTATTCGTGAATTAGCCCTTAAAGGCCGTGACGGTAAACTAACACTTGACGATATGACAGGTGGTAACTTTACCATTACTAACGGTGGTGTATTTGGTTCGTTACTTTCTACGCCTATTATTAACTTACCACAGTCATCAATCTTGGGTATGCACAAAATCCAAGAGCGTCCTATGGCTGTAAATGGTAAAGTTGAAATTCTTCCTATGATGTATTTGGCACTATCTTACGATCATCGCCAAATCGATGGTAAAGAATCTGTTGGTTTCTTAGTAACTATTAAAGAGTTACTTGAAGATCCAACTCGCTTATTACTGGATGTTTAATCGAGTAGTATGAAATATAAGCTGTGAATGACAATTCACAGCTTTTTTTTTGCGCCTTTGGTGTTACTGGGGTTTTCATGTTAAGCCTTGGGATCTATACTAGGTGCGCAATTTGGGATAGCTGTTTATTTGCATAAATATTCAGCTCTTTTAGTATAAAAAATTGGATAAAGCATCATGAATTTGCATGAGTATCAGGCAAAACAACTTTTTGCCGAATATGGTTTACCAGTTTCTCAAGGTTTCGCTTGCGATACACCTGAAGAAGCTGCAGCAGCTGCCGAAAAAATTGGCGGTGATATGTGGGTTGTTAAAACTCAGGTTCACGCAGGTGGCCGTGGTAAAGCTGGCGGTGTTAAGCTAGTTAAAACAATCGAAGAAGTAAAAGAATTCGCTGCAAACTGGTTAGGTAAAAACTTAGTTACTTACCAAACAGACGAAAATGGTCAGCCTGTTGCTAAAATTTTAGTAGAAAGCTGTACAGATATCGCTAACGAATTGTACTTAGGTGCAGTTGTTGACCGTGCTTCTCGCAAAGTTGTTTTCATGGCGTCTACTGAAGGCGGTGTTGAAATTGAAACTGTTGCTGAAGAAACTCCAGAGCTTATCCACAAAGCAGAGATCGATCCATTAGTGGGTCCTCAAGCTTACCAAGCACGTGAGTTAGGTTTTAAACTGGGTCTTAACCCTACACAAATGAAGCAGTTCGTTAAGATCTTTATGGGTCTTGGCAACATGTTCAACGATTTTGATTTCGCTCTTCTTGAAATCAACCCGTTAGTAATCACAGACGAAGGTAACCTTCACTGTCTTGACGGCAAAATTGGTATCGATGGTAATGCACTTTACCGTCAACCAAAAATCCGTGAAATGCACGATCCATCTCAAGAAGATGCACGTGAAGCTCACGCAGCAAGCTTCGAGCTTAACTACGTAGCACTAGATGGTAACGTAGGTTGTATGGTTAACGGTGCAGGCCTAGCGATGGGTACTATGGACATCGTAAACCTACACGGCGGCAAGCCAGCTAACTTCCTAGATGTTGGTGGCGGCGCGACTAAAGAGCGTGTTTCTGAAGCATTCAAAATCATCCTTTCTGACGATAACGTAAAAGCTGTTTTAGTTAACATCTTTGGTGGTATCGTACGTTGTGACATGATTGCTGAAGGTATCATTGGCGCAGTTAAAGAAGTAGGTGTAAACGTGCCTGTAGTTGTACGTTTAGAAGGTACTAACGCTGAATTAGGTCGTGACGTTCTTAAGAACTCTGGCCTAGATATCATCGCTGCTGAATCACTAACAGACGCTGCTGAGAAAGTTGTAGCTGCTGCGGAGGGCAAATAATGTCTGTATTAATCAATAAAGATACAAAAGTTATCTGTCAAGGTTTCACTGGTGGCCAAGGTACTTTCCACTCTGAGCAAGCGCTTGAGTACGGTACACAAATGGTTGGTGGTGTAAGCCCAGGTAAAGGCGGTCAAACGCACCTTGGTCTTCCAGTATTCAACACAGTACGCGATGCAGTTAAAGAAACAGGCGCAACAGCGTCAGTTATCTACGTACCAGCACCGTTCTGTAAAGATGCAATCTTAGAAGCTATCGATGCGGGCATCGAGCTAATCGTTTGTATCACTGAAGGTATCCCAACGCTAGACATGGTTGACGTTAAAGTTAAGCTTGATAACTCTGGTGTTCGTATGATCGGTCCTAACTGTCCAGGTGTTATCACTCCTGGTGAGACTAAGATTGGTATCATGCCTGGTCACATCCACAAGCCTGGTAAAGTAGGTATTGTTTCTCGCTCTGGTACTTTAACGTACGAAGCGGTTAAACAAACTACAGACGCTGGTTTTGGTCAGTCTACGTGTGTTGGTATTGGTGGCGACCCAATCCCAGGTACTAACTTTATCGACGTGCTAGAAATGTTCGAAAAAGATCCACAAACTGAAGCAATCGTAATGATTGGTGAAATTGGTGGTACTGCAGAAGAAGAAGCTGCAGAGTACATTAAAGCTAACGTAACTAAGCCTGTTGTTTCTTACATTGCTGGTGTAACTGCACCAGAAGGTAAGCGTATGGGTCACGCTGGCGCAATCATCGCAGGCGGTAAAGGTACTGCTGATGAGAAATTTGCTGCACTAGAAGCTGCTGGCGTACAAACTGTACGTTCACTTGCTGATATCGGTAAAGCACTTAAAGAGAAAACAGGCTGGTAATCAGTTTGCTTAATCTTTAAAAAGGCTCGCATTTGCGAGCCTTTTTGTTATTGGCTTAAAAATTAGTATGGGTAACTAATGTGTTGAAAAAACCGTACTGATAAATCTTGTCGTTCTTTATTTATTGCCAGCTCTGAGCACATAGCGTGTATTGTTTTTTCTACTTGATTCATAAAGCGGCCGTAGCCCATTTCATGTTTATCTTTATGGGTGGCAACAATCACAAAATGTAGTGACTCAACTAACTTTTCAGCATTGAAAAAAATATGTATTTGCGTGGCTGTGCCATTCACATCAAAACTTATTTTTTGTAATTCTGCATTCCCATCATTTTTATCTATTTGGCTATTACGCACTATGGGCCTTGCACCATTAGCAACCATAGCGCCGTGAGATAATTCGTATCGCTCGCAGCACCCTTTAAATGATTGGGCAAAGTAGTTATAAAACTCAGTGTAATTATTTTTATTTATTAAGCTTTGAAATTGCGTTTTAATGCCGCGCGAAACCGGTATAGAAAACGTTGCATAGGTCATTTCTGCATGCTCGGCGGGTATTTTACATTGGCGAGCTAAATAACGGGGGTATAGGCTTCTAAGTTTGTAGCCGTAACTTTGGTTGCAGCCTTTACTCTTGGCAAATAAGTCATAGGTTAAATGCTGATGATCGCGAAGCTTAAACTGGGGTTGTTCAATAAATAATTGTGTTTGTAAATTATCTAACACTTTTTGTACCCTGCTGTGAAATTGTGCCGAGCTTGCGCGTAAATCATCACCGGTGGCTAAAAATAACAAGCGAATTTTTTTACTTTTAAAAGTAGGGGTGTAGTGTAGTTTGTGCGCCTCGTGGTAACGCGGGTTGTAAAAAAACAACATTTGCTTAGCTGTTTCTAATTGATACGACTCATCATGAAATCTGACAACGGGTAATTTGTCGTTAGCGAGTAGGTGTACATTATGTAGCTCGTATTCATCACAGCCTGCAAATAGTTGCTTGGCAATGCGGGTATAGCAACTATCGATATCGCTAAAACTAGTGTAAAAGTCATCAGTGGGTGTAATTTCAGCGAGTAAATAGTGATTAGCTCGCGCATTTGTTGGTATATAGACTCTGTGTTGTGTAGAACTGGCCATCTTTGAATCCTTTTAAGGAGCTTAAGTTTTTAGGTACTATAAATGCCTTTCATGACTCAAATATTGCGCTAAAACAAATTTAAGTAATAAACTAATGCACCATTGCCATAATAACTAGAATAAACCCGCATCTAGTGCTGTATGTTAGTGTTTGTTTTTGTAATAATGCATTAGTTTTGTTATCACGAATATTCAGAGGATCGCACTCCTATGGCGGAAATTGAGAATCGCCCAAGTAACTTTATAAGAACTCGAATTGATGAAGATTTAGCAAGTGGCAAACATGCAACTACGCATACACGTTTTCCACCTGAACCAAATGGCTTTTTACATATTGGCCATGCAAAATCAATTTGTTTGAATTTTGGCATTGCAAAAGATTACGATGGTTTATGTAACCTACGTTTTGATGATACAAACCCAGAAAAAGAAGATATTAACTACGTTAATTCAATCAAAGAAGACGTGCAGTGGTTAGGCTTCAACTGGAGTGGTGAGATAAAATATTCGTCAAACTATTTTGATACCCTATACGGCTATGCAGTAGAGCTTATTGAAAAAGGCTTAGCGTACGTTTGTTTTTTAACGGCCGAACAAGCACGCGAGTATCGCGGTACGTTAAAAGAACCGGGTAAAAACAGCCCATACAGAGACACCTCAGTAGAAGAAAACCTCGCATTGTTTGAAAAAATGCGCGCGGGTGAATTCAAAGAAGGTGAGTGTGTGCTACGCGCTAAAATTGATATGGCAAGCTCATTTATGGTGCTTCGCGATCCAATTATTTATCGCGTTCGTTTTGCTCATCACCATCAAACAGGTGACAAGTGGTGCATTTACCCAATGTATGACTTCACACATTGTATTTCTGATGCGCTTGAGGGGATAACCCATTCATTGTGTACACTTGAGTTTCAAGATAACCGTCGTTTATACGACTGGGTACTTGATAATATCAGCCTTGAGTGCCACCCAAAGCAAATTGAGTTTTCGCGCTTAAATCTTGAATACACAATTATGTCTAAGCGTAAGCTAAACGACTTAGTTGTAAATAACTATGTAGAAGGGTGGGATGACCCACGTATGCCAACTATTGCTGGTTTACGTCGTCGTGGTTATACACCGGCTTCAATACGTGAGTTCTGTTTACGTATCGGTGTGACTAAGCAAGAAAACATGGTTGAAATGGGCATGCTTGAAGCGTGTATCCGTGAAGACTTAAATGAAAACGCACCACGCGCAATGGCAGTACTCGATCCAGTTAAAGTTGTAATAGAAAACTTTGATACAGATAATGTAGAAACATTGTCGGTAGCTAACCACCCTAATAAAGAAGAAATGGGGCGTCGTGAAGTACCGTTTACTCGTGAGCTTTTCATTGAGCGTGAAGATTTCCGCGAAGAAGCGAATAATAAATTTAAACGCTTAGTACTTGATAAAGAAGTACGCTTACGTGGTGCTTATGTAATTAAAGCCCAGCGTGTAGAAAAAGATGAAAATGGTGAAATTACCACTATTTACTGTACTTACGACAACGAAACATTAGGTAAAAACCCAAGTGACGGCCGTAAAGTAAAAGGGGTTATTCATTGGGTTTCTGCGCCTGAGTCGGTTAATGCAGAAGTTAGATTGTATGACCGTTTATTTAATGTACCAAACCCAGGTGCAGCTGAAGAGTTCGAATCGACACTTAATCCTAATTCGTTAGTTGTATTAGAAAATGCAAAACTAGAAGCATCGCTTGCTAAAGCCGAACCGGCTCAAGGCTTCCAGTTTGAGCGTACTGGCTATTTCTCACGTGATACAAAGTCAGAAAATTTAGTATTCAACCAAACGGTTGGTCTTAGAGATTCATGGGCTAAAATCGAGAAGCAGTAACGCTTTTATAATACCAATTTGCATAATATCTCATTATTGCAAATTGGCATTAAACACAGTTTAAATGTTTAATTTTAAACACAAAAAAACCTGCAATAGCAGGTTTTTTTATTACTATAGCGCGTTATTAGCTATTTGAATCGCTAAATGCTTTACACGCTGCTTTGTCTTGACACTCACCGTATAGGTATAAAGAGTGATTTGTTAGTGTAATACCGTTTTCTTCGGCTATTTCTAACTGGCGACGTTCAATTAAGTCATCTTCAAATTCAACAACTTTACCACATTTTAAACACACTAGGTGGTCGTGGTGAGTGCTGCCAGAAAGTTCAAATACTGACTTTCCGCCTTCAAAATGGTGACGGCTTACAATACCTGCGTCATCAAATTGGTTTAATACACGGTAAACAGTCGCAAGACCAATTTCTTCACCTAAATCTAAAAGAATTTTGTATACATCTTCAGCGCTGATGTGTTGGTTATCTGGAGATTGTAGAATTTCTAAGATTTTAATACGCGGTAAAGTTACTTTTAAACCGGCTTTTTTAAGTTCCAAGTTATGATCAGTCATTAAATCTGTCTCAAATTTGTTTGGTTATACTAGACATCTCTTACAGATGCACACGACACATTAGCAATAACAAGGATAACGCGCCTAAGCACTGAGTGCAAAGAACAATTGATCAATTTTGCTATTAATTCTAAAGTCGCTAACTGTTTGATAATTATTTAAACAGTTAGCGATAAAAGGGGGGGAGGTTAGTCTGCTAGTTCGCTTAAGCACATTTCATCATATACTTGTGCGCACCATGCTTTAACACGTTGTTCTGTTAATTCAGGTTGGCGGTCTTCATCAATACCTAAGCCTACAAAGTGCGTGTCATCAGCCATACCTTTAGATGCTTCAAAGTCGTAGCCTTCACTAGACCAATGGCCAACCACAATAGCACCGCGCTCGGTAACGATATCGTTGATCATACCCATAGCGTCTAAAAAGTATTCTGCGTAGTCTTCTTGGTCGCCACAACCAAAAATAGCCACTAGCTTACCTTCAAAGTCTACTTCTTCAAGCTCAGGGAAAAAGTCATCCCAATCACATTGTGCTTCACCGTAGTACCAAGTAGGAATACCGAATAAGATTAAATCGAACTCTGCAATCTCTTCTTTAGAGCTTTTTGCAATGTCGTGTACAGCCACAAGCTTTTTACCCAATTCTTTTTGGATCATTTTTGCTACGTGTTCTGTATTACCTGTGTCACTTCCGAAAAAAATGCCTACACTTGCCATGGACTTCAAACCTTTTATCTATCAATAGCCAATCTTTCTTGTAAAATTGTTTCAATCAGCGCACTACGGCTAATATTTTGTGCATCTGCCATATCACTCAGTGCCTGATATAACTGTGATGAAACTTTAAATTCTACACGCTTTAAACCGCGTGCTTTATCTCGTTTTATTTGATTACGTTTATTAACCTTTAACTGCATATCCCTTGGTAAAGGGTTCGTTTTAGGCCTGCCTGGGCGCTTTTCGTATTCAAATAAATCGGGAGTTGTTCTATCTGTTTCTGACTTCGCCATGCCTAACCTACACCTGCACCTTGCCAAAAAACTTGTATAAGTCCTTTCGCAATAAAGCCAGAACACCCTAAAAAGAGGACGCCCCACACAATGTAGCGACCAAACTTAGGTACGTTACCACTATTAAGTACGTCTTTAATTGCCAGGCCGATGAATACAAAAATACCGGCTAAGCCAAAGTACAACCCTAGGGTATCAAATTCGTTAATAAACTGACTGACCATCAACGTATAACCTTTAAATTAAACGGCGCGTACTATAGCATATAAATATGCATTAATTTAGTACGGATAACCAAAAACACATGATTAAAATTGCATTAAAGCCCTGTTAAAAAGTCATTTATTGCTTTATTAACTGCAGCGGGTTTTTGAGCATGAAGCCAATGTCCTGCACCGTGTATAATTTTTGCTCGTGTATTTTTAAAGCGCTTTGTTATTTCATCGCGGTATTCTGGCAGTATGTAATCAGAATCGTTGCCTTTGATAAACAAAGTATCGCACAAACAAGAATTGTTTTCATTAACATTGGCTGTGATTGTCGAATATTTTTCATCAAGTACATCTAAATTAAATCGCCATTTGTACTGTCCATCGTCGTTTTTAGCTAAGCTTTTTAGTAAAAACTGCCTAACACCTAGCTCATTAATGTACTCGCTCATAATAGCATCAGCTTGTTTTCTATCAGTAACCTGGCTAGTTGCCACTTTTTTTAGTGCATTAATAATTTGTGTGTGGCGGGCAGGGTAACTCACAGGGGCAATATCAAGTACCACCAGCTTATTTACTTTTTGGCTATGCATTAGCGCCACTTCCATTGCCACTTTACCGCCCATTGAGTGGCCAATCAGGTGCGCATTGTTAATATTTAACGCGTTCATTAGCTCAACAATATCTGCGGCCATTGCAGGGTAGTTCATTTCATTACTGTGCGGTGAAGCGCCATGGTTACGCAAATCTACATTCGTTACCCTAAAGTGCTCGCTCAATGGTTTTGCAATAACATTTAGGTTTTCTAAAGAGCCAAATAAACCATGAATGATCACTACATCCGGACCTTCACCGTATTGTTTATAGTTTAATAGCATGACCGCCTCCTAAAATTTTGGCTTAGTTTGCCGAGCATTGCCCTAAAAAGCAAAAGATATAACGGTTAACTGCTCTGCACGCGCCTTTTATGGGGTAACACCGTTTATTTTTACGCCAGTTATGGGCTCTTTGGTGTTACCAGCCTAATGGAGATAATAATATGGGTAGTACTTTTAAAAGCTGTTAATTACTACATTGGGTTTATAAGCAAATAATCAACACACCTTTATTAGCGCGTTTATAGGTTATGTTTGTGCGAGTGCTTGTTGTAACTCGCATTTATATTTGGTTTGGGTATAATCACGGGGAAAGAAAAAATGTGGCCCGTAATGACAGGAACAACATGAAACAAATCGACATAGACGACGAGTTATATCAGTATATTGCTAGCAATACACAAAGTATTGGCGAAAGCGCATCCACTATTTTACGTCGTTTATTAAATCTAAACGGTGATGACAACACTCCCGTTGCTAAGAACAATCAAAACAATCAAACAGCTACTCAAGCCCCACTTGACGACACGCCAGCTACTAACGACAGCCAAGAGCAAGAGGTTGTCACACCCGTGAAGCAAACAAACGCTAATGTATTTAATATTCTAAATAAAGAAGAACTAGCAATGCAAAAAGGGGTGGTAGGCAGGTTTTTATTTATTTTAAGTGCTTTTTATAGAACACATAAAAAAGAGTTTAGTGCTGTGCTTGATATAAAAGGGCGCGACCGCGTTTACTTTGCAACCAGCAAAGAAGACTTAGTTAATAGCGGCAGTAGTATGAACCCTAAAAACATTACCGACAGTGAGTACTGGGTGATGACAAATTCAAACACGACACGTAAAAAAATGATGCTACACGAGGTTGCGCTGTGCTTAGGTTATTCAGCAGAGCAAGCAGAAGAAATTCGCGATTACTTGTAAGGAAATAAACATGGCTATTCATTCAGGTGCTGGGAAAACTGCGCCACATTCAACTTTAGTTAACGTACCAAAACTGGTATCGGCTTATTACTTAAATGAGCCAGACTTAGAGCAAAACCCAGAGCATTGTGTTGCTTTTGGTACGTCGGGTCACCGTGGTTGCTCTTACGATGTTAAGTTTAACGAATCTCATATTTTAGCCATTACACAAGCTATTTGTGACTACAGAAAGCAAAACGACATTTTTGGTCCGCTTTTTTTAGGTAAAGATACGCATGCATTAAGTGAAGCTGCTTTTAACTCTGCCATAGAAGTATTAGTGGCTAATGAGGTGCAAGTAATCACCCAGCAAAATCACGATTACACGCCAACCCCTGTCATTAGCCATGCTATTGTTTGCCATAACAAATTAAATCCTAACGAATTAGCCGATGGTATTGTGGTAACGCCTTCACATAACCCGCCAGAAGACGGTGGCTTTAAATACAATCCACCTAACGGCGGCCCAGCAGATACCGACGTAACTAAATGGATTGAAGACAGAGCAAATCAATTACTATTAGAAGATTTAGTAGAAGTTGAGCTGTTTCCATTTGCTAAAGCATCGCGTTCAGGGTTTATTAAATACGAAGACCTAATGACGCCATACATTAACGACTTAGAAAATATCGTTAATTTAAAAGCCGTTAGCGATGCGGGTATTAAAGTAGGTATTGACCCGCTAGGTGGCTCTGGTATTAACTTTTGGCCATTAATAGCGCAAAAATATAATTTAGATTTAACCGTAGTAAACGACAGTGTTGATCCGCGTTTTGCATTTATGCCACTTGATAAAGATGGCAAAATCCGTATGGATTGTTCATCACCTTACTCAATGGCTAATTTAATTAAATTAAAAGACGACTTTGATATTGCTATTGGCAACGACCCCGATTACGACCGCCACGGTATAGTTACCCCAGATGGATTAATGAATCCTAATCACTTTTTAGCGGTAGCGATTGATTATTTATTAAAACATCGCGACTGGGACAGCAGTGTAGAAATTGGCAAAACGCTGGTTTCTAGCTCAATGATTGACCGCGTAGTAGCACGTAATGAGCGTAAAGTTAAAGAAGTGCCGGTTGGCTTTAAATGGTTTGTAGATGGCTTAAACAAAGGCAAGCTTGCCTTTGGTGGCGAAGAAAGTGCTGGCGCTGCGTTTTTACGATTTGATGGCAGCGTATGGTGTACCGACAAAGACGGCTTTATTATGGGGTTACTTGCAGCTGAAATACTCGCAGTAACAGGTAAAACACCATCAGCGCTTTATAAAGAGCTAGAGCAAGAATTTGGCTCTCCACTATACAAGCGTTTAGATGCCCCTGCTAGCAGTGCGCAAAAGTCACGTTTAAAAGCACTTAGTGCAAGCGATGTTAAAGCCGATACATTAGCTGGTGAACCTATTTTACAAAAACTGACTCATGCTCCTGGCAATGATGCGGCCATTGGCGGCTTAAAAGTAGTGACTGAAAACGGCTGGTTTGCAGCACGTCCTTCTGGTACTGAAGATATTTATAAAATTTATCTTGAGTCTTTCAAAGGTGAAGAACATTTAGCACTACTAGAAAAAGAAGCGAAGCAATTAGTTGATTCTGTGATCAGCTAACACGGTTTACAGTATTTAGAAACGGCTGATTTATTCAGCCGTTTTTGTTTGTATCTCTCACACTATAAAAGGGCTTATCATGTTAGCCAAACCAGATTATTTAAATGAACTAATAAATAGCGGCGATTTTTTAACACTCAGTCGCGACAATGAATGGCATTTAGAGGCAAGTGAATTTGCTTTAGAAAATGGCACGCGCGTAACCGTTCACGATACAGGCGTTATTGAATTTCAACCTCAGGGTACAACAACAAAAGATGTTGTGCTTTCAAGCGCTGTACACGGTAACGAAACCGCACCTATAGAAATATGTGACGAGCTAATAAAAACCATAATAAAAGGTGAGCTTGCATTAAATCAGCGTGTGCTCTTTATATTTGGTAATCCAAAATCAATAAATATTGGCCTGCGCTTTGTAGAAGAAAACCTAAACCGTTTGTTTAATGGCCACCACACTGTTGAGGGTGTGCCAATGAATGATGAGCGCAAACGCGCAGCAAAACTAGAAGAGTATGTAACTGACTTTTTTGCACGGGGCGAGCAAGGCAGTGCACGTTATCATTATGATTTACATACTGCTATACGTGGCTCAAAAAATGAAAAATTCGCTGTGTATCCTTATCTTCATGGTAAACCATGGAAAAAATCGCAGTTACAATTTTTACTTAGCTGCGGTGTAAATACCGTATTGATGATGAAATCACCGGCAACCACATTCAGTTACTATTCTTCGTTTGTTCATGGCGCTGATTCATTTACCGTTGAACTGGGTCAAGTTAAACCGTTTGGTGAAAACGACATGGCTCGCTTTGCAAAAACCAAGCAAACGCTAACTGCATTAATTAGCCAAAAAGAAGTCCAATACCCTCAATTTAATGCAAGTGATTTTGAGCTGTTTGCCGTGCATCGCACAATTAATAGAACGCAGCAGGACTTTAGCTTTCCGTTTTCTGATGATGCAGAAAATTTCACAGGGTTTGCTAAAGGTGAGTTGCTAGCAACAGACGGCGATACCCCTTATTATGCCGATGTGGAAGGGGAAGCTATTATTTTTCCAAATGCGCACGTTGCGCTTGGGCAAAGGGCACTGCTTACCGTTATTCCTATGCAAGTAGATAGTAATTTCGTCTAATAAAACTCATCAGACCACTCGCCTTGAATATTTAACTGTATGTTTTTATTAGTTTAATAAATGCGTACAGTTAACTTTCCATCTTTTTAATCGTATTTTACTTTTGTTTCGTCTTACACTTGTTGAATAACATCTTACGTTAACGTAAGGTGGTGGCAGCTTTAATTAAATACAGCGCAGATGCTGCAAAGTTTATTCGCAAGCCTCACCCATAATAAAAACTTAAAAGGGGCGCTGTATCACAGACAACAAGAGAAGGTAGGTTATGAGTAATCCAAATAACGTATCGCTGAATATTAACCACGACCTCGAGTTTATAGACGGTCATGCGCTAACTATTCCAACCCTTAGTATTTTAACTGAGGACGGCGACATTCATCCTAGTGCTACCGCACCGACTATTTCTAAACTCACAGCGATTAAACTATACGAAACAATGCGTTTTATTCGCCTACTCGATGAGCGGATGCAAGGCGCGCAGCGCCAAGGCCGCGTAAGCTTTTATATGCAATGTTTAGGTGAAGAAGCCGCTGTTACTGCTTCTGCTGCTGCACTTGATCAAGATGATATGATTATGGCGCAATACCGCGAGCAAGCCGCTTTGCATTACCGCGGATTTACGCTTGACCAATTTATGAATCAAATGTTTTCTAATGAGTTAGATTTAGGAAAAGGCCGCCAAATGCCGATTCATTATGGTTCAAAAGAATTAAATTATATGACCATATCATCGCCCCTCGGTACGCAAATTCCTCAAGCTACAGGGTATGCCTATGGGCAAAAAGTAAAACACATTGACGCAAAAACCGGCGAACTTGCAAGCACCATAGATAATGTGACTATTTGTTACTTTGGTGAGGGCGCAGCATCTGAAGGTGACTTTCATGCGGGTTTAAATATGGCTGCGGTACACAAAGCCCCTGTTATATTTTTTGCACGTAATAACGGGTATGCAATATCAACACCTGCAGATGAGCAATTTAAAGGCGATGGTATAGCATCGCGAGGCGTAGGGTATGGCATTAAAACCATACGAGTTGATGGCTCAGATGCATTAGCCGTGTTTGCAGCAACACAAAAGGCCCGCGAAATTGCAGCAACGCAGGGCGAGCCGGTATTAATTGAGTCAATAGCGTACAGATTAGGTGCTCACTCAACCTCAGATGATCCAAGTGGTTACCGCTCAAAAGATGAAGAGGCCACGCATAAAGTTTGCCCAATTGATAAATTTAAAAAATGGTTGATCAAACAAGAGTGGTTAAACGAAGAGGACGATGCTAAAGCGAAAGACACTATTCGCGAAGATATTTTAGCCGCCCTTAAACGTGCTGAAAAAGTGCAAAAGCCAGCGCTTGAAGAGCTAATATCAGATGTTTACGATACGCCAATTCCTTCACTTGAGCGCCAATATAACGATTTAAAAGCACATATAAAGCAGCACCCAGATGCGTACCCAATCACAGCAGGGAGAATTAAGTAATGGCTAAAATGAACATGCTACACGCAATTAATTCTGCGCTCGATATCACCATGAATGAGCACCCTCAGGCGTGTATTTTTGGTGAAGATGTTGGCTATTTTGGTGGTGTTTTTAGAGCGACCTCAGGTTTGCAAGAAAAGTACGGTAAACACCGCGTATTTAACACTCCGCTTACAGAGCAAGGTATTTTAGGTTTTGCCAATGGCTTAGCCGCGTTTGGCGCGCCTGCACTTGCTGAAATACAATTTGCTGATTATATTTTCCCGGCATTTGACCAAATAGTTAATGAGTCTGCCAAGTTTAGATACCGCAGTGGTAATGAATTTAACGTGGGCAATTTAACGATTCGCACACCGTATGGTGGCGGTATTGCGGGGGGCTTATATCACTCACAATCGCCAGAGGCATACTTTGCCCATACGCCAGGGCTAAAAATAGTGGTACCGCGTAACCCGTACCAAGCAAAAGGGTTACTACGAGCAAGTATTAAAGACGATAACCCCGTTATTTTCTTCGAGCCTAAACGTTTATACCGCGCTTCTACCGGCGAAGTACCAGAGGATGATTACAGCATTGAGCTGGGTAAAGCAGAAGTAGTACAAGAAGGTACAGATATCACTGTACTTGCGTGGGGCGCGCAAATGGAAATTGTTGAAAACGCAGCAAAACAAGCCAATGAACAAGGCATTAGTTGTGAGGTGATTGACCTTAGAAGCATATTACCTTGGGATGTTGAGACAATTGCTAAGTCGGTCACTAAAACAGGACGTTTAGTGATAAGCCACGAAGCGCCTATTACCAATGGCTTTGGTGCCGAAATTGCGGCGACTATTCAGCAAGAGTGCTTTTTACACCTTGAGTCACCTATTATGCGAGTATGTGGGTTAGATACACCTTACCCATTAGCACTTGAAAAAGAATATGTGCCTGATGCGCTAAAAGTAATGGCCGCAATTAAACAATCAATGGATTTTTAGGGGATACCATGGCTAAAGATTTTATATTACCCGATATTGGTGAAGGCATTGTTGAGTGCGAAGTGGTTGAATGGCTAATACAAGAGGGTGACACAGTAAAAGAAGATCAACCCATTTGTGACGTGATGACCGATAAAGCCCTAGTGCAAATACCGGCTGTGCACGATGGCGTAATCACTAAATTGTATTATCAAAAAGGGGAGATAGCGCAGGTTCATGCACCCTTGTTTGCTATGAATGTAGGCGATGAGCAAAGCCAAAGCGATGAAACACACACAGAGCAAGTGCAAAATACACAAAGCGACAACGCATCGTCAGAGCATTTAGAAGATTTTATTCTTCCAGATATTGGTGAGGGGATTGTTGAGTGTGAGATAGTTGATTGGCTAGTGGCCGAGGGCGATGAAATACAAGAAGATCAAGCTGTGTGTGATGTAATGACTGACAAAGCACTGGTACAAATTCCGGCTAAATACACAGGGACAGTGCAAAAGCTTTACTATCAAAAAGGTGAAATTGCTCAGGTACATAGCCCGTTATTTCAAATGAGCATAGCCGGCAGTACAGCTAAACCCAATGTAGATGTAAACGAAGCTGTTGTAAAAGCACAAAGTAAAGCGGCAGATAAATCTGTAGCAACGCAGCAGACAACAGCAAATAAAGTTGTTAATAAAAAAGCGGTTGCCTCACCAGCTGTAAGGCGCAAAGCCCGAGAGCTTGATGTTGATTTAACGTGCGTACCGGGCAGTGGTAAAAATGGCCGCATTTATAAACAAGACATAGAAGAATTTATTAAAGGTGAGGTACCTAATACAATAGATACATCACCACTTAGTAGTGCTACTACTCAAAACAGCGTTACTCAAAATAAAGAGCCACAATCGCCACAAACACAAAGCGGTGGTATGCGAGCAGAGCCAATTAAAGGCATTAAAGCGGCTATGGCAAAGCAAATGATGGCCTCGGTCTCTACAATCCCTCACTTTACCTTTAGTGACGAGATAGACTTAACGCAATTAATTGCCCTGCGAGCGAGTTTAAAAGAGCAATATAAAGCGCAGGGTGTAAAGCTCACTATGATGCCATTTTTTATCAAAGCGTTATCGCTTGCGATGAAAGAGTACCCAGTGCTTAATTCTAAAGTAAATGATGATTGCACTGAGCTTACCTACTTTGACGATCATAATATTGGGGTAGCAGTGGATTCAAAAGTGGGTTTGCTAGTGCCTAATATTAAATCGTGCCAATCTAAGAGTATTGTTGAAGTTGCAAACAGTTTAACAAGCTTAACTGATGCAGCACGCGAGGGGCGAGTAGCACCAGATGACTTAAAAGGGGGCACCATTAGCATTTCAAATATTGGGGCAATTGGCGGCACTATTGCGACCCCGATTATTAATAAGCCAGAAGTTGCTATTGTAGCATTAGGGAAGTTACAACACTTACCGCGCTTTGATGAAAGCGGCCAAGTTGTTAGCAAAGCTATTATGCAAGTGAGTTGGTCAGGCGATCACCGCGTTATTGATGGCGGTACAATTGCTCGCTTTAATAACTTGTGGAAATCGTACCTAGAAAGTCCATCGGCAATGATGATGGCAATGAGTTAAAAATTAAACTGACAAAAAACCAGCAATTTGCTGGTTTTTTGTTTTAAAGCGCGGTGTTTTTAATTAAGATACAAATGTTACTAAAAGGTAATAAAACAAACCCGCTAGGGAATATAAAAACTAACACTAAGGAATTGTAATGGAACATTATATGAACGCGCTGCGTAGCTACGCAGATTTTTCAGGACGTAATCGCCGTAAAGCATTTTGGATGTTTTACTTAATAAATTTATTAATCAGCATAGTACTAGGTGTTGTTGATGAGCTAATGGGTGTAGCTGTAATTGGTACTGTCTATAGCTTGGCACTGTTAATTCCTCAATTGAGCGCTGGCGCACGCCGTTTACACGATACTGGCCGCTCTGGCTGGTGGCAGCTACTTTGGTTAGTGCCAATCATTGGCTGGATTGTTATAATTGTATTCCTTGCGCAAGACTCACATGAAGGTGAGAACGATTATGGCCCAAATCCAAAAGAGTTAGCGGCTGAACCTGTTTCTGTATAAATAATACGCTAACATTAAAAAAGCTCAGCAATTGCTGAGCTTTTTTGTACTTATGATTTTTTAAACTGTTAACTTAAAAAGTAAAGCCCGTAACCAACAACTAAAGCAGGTATAGAGGTATACAAGGTAGCAATTACAGCCGCTTTTGGCGCCATTGCAATGGCAGGAAACAACGCATCGCCATCATTTGAAATCGCATTAGCAGCTAATGCACTAAAAGGAATAATGCCCTGTATATAAAGCGTGGTTACAATTATTTGTGGCCCACAGCCAGGTAAAAAACCAATGACGACTGCAATTAACGGTGCTAAATAGGCGTAGTGCATAAACCAGGTTTTTAAATCAAGGCCTACCACACTGACTAATATTTCAAACAGCATGAACGAAGCCACCACCCAAGCAGTTACAAAATGGGTATCTTGTAATACTTTTATAAGCTTTGAAGGCGGATTACATTCATCCTCTTCAGAGGTAATTTCTTTATAGGTTTCACCTTTAGAAGAGTAGGCCCAAATAACAACCGTAAACAGTGCCATTGCTGCACCAAATAAGCTAATACCGGTGCTGGTATATTGACCAAATTGGTTAAAGTCCACATTAAAGGCAATAAAAAACGCAATGATTAAACTTGGAATAATGGCAAACATCCACACAGGTTTGCTAATTTTTATTATTTTAGTGGGCAAAACTTTTACTTGGTGTTTTTGCTCTTGTGCGCTGGGACGTAAAAAATCAGGTTTGTGAATTGCATTAACTATTAATCCACACAGTGTGCCTACCACTAAACCTATAGCCATTATTGTTAAACCTTCAGTGGGGCGCGTAGCAAGCAGTAAAAAAGCAGCATCTCCCATCGTGGCGGTAAGTACAGCAACAATAGCCCCAAAGCTTGCTTGGCCTTTAGTGTATTGAGTAACCACAATAATTGCACCACCACAGCCGGGTAAAGCGCCAAGAACGGATGCAAACAGCACTTCAAGCGACTTAGATTTAGCGCTTAAGTAGCTCATTTCTAATTGAGGGATATGTTCTATTGCGTAGTAGTAAATAAGTAACGTAGCCGCTACAAATACACTAACCTGAAAAAACGCATCACTGAGAGCAGTAATGGTTATTTCGCGAAGACTAGGAACAGCTAAACATACCAATAAAAAAAGTGGTAGGAGTAAACGTTTATTTTGGCTAACAAACCGTTTGGAAGCTGGCGTAATAAATCCTATTTGAGAGAGTAAAATCATAAGTGTGCCCCAGTTTTAGTTTAACTAGGACACACTGTATACACTTTGCAAATGATAATCAATATCATTTGCATCTATTTAAATCGATAGCTCAGTTTGAGTTTTTCGATGGTAAATAACCTACGCTCAGGCTAAATACATTATTTGCGTTGAAACTCTGAGTTTTCGTACCATGCTGGCCATTGTGCTTGCTCAGAAATATCAAAGCCTACTTTATAAAACAATTGTAAGTCTTGCACCGCACCCGATAAATCCCACTCATCGCGGTATCTGTCACAGGGTTGATGGTAGCAACCACGTAGCACTAAGCTCATACGTTTACGATAATTTGCTGTATCCTCATCAGCAGCAACAGTACCGCCGCCTGCATACATAGCCGGAATACCCATGTTTGCAAATGCAAAATGATCAGAGCGGTAATAACCACCTGATGATGGTTTAGGGTCGCCCGCTATTGTTCTACCTTGCTCTTTTGCTGCTTTGGCTAGTAGGTCGTCCATTTGCGACTTACCTAAACCTACTACGTTCATGTCTTTTACTCTACCTAATAAGTTTAGGCTATCCATGTTTATATTGGCGACTGTTTTATCGGCAGCAATAACTGGGTTAGCAGCGTAGTATTTAGATCCAAGTAAGCCTTGCTCTTCAGCCGTAACAGCTAAAAATGTCATTGAGCGTGTAGGGTGCTTTGGTAGCTTAGTAAATGCCTCTGCAACCTCAATTAGCCCCGCAGTGCCTGTGGCGTTATCGTGTGCCCCATTATAAATTTGGTCGCCCTTACGGGTTGTATCTGTACCTAGGTGATCCCAATGCGCTGAATAAATAACATGTTCATCCGCTTTTTCGCTACCCGGCAACGTTGCAATAAAGTTATACGACACCGATTTTTTAATTGTATTTTTAACATTAACCGATGCAGTTAAATCGCCCATGTCAACGTTATACGCACCTTTAGCTGCATTGGCTTTTGCAGTCTCAAAATCAAGACCCGCCTTAGCAAATAACTCTTTAGCTACATCAGTGGTTACCCAGCCTTCAACCGCAACGCGGTCCATATTGTTGTTCTCTTTTTGAAAACCAAACTGCTCACCGCTCCACGAGTTTTCAACCACTGACCACGGGTATGACGCAGGGGCTGTTTCGTGAATGATGATAGCACCGGCTGCACCTTGACGACTCGCTTCTTCATATTTATAAGTCCAGCGGCCGTAGTAGGTCATTGCATCGCCGGTAAATAACGTAGGATCTTTTGTAGCAAAACCCGGATCGTTAACAAGCATTACAACAGTTTTGCCTTTTACGTCTAGGCCTTCGTAATCGTTCCAGTTATATTCAGGGGCATTTACACCGTAACCTACGAAGGCAAGCTCTGAATTTTCAATCCCTTCTTGTGCGCTAATGCGGCTACTGCCCATAACCATGTCTTTTTTGTATTGATAATCTTTACCACCAATACTTAATACCATATTTGAATCAGCTTCTAATGAAACAAGCGGCACTTCTTGTAAAAAGCTATCACCATTACCAGGTTCAAACCCTAATGCTTTAAATTGTGTAGTTAAGTAATCAAGCGTTAACTTTTCACCTTCAGATGAAGGCGCTCTACCGCCAAATTCATCAGAGGCAAGCACTTTAATGTGCGCTGCAAGTTCATCTGCTTTAATACTGTTGTAACCATTTGTTACATCGGTAGGTGTAATACTTGTTGTTGCACAGCCAGCTAACACAGCGCCAGCAATCAGTGTGAGAGAGAAATATCGTTTCATAGTAGCTCTATTCTTGTTCTAAGATGTGATTAGTATATTAACTTCTATTAATTAGAACCAGTTTTTGCGGTAAACTGCCCGCAAATTAACAGCATAAATTGTTAAAGGTATAAATGAAGCGCTTTACTCCGCCCGAGCAATGGCAAGTTAGTAGTTTGAAAAGCGGTGCGTTTGAGCACTTACGAACACTGTTTAATATTGATAAACAAACTGATTGGCCAACCCCCGATTGGTTCACTGTGTATTTGAATGCCATTAATGCTAATAACCTGCCAATAACGTTTGAAGACGATGCAAACGTTGATTTTGGTGAGCGCTATTACGAGCAAGTCATTTTTGAAACTGGCGTAGTGCCTACACGTAGTAAAAATTGGCACGACTTATTTGGTGGCTTTATTTGGTGTTTGTTTCCAAAAACTAAGGCGCTTATTAATCAGCGCCACGTGCAAGAAATAGCGCAACATGGCTTAAAGCAACGTACTAAACATCGTAATGCACTCACATTATTTGACGAGTGCGGCGTGGTGCTTGCCATTAGTGATACTAAGTGGCAAACGCTTTTAACAGACCATCAATGGAAAACTGCATTTATAACTCACCGAGAAGAGTGGGGCAAAACAATACAACCTTTTATGTTTGGCCACGCTAATTATGAAATGCTTACAAAACCCTATATTGGTTTAACGGGTAAAGCGTTATTTGTAAGTGTACCGGATGAAATATTTTGTAAAGATTTAGTTACTCAATATCAGTACCTAGACCAAGTACTTTATGAGAAGATAAAAATAGAGCATTGCTTAGCCGATAACAAACAGCTTTCTCCATTGCCATTATTAGGTGTACCAGGGTGGCATGACGCAAATGAGAATGAATCGTTCTATGATAATACCGACTACTTTAGAGCTAAACGAAGGATACGAAAATGATAGAAGTCGCAGGGCTTAAAAAAAAGTTTAAGTTAACCAAGGATCATAAAAAAAATAAAGTTGATGATATAGACCCGCGTGAAGATAAAGATTTTTTTCATTCTGTAAGAGATGTCAGCTTTCAATGTGCAAAAGGTGAAGTGTTAGGGTTACTTGGCCCTAATGGCGCGGGTAAAACTACTACATTGCGTATGCTCTCAACTGCACTTAAGCCCGATGAAGGCACAATAACTATTGCCGGCAACGACATAATTAAAAAGCCGTTAGTAGGGCGCAAGTCTATTGGTTTTTTATCCGGTTCAACTGGTTTGTATGGTCGTCTGACCGTTAAAGAAAATATTGAATACTTTGCAAAGCTTCATGGAATGAACAAAGAGCAAATAGCGGCTCGTTGTGAAGAGCTTTTTACTTTGCTCGACATGCATAAATTTATTGATAAACGTGCAGAAAACTTATCTACCGGCATGAAGCAAAAAGCTAATATTGCCCGTGCTGTGGTACATCACCCAGAAGTGGTGGTACTCGATGAGCCAACAACAGGCCTTGATATCATGACCACACAAACAGTGATCAACTTTATAAAAGGCTTAAAGGCGCAAGGCACGCCTGTTATTTTTTCAACGCACCATTTAGATGAAGTGGCCCTTTTATGTGACCGTGTTGCGGTAATTAATGAAGGCGTAAGCTGCTTTGATGGCACACTTGCTGAATTCAAACAGGCAGGTAATAGTGAAGAGCTAAACCAAGCGTTTATGAATATTTTAACGGAGAAACACGATGTTTGAAGTTTTTAAAAAGGAATTAACAGAACTCTTACGCGATAAAAAAACCTTGTTGTTTGTAGTCGCTCTACCCGTTGCGGTGTTTCCCTTATTATTTGCCGTTATGGCGTTTATTAGCTCTCAAGCGGCACTCGATGCTGAACAAAAGGTACATACCTACGCCATTATTAATGGCGACTACGCGCCAGAATTTACCGAAAAAGTGTTTTATCATAAAAGCTTTGAACTTTATAAAGGTGCTAAAACCTTTAATAGCATCGAAGAGCTAAAAGAAGGGGTAATCGCAGGTGATATAGACATGGGTATATATTTACCCACTAACGCTAAACAAGCCTTAAATGATGCCCAGCAAAGTAAGTGGGAAGTGGTATTTAATGATGCTAAATCTATCAACTTTTTATTTCAGCGTGTAAAAGAGCTCGCCAAAGAATATAGCGATGCATTACAAACAGAAAAATTAATCAGTTTTGGTATTGAAAAAGAAGCTCATTTAGCACTTTTAACCCCTATTGAAGTAGTAAAGGTTGATACCGCCGATAAACGTGAAAACTTAGGTGAAAAACTAGGTGGCTTTTTGCCCTACCTACTTATTCCCATAGTTCTTATGGGTGCTACGTACCCAGCAATAGATTTAGGTGCAGGTGAAAAAGAGCGCGGTACATTAGAAACCTTATTGCTTACACCTATTACGCGTACCGAGCTTGTACTAGGCAAATTTATAACCTTACTGACCACCTCAATTGCATCAACAACTATAACTGTACTCAGTATGGGCGGGTGGATAGCGGTAGCCCTTGCATTTGCAGACCTAGAAGTAATTAAAACAGCATTTAGCTCATTAGCGGTAAGCGATTTATTAATGATTTTTGTATTGTTACTACCTATTGCCGCGATATTCTCAGCATTGGCGTTAGCAATATCTATTTATGCTCGTACATTTAAAGAAGCTCAAAACTACATGGCACCATTGAGTATGGGGGTGTTTTTTCCCATCATTGTATCCATTATGCCTAATGTAGAGCTAACAGCTAAAACTGCTTTTATTCCTGTTACTAATGTTGCGCTCGCAATTAAAGAAATTGTTAAAGGCACGGTAGATTACACCCTTGTAGGCTTAATATTTTTAGCAACAGCTATTATAGCTGGGGCATTACTTGCTTTTTGTGTTAAGTGGTTTAACCGCGAAGACGTATTATTTAGATAGTTTAAGGTTTTATAAACGGGCAGGGTATTGCCTTGCTCGTTTACTTTTACTACCCATTACTGTTATCGCTTATAATTTTTTTATTTGCCGTCTATATTAATTTGTATGTTTTTTAGAATGGTATTCATCTTAAATTAACACTGCTTTTTAATAGTAATACTAAGTGATTGGTTTAGAGTATTTGTTCAAACTTTAATTACACTTTTTTAAGTAACTAATTATTTTTACTTCTATTTTTTATCAAATAATCCTCTATAATCTAACCTAGAAAATAGTGAGGAGTGAGGGTTCAATGCTAAAAAGGAATGTATTTATAACAGCAGCAAAAGGTAATAAATTATTACTGGTTGCCATTATTGTTTTTTTAGTTATTGCATTGCCTTCGGTATATGTGTTTGAAAAAAAAGTACGCGCAGAGATATATAACGATGCACGTAATGAACTCAATCGTGAGCTTGAAACAAAAGCCGCGTCTTTAAAAAATCATTTAAACGACAGTATTACCGCTATTCGCTTTTTAAACGCCACTCCACCTATTCAAGGTATATCTAGAGCGACCGACAACCAATTAATCGACCCATTATTACAAACCCCAATTGCTGTATGGCAAGACCGCCTTGCTGATATTTTTAGCGGGTTTATGCAAACCGACGATTCTATTTTGCAAGCACGTTACATTATGCTTGCTGAAAATGGCCAAGAGATAGTACGTGTAGACCGCTTTTTAGGTGACATAATTAGGCTAGAGGGCGCACAACTGCAAAAAAAAGGCGGGCGAGACTACGTACTTAAAGCCAGCATGCTTGATGAAAAAAGCGTGTATATATCGCCTATTAACTACAACCGCGAAAACGGTGAAATACAAAAACCCTTTGTGAGTACATACCGCGTAGCTAAGCCTGTTTTTGATCATTTAAAGCAAGTGTTTGCAATTTTAGTGACAAACTACTCCGCAGATAAGTTATTTGAAAGTTTAACGTTTGAACTTCCACCTGGGATTAATATTTATTTGCTTAATAATGAAAGCGAATTTTTATACCACCCAAACCCTGATTTACGGTTTGGCTTTGAATTTAACCAAGCCAAAACCTGGAGCGATGAATTTAGCCCCACACAAAACATGAACTCTCACGAAACATTGTTAATAGGTGATGCGCCAAAACAGTACTTTTTAAATAAACGAGTAAGTTTTGAAGGCGATATTGCCATGCTGCCGTTAGAGATGGCCGTTTCTATTGATTCTGAAACCTTGTTGGAACGCGTTGCAAAAAGGCGCGAAAGTTTTATTGCCATCACCGCCACATTTTTTACTATATTTATAATTATAACGCTGTTATATCAGCGTTATATTAATCGCAAGCTGCTTATACACTCTTTAACAGAGCAAAATAATAAAGTGATTGAAAATTCACTCGACGCTATTTTTACCATAGACAGTGATGAAACCATTATTCACTGTAATCAAACGGCTAAAAAAGTTTTTGCAAGTAGGCTAGGTAATGACAACACCCGCTTTAGTAACTTATTTACCCTTGCAGATGAAGATAAAAACTGCATTAGTGAAACCATAGAGCATGGCTCTAAAATGCCATTTGAAGCGGTTTATACTGGTGATGATGGCAATAAAGAATATTATTCAATCACGCTTACCAGCGTATTTGATGTATTTAGCAATCGTTACCAGGTTGCTGCTATTTTGCGTAATATCAGCTCGTTAAAGCACACTCAATCACAGTTACAGGGTTTAAATAGCACGTTAGAGTTAAAGGTATCTCAGCGTACTGTTGAACTTGAGCGAGCGATTGACCAAGCCCTTGCCGCAAGCCAAGCAAAAAGTGACTTTGTAGCCAATATTTCCCACGAAATACGCACACCCATGAACGGTGTTTTAGGCATGCTTGAAATGCTTAAAGAAGACAGCCTCAATGAGCAACAGCAACACTATTTAAAATTAGCCAATAGCAGTGCACATTCGTTAATGAGTTTAATTAACGATATTTTAGATTTTTCTAAAATTGAAGCGGGCAAACTAGATATTGATAATCACTCGTTTGATGTTATCTCTGTCTGTAGCGATATGATCAATTCAATTGCGCTGCAGGGCCAACGTAAAGGGTTAGAGGTCTTTTTAAATACCCAAAACGTGGTTGATAGAATGGTTATTGGTGATAGCCATCGCCTTAAGCAAATTTTAATTAATTTAATAAATAATGCGTTTAAGTTTACGCATAAAGGCGAAGTAAGTTTAACCTTAAACTCTAAATACATTACCGACAGTAAAATTTTAATGAGCTTTATAATTAAAGACACCGGTATTGGTATTGCCCCTGAAAACATCGATAAACTGTTCGATGTGTTTACCCAAGAAGATTCAAGCACTACGCGCCATTTTGGTGGCACCGGTTTAGGGTTATCTATATGTAAAAAATTGGCGCAATTAATGGGCGGTAATATCACCGTTAGCAGTGAAAAGGGCGTAGGCAGCACCTTTATTGCCACGGTAGAGTTACATGTGGCGCAACAGCAAAAACTTAATACCGGCATTGAGCTTTCTAAAGAGGTCAGTGTAGCGGCGCTTATTGCGCGCGATAACGTATTTAAAAATGTATGCGGATTATTAACTCAAACCTGTAAAATTCAGCCGAGCCATATTACAAGGCTCGACTACTTTAGTGAACACAGCGAATTTGATGCCGATTTACTGATTATTGATGACGAACACCCGCAAGTTAATGCGCTAATAAGCTACTGCGAAAAGGCAGATAAAAAATATGTGCTTATATTGCGAGACATGGTGGTTAATAAGCAATCTAAAAAGGTGTTTCCTGAGCATAGCCACATTTTGCACAAACCACTTACGCAAGATCAATTTACCTATAAGCTAGGCAGTATTTTTGGCGCTAATAATGAGTTTGTTTTAACCGCGCCTAAACAAGCAAACGACGTAGAGCCAGAGCCTGAGTTGTCTAAATATCATGTATTATTGGTAGACGACAACATGATTAACATTGAGGTAGCGAAGGCTATTTTAAAACGCACAGGGATAAAAATTACCTGTGCAAGTGATGGTATAGAAGCACTCTCGGCCCTTAAATTTAATCAAGAGCAACCGTTTGACTTAATTTTAATGGATTGCCAAATGCCTAACCTAGATGGCTACGATACCACCAGCGAGATAAGAAATGCTAAAGCTGGGGTTGAGTATATTAGCATTCCAATTATTGCCATGACCGCAAGTGCAATGGAAGGCGATAGAGAGCGTTGCATTACCGCTGGCATGAATGATTATATTACCAAGCCAATAAAGCCTAAAACGCTTAAAAATAGGCTGCTAACCTGGTTAAACTAAATGAGCTAAGTCAGCAGTTAAGCTGCTGACTTACTTGGTTTGGTATCAGTTTGAATAGGTTTAACTAAGCTGGTTACATCGGCTGTATCAAGTACTTTTTGCGTATCAGACCAATGCAACAGCTCTATTTTACCGTTTGGTTGCTCAACTAATGCGGTACAGCTTTCAATCCAATCACCATCATTACAATACACTATACCATCTACGACTTTAATTTTAGGGTGATGGATGTGTCCGCAAATGATTCCATCGACTTTTTGTTTTTTTGCCTCATGTATAGCGGCATCTTCAAAAGCTGCAATGGCTTCACGGGCTTTATGAACGCGTGCTTTTATCCATGCAGCAAGCGAATAGTAGTTACCGCCAAACACTTTACGAACTCGGTTAGTCCAACGATTTAAAAACAGCAGTAAGTCGTAACCTGCATCGCCTGCAATACTAATGAGCTTGTTGTAGCGGGTTGCCGAGTCAAAGTCATCACCGTGGATCAGTAAAAAGCGTTTATTGGCTTTTGTGGTATGAATAAACTGCTGGTGGACCTCTACACCAAATAAAGTTTGATTTATGTAGTGGCGAAAGGTCTCGTCGTGGTTACCAGGTATGTATATTACACGGGTGCCATCAAGTGCTTTTTGTTGTATACAACTAAGCACTTGGTAATGAGATGGGTGCCAATAAAAACTGCGCTTCATCGACCACAAATCAACAATATCACCCACTAAATAAAGCGTATCGCATTCAATTGAATTTAAAAAATCTAATAAATAGTCGGCTCTACAGTCTTTATACCCTAAATGTACATCCGATATCCAAACGGCTGGATAATGTTGTTTTTTACGCTGTTGATTGTTTGTCATGCCCGTCATCCATAGTGTAATAATTAAACACTGTAGATAAATCTAATGACACTTATGAGACACTTTAGCGAAGCCTCCATGACAATTTATATCAAACCAGCTAATTAAAGTTTATTGTTATGGAAAGGAGATTAGGTGACTAGCTTTTATATATATTACCATTAAACGCGCATAATAAAGGCCGCATGTTTAAATGCGGCCTTATAGTTTGTTTTAAGCGTAGGTGTTATTAACCTTTAACAGCCGCTTTAATAGTCTCTATTGCGGTGTCTAAATCAACCATTAACTTTTCACCTGTGCGGCGATTTTTAAGCTCAACCTTATTTTCATCAAGGTTACGCTCACCAATCACTAAAGTATAAGGTACACCCATTAATTCCATGTCGTTAAACATAACGCCAGGGCGCTCTTTACGATCATCAAATAAAACATCTAGGCCTGCATCTTTTAAACCTTGGTATAGATTATTAGCAATATCAGGAATACGATGAGACTTATGCATGTTCATTGGCACAATAGCTAAATCAAATGGGGCAATAGATTGTGGCCAAATAATACCGTAATCATCATTATTTTGCTCAATAGCCGCTGCCACAATGCGCGAAACACCAATACCGTAACAACCCATAGTCATTACTTGGTTTTTACCCGACTCGCTCAGTACGCCTGCTTTCATGGCTTCTGAGTACTTAGTACCAAGTTGGAAAATATGACCAACTTCAATACCGCGTTTAATTTGTAAAGTGCCTTGTCCACACGGGCTCGGATCGCCTTCAACAATGTTACGAATATCAGCAACTTGATATTCTTTAACATCGCGATCCCAGTTAATTCCACTAAAGTGCTCGTCATCTTTATTAGCACCGGCAACAAAATCTGCCATTACATTAGCAGTTCTGTCTACAATAATTGGCATTGATAAACCCACCGGGCCAAGTGAGCCTGGCTTTGCACCAATAGCCGCAACAATGTCAGCCTCAGTGGCCATTTCAAGTGGAGAGTCTACAAGAGGGTGCTTTTCAGCCTTTAATTCGTTTAACTCGTGATCGCCACGTAGTACAAGCGCAACTAAACCACGTTGTTCGTTTTCATCTGGCGTACCGTAAACAATTAATGTTTTAACACCGCGGTGTGGTTTAACGCCGTAGTGCTTTTTAAGCTCGCTAATGGTTTTAGCATCTGGTGTAGGAAACGCTTTAAGCTCTTTAGATGGCTCAGGACGACTTTGAGTTGGAGCTAACGCTTCTGCTTTTTCGATGTTAGCTGCATAATCGCTTGCATCACTAAAGGCAATCGCGTCTTCACCTGATTCAGCAAGTACATGAAACTCATGTGATAAGCTACCACCAATAGAGCCCGTATCAGCAAGTACTGGGCGGTATTCTAAGTTTAAGCGTTCAAAAATATTACAGTACGCTTTGTGCATTACTTTATATGTGGCATCTAAACACGCTTCACTTAAATGAAATGAATACGCATCTTTCATCGTAAATTCACGTGCACGCATTACACCAAAGCGTGGGCGTCTTTCATCGCGCACTTTAGTTTGTACTTGGTACAAAGTAACAGGCAGTTGTTTATAGCTGCTAATCTCTTTGCGAACAAAATCTGTAATTACTTCTTCATGCGTAGGACCTAGCGCAAACTCACGGTTATGGCGGTCGTTAAAGCGCACAAGTTCAGGACCAAATTGCTCCCAACGGCCAGACTCTTGCCATAAATCAGCAGGCTGAATAACCGGCATCAACATTTCTATTGCGCCTGCTTTATCCATTTCTTCACGAACAATATTTTCTACTTTACGAAGCACGCGTAAACCAGAGGGTAACCATGTATATAAACCCGAAGCGACGCGACGGATCATACCGGCTCTAAGCATTAATTGATGCGAAACAATTTCAGCATCTGATGGCGTTTCTTTAAGTGTTGCGAGTATATATTGACTGGTACGCATGATTTTTCCGAAATTAAGTAATATGTTCTTTTTAATAGGGCGCTAAGTTTACCAGCGCTTGCTTTTACACTAAAGCGCTAACTGCACTTTTTAGTTATTTTCTATACTTGTTACTAAGTTATGCTCGCCGTTAACCTGCCAGCGTATATTATAATTATACAGAGTCATACCATAACTTTGCTCGCCTTGTTTTTGTTTTTTATAGGCAGGGCGTGGGTCTTGTTTTAGTACATTAGCAATAAAATCTTCAAGCTCAGGATAGTGTGTTTGCTTGGCAATAAAATCAATAGCCTCGGGTGAAAACGCGACACTCATTTGTGTTTCTGGTCGGGTATCGGCAAAACCGGCACTGGCGTCATGCATTGCATCTGAATACGGTAAGTAAGGCTTTATATCGACAATAGGCGTGCCATCGAGTAAATCTATACCAGCAAGCAGTAAACTAAGTTGGCCGTTTTTATACTCAACACCTTCAAGTTTTACAGCGCTCATCCCAATGGCATTGGGTCTAAATGTGGCGCGCGTTGCAAAAACGCCTTTGCGCTCATTACCGCCTAAACGTGGTGGGCGCACCATAGCTGAATAGCCTTTATCGGCGGTTTCATGAAACCTAAACAACAGCCAAATATGGCTAAACTCTTCAATACCACGGACAAATTCTTCACGATTAAACTCAGCAGTAAAAATAAGTTTGGCTTTAGCTTGAGGCACTAAACGTGGCTGCCTAGGTATTGCAAACTTTTGTTTATAAGGGGATTGAATGTGGCCAACAGCCGAAATGCTATAATCGCTCATAATGCTCAGTTAACTAAAAAATAGGGCGCTATTCTACCTCTATTTAGTATTTATAGCAGTACAGTTAATGCGTTATATTTTAGACTAGCTGGTTTAATTGGGTATTAGACTAAGCGGTTTAAAATATAGCGATTAGTGTTTATTCCAATTTGCTAAATTAAGTGGAGCTATTTTGAGGCTGGAGCGACACGTTTAGCGCCGCAAAATTATTAACTATTATTGCGGATGGATATTATGTATAAACAACAAAAAGGTGAGCACATGGCTCACCCTTAAGTGTTTTAAATGCTAATTAAAACATGTATTGTATTGATACTGATGCAACATCCATTTCAGGGTCAATTTCATCATCTAGTTCGTAGCGTTCGTACTCTAAGCGCATTTGAACATTGTTAGAAAATGCGTATTGAATACCTGCGCCGTAAAACACATCGCCGCCGTCTTGTGATGCTGAAATGCTACCAACAGGAAGCTCTTGCTCTACATCTGCATCCCATTCAAACCAACCACCTTTAGCATATACTGAAAAGCTTTCAGAAAGCGGAGCCGCTAAAATAGCTGCTAATGACACACCATCAACTTCTGCTTTGCTGTCGATGTCGCTCACTTCATCAAAGTTTTGATAAGCTAACTCAACACTAAAGTGTTCGTTAAATTGTGTACCAATGTAACCTTTTAGCATTTGTGCATCGTCATCAAATTCAGTGTCGTTTTCGCTGTCTTCAAATTCAAATGAGTATTGGCCATAACCAACACCTGTATAAATACGAGGAGAATCAAAATCCGTAATGTCAGCGTGTGCTGCAGAGTTAAAACCCAGTGTTGCTAAAGCAATTGCAGAAAGAGAAAGTGTTTTAATCATTGTATAGCTCCTTTAAAAAAATAATAAATGTTTGATTTAACTTATCAAACGACAATTAGTTATTTGCAGTGAGCATGCCAACAATAGGCTGTGGTTACAAAATAGCCGTAAAAACGACTTATACGGCATTTTTACGGCTATTTTGTATTTTTTATAAGCAGGGTGAACTTTTTTAGTTTTTTGTTTTCTAAGTAAAGGTTGTACCTTTTACATGGTCTATGTGAATTTTACATTGTACTTTTATACTTTATGAAGCAAATTTTCTGTCTCAATTGCAATTTGTTTCATTTTAATAGCGTAGTTTTCCAATTTAATATCTTCTTCTGTTTGTGCTTTAAAAGCAGGAACCTCTACCGGGTAACCTGTTTCGTCCATTGCTACAAAGCTAATAACACAGTGGTTTGTTTCTACCATGTTTTGAGTTTTAGGATCGCCACACCGTACCTGAATAAATATCTGCATACTTGTTGACCCTGTATGCGCAATTTTTGCTTCAACTTCGACAATTTGCCCAACCAAAATAGGGCGTCTAAATTTAACCCCAGCAACAGAAACAGTAACACAATAATGGCCGCTCCAACCTGCAGCGCAGGCATAACCCGCTTGGTCAATCCATTTCATGACCACACCACCATGAACCTTCCCACCAAAATTTACATCGGTAGGCTCTGCTAAAAAACGAAATACAACATTTGACGACGGCATATTAAATACTCACTTTATGAAACTTACCTATGAGCATACCGTAAAAAAGGGGCCGAAGCCCCTGCAATTTAGGATAGGTTTATAATTTATATGTAAAAGATAGGTTTTTAATGCACCTTTGTGCATAAAATAGTTACATATTAGGGTAGTTTGGCCCGCCAGCACCTTCGGGTGTTACCCACGTAATGTTTTGGCTTGGGTCTTTTATGTCGCAAGTTTTACAATGCACACAGTTTTGAGCATTAATCACAAACTGATCTTCACCTTCAATTTGTTGCACTTCGTATACCCCTGCAGGGCAATAGCGCTGTGCGGGCTCGTCAAACTTTACTAAATTAACCGCAATAGGAATGGCGGGATCTTTAAGCTTTAAATGGCAAGGCTGCGACTCTTCATGGTTAGTATTAGATAAAAACACGCTAGAGAGCTTATCAAAGCTAAGTAGGCCATCAGGCTTAGGGTAGTCAATGTGAGGGCTGTTAGCTGCATCTTTTAGCGTGTCGTAATCGGGCGTGTTGTCTTTAAAGGTAAAGGGCAGTGCACCGTTGAAGATGTTTTGATCAAGGGTATTATACGCACCCCCAGCAAACTTACCTAAGGTATGCATAGCGGGGCCAAAATTACGCGATTGGTAAAGCTCTTTATAAGCCCAAGAATTTTCAAACGCGTTGTTATAATCAGCTAAATCAGTATTAGCTTGGCCATTTTGGAGTGCTTTAAAAATAACGTCTGCCGCCACCATGCCTGATTTCATTGCGGTATGGTTACCTTTAATTTTGGCAAAATTGAGTGTACCGGCATCGCAACCTATTAATAAGCCACCAGCAAAATGCATTTTTGGCAGCGAGTGAAGGCCGCCTTTTGCAATTGCACGGGCGCCATAGGCAATGCGTTCACCCCCTTCAAGGGTTTGCTTAAAAACAGGGTGGTGTTTCATTCGTTGAAACTCATCAAACGGGCTTAAATGCGGGTTAGAATAATTTAAATCAACAATTAACCCTACAACCACTTGATTGTTATCGCAGTGATACATAAAAGAGCCGCCATTGGTATCGCCACTTAGCGGCCAGCCCGTACCATGCACTACTTTACCTTGCTGGTGCTTACTGGCATCTATTTGCCAAATCTCTTTAAAGCCTAAGCCATAGTGCTGTGGTGACACATCTTTATCAAGCGCAAACTCGTTGATAAGCTGCTTACCTAAATGGCCGCGACACCCCTCAGCAAATACAGTGTATTTAGCGCGAAGTTCCATACCTGGCATATAACCATCTTTTTCATTGCCGTCTTTATCAACGCCCATATCGCCTGTAATAATGCCTTTAACGGTGTCTTGCTCAATAATTAAAGAGTGAGCGCTAAAGCCTGGGAATATTTCAACGCCTAAATTTTCAGCTTGCTCGGCAAGCCATCGGCACACATTGCCCATAGAAACAATGTAATTACCTTCATTATGAAATGTTTTAGGGGTCGCAAAGCGAGGGAGAGTAGTGGCTTTTTCGCTGTTATTAAACCAATAAATTTCATCCTGTGTCACTTGTGTAGTGACGGGAGCGCCAAGCTCTTGCCAGTTAGGCAAAAGCTCATCTAAGGCTTTGGTTTCAAATACAGCACCTGAAAGAATATGCGCGCCTACCTCGGAGCCTTTTTCTACCACACAGATAGTTTGTTCTTGTTGTTTTTCTTGCGCTAGCTGTGCGAGCTTAATAGCACTGGCAAGGCCCGCTGGGCCCGCACCTACAATAACTACATCAAATTCCATGGTTTCACGTTCGACCATAATAACCTCTTAATCAATGACGGGCTTAGCTAAATTAGATAAGCAATGCAGCCTTTTTAATACTTGCACATTAAATGTTACAGGCTGTGAATACTTTAAGGTTATTTTAGGTTGACGTTTACGTCAACAGGAAGTAGTCTGAATTCATAAAATAAATAGGTTGACGTAAACGTTAGCTTGTAGGTTTAAATATAGATGGAGTTCCTATGAAAGTTCTCGTTCCAATAAAAAGAGTGATCGATTACAACGTTAAAGCACGCGTAAAGGCTGATAACAGCGACGTTGACTTAGCAAATGTAAAAATGGCAATGAACCCATTTTGTGAAATTGCGATAGAAGAGGCCATTCGATTAAAAGAAGCGGGCACAGCAACAGAGGTTATAGCGGTAACAATTGGTGCAAAAGCAGCGCAAGAGCAGCTACGCACCGCACTTGCATTAGGTGCAGATAAAGCCATTCACATCGAAACCGATGAAAAACTAGAATCGCTGCACATTGCTAAATTATTAGCAAAATTAGTTGAGCAAGAAGCCCCAGAACTAGTTATTTTAGGCAAGCAATCTATTGACTCAGACAACAACCAAACAGGCCAAATGCTTGCGGCTTTAACTAAGCGCGGCCAAGGTACGTTTGCCTCTAAGGTGGATATAAACGGTAACACAGTGAATGTAACTCGTGAGGTAGATGGTGGCTTGCAAACTGTTGCACTTAAACTGCCCGCTATTGTAACTACCGATTTACGCTTAAACGAGCCTCGCTATGCATCGCTGCCAAATATAATGAAAGCAAAGCGTAAACCACTTGATGTAATAGCAGCAGATTCGTTAGGTGTAGATTTAACACCCCGCGTACAGTTAATGAAAGTAGAAGAGCCGGCTAAGCGTAGTGGCGGTATTATTGTTGAAGATGTAGCCCAGCTGGTAGAGAAACTTAAAACAGAGGCAAAGGTGATTTAAATGAAAACACTTGTAATTGCAGAGCACGATAACGGTGCACTAAAACCAGAAACCTCAAAAACAATCAATGCGGCAAGTAAATTAGGCTTTGATATAGATGTACTTATTGCGGGCTTAAATATAGGCGCAATGAGCGAACAGGTTGCCAGTATTGAAGGTGTAACAATTGTACTCACTGCCGATAATGCACTTTATCAGCATCAGTTAGCTGAAAATATGGCCGAGCTTGTTTTAACTATTGCCGATAATTATACGCATATTGTTGCCAGTGCAACCACCACAGGTAAAAACTTTATGCCTCGCGTTGCAGCGCTTTTAGATGTTGCGCAAGTGTCAGAAATAATAGAAGTAATAGATAGCGGTACATTTAAACGCCCCATTTACGCCGGTAATGCAATTGCCACGGTTAAATCGCTTGATAGTAAAAAAGTGATCACCGTACGAGCGAGTAGTTTTGACTTACAAAGCCAACAATCACCTGCCATCATAAATGCATTAGATACGCTAAGTGATAATCAATTAAGTGACTTTGTAAGTGTTGAACAAACCGAGTCAGAGCGTCCTGAGCTAACTGCAGCTGAGGTGGTTATATCAGGTGGTCGTGGCATGCAAAATGGTGAAAACTTTGCTTTATTAAACGGTATTGCTGACAAGTTAGGCGCTGCAATTGGTGCGTCTCGTGCTGCCGTTGATGCAGGCTTTGTACCTAACGATATGCAAGTAGGGCAAACGGGTAAAATCGTGGCGCCTAATCTGTATATTGCCGTGGGCATAAGTGGTGCTATTCAACATTTAGCAGGTATGAAAGACTCAAAAGTTATTGTAGCGATTAATAAAGACCCAGACGCACCTATATTTCAGGTGGCAGATTACGGCCTGGTTGCTGATTTATTTGAGGTATTACCGCAGCTTGAAAACGCGCTATAAACATATTCTGGTTGTAAAGCCGCGGTGAACTTAGGTTCCTGCGGCTTTTTTTATTCAGCCTCAACCAAAGAATAATGATGCGCTGACAAAGTATCTAAAACACGCTTATCTTTTAATAAATTGAGCAGCAGCTCTGTTTGTT
Source organism: Pseudoalteromonas sp. Angola-4 (assembly GCF_028599265.1). NCBI lineage: Bacteria > Pseudomonadati > Pseudomonadota > Gammaproteobacteria > Alteromonadales > Pseudoalteromonadaceae > Pseudoalteromonas > Pseudoalteromonas sp. Angola-4. The sequence continues at coordinate 104,909 of NZ_JAQREK010000002.1, read as the reverse complement.
CTACAGAGCGGCTCGATTGGCTATTTACCAATAAAATTAGTGGGCGAACAAACGTATATTCACCATTTTTAATAGTTTCATCTGAAACGTTAACGCCATTGATACCGAGTAAATTTATTTTATTTATTTTTTTAGAGCCCTGCAGCTGCGAGACTGCACCGTAAGAGTCAAAAGCAATGGCATTGGGCATGCGTTGTACTATGCCAAGGGCTTGGTTAAATTCGTCATACATTTGCACTTCCATTTTAGGAAATAACCCTCGGTTACCAGCCTGCTTTAGTTTAATTGTATTACCATTTGGAACCCGCATAAAAGATAGGTTTAAAAACTCTAATAAAATATCAAATGTGCCATGGTTATAGGCCTTACTAAACAGAAGAATTTTATTATCTCTTTGTGTCTCTGGTTTATAATCTGGGTTAATTTCTTGCCACGTCTTATATTTGCCCGAATAAATGTCGCTGAGTTGCTCTACGCTTAGCGAATCAATGTTATTTTTTTTATTAGTAAAAAATACCAGCGCATCTTGCGCAATAACAATTTGACGTACATGAGGGTATTGCTCTTGCTCTGCATTGGTTAAATAGCGTGATGCTGTACCAATATCAATAATGTTTTGTGCTATGGCTTTAATGCCTTTAGTACTGCCCATAGAGCGGATTTGCATGGCTGTATTAGTTTGCTCTTCATAGTTGGGCTTTAATAAATGCAATAGGTGCGAGACCGAAGAAGAGCCGCCTATAAGTAAAGGCTTGTGATCGGGGGCAATATCAGAAACTGATGTTGCAATGTTAGAGGAAGAAAGCAGTACGGTGGCTGCCAAAATAAGGTTTTTTATCATGCTATTAGCCAAATAACGAATTCGTTATAAAACTATAGTTCAAAATTTATAAATCTCTAATTTATAAACAGTATTTTACAAAGCCATAATTAAAAAACAACAGGCATTAAAAAGCCAGCAAAAAAGCTGGCTTTTAAAATCAATTAATTTGATTAGTAGGTTGCGCTGCCTTTAGTACGAGGGAAGGCAATCACATCACGTACGTTGCCCATACCTGTAACATAAGCAACTAGGCGTTCAAAACCTAAACCAAAGCCAGAGTGTGGCACGCTACCGTATTTACGTAAATCGCGGTACCAGCTGTAATCTTCTTTGTTTAAGCCCATTTCATCTAAACGCGCATCAAGCACATCAAGGCGCTCTTCACGTTGTGAACCACCAATAATTTCACCAATGCCTGGTGCTACAACGTCCATAGCGGCAACGGTTTTACCGTCTTCGTTTTGGCGCATGTAAAACGCTTTAATATCGCGCGGGTAGTTTTTTATAACAACCGGTGCTTTAAAGTGCTCTTCAGCTAAGTAGCGCTCGTGCTCAGATTGTAAATCTACACCCCATTCAACGGCGTACTCAAACTTTTTACCACATGATTTAAGTATTTCTACGGCGTCAGTGTAATCAACTTGGGCGAAGTCTTTTTCTACAAACTCTTCTAAACGGCTAATCGCTGTTTTTTCGATACGTTGTGCAAAAAATTCCATATCGTCACGGCGCTCTTCAAGTACCGCTTTAAATACGTACTTAAGCATGTTTTCAGCAAGTTTTGCAATATCTTCTAAATCAGCAAATGCTACTTCAGGTTCAACCATCCAAAACTCAGCCAAGTGACGAGACGTGTTTGAGTTTTCTGCACGGAATGTTGGGCCAAAGGTGTAAATTTTTGACATAGCCGATGCGTATGTTTCACCATTTAACTGGCCAGATACCGTTAAAAAGGCTTCTTTACCAAAAAAGTCTTCGCTGTAATCAACGTCGCCTTTATCAGTGCGTGGCAAGTTTTGCATATCAAGTGTTGATACGCGGAACATTTCACCTGCGCCTTCACAGTCACTGGCTGTGATGATTGGGGTGCTGATCCAGTAAAAGCCTTGCTCGTGGTAAAAACGGTGAATAGCTTGTGCTAAACAGTTACGCACACGTGTTACTGCACCTATCATGTTTGTACGTGGGCGAAGGTGAGCGTGCTCACGTAAATACTCAATGCTGTGGCGCTTAGCGGCCATAGGGTATGAATCTGGGTTTTCTACCCAACCTAAAACTGTGACAGAATTAGCTTGAATTTCAAATGACTGACCTTTACCTGCAGATTGCACTAACACACCAGTAACCGACACAGAACAACCGGCTGTTAAGCTAGTAACTTCATCATAATTATTTAGTGAATTAGGAACTACCGCTTGAATAGGATCAAAACACGAACCGTCATGAACGGCTAAAAATGATATTCCTGCTTTTGAATCGCGGCGTGTACGGATCCAGCCTTTTACTGTTACTTGGCTGTCTACCGCAACATTGCCTTTTAATAGCTCTGAAATCGCTAAATGGCTCATCTTCACTCCAATGATATAAGTTGCCTAACTGTATAATATTAACTACTCAACGCAGCGGTTAAATTTACTGCGTTGAACTTGAACCGTGTATCTTACCTAGTTAAATAAAATAAAAAAACTATTGTGAGCAACTCTTTAAAAGTTTTTATGCAAGTGGGTTACTTTTAAAGCGTTTTTTGCTTTAAATTACCACTATTGTTATTTGGTGCTCTGAAATTTAGTGATTTTGTGGCATTATTACTGCGTGTTGACTCTACGGATTGAAATTAGCCAACCTTGAGGCTATTTAATCACCGAGCAAAATTTGTAAGCTAGTGGGCGCGCTAACTGCTTCAGCGTTATTCTAATGGCTTACAATGATGAAATAATAAGTAACAATTAAGCCGGTAAATCAGCACATCATAATTTTAACTATTTAATATTTACCATTACCCAGAAATGGATGCTATGAAACAAGTTTTTATTTTAAGAGGGCTACCAGGAAGTGGTAAGTCTTACTATGCACAAACCCTAGCCGATGAGCTTGGTGGAGTAGATACAAGCCAGTATTTAATTTGTTCAACCGATGACTACTTTGTCAATGAACAAGGCGAGTATCACTTTGATAAATTTAAACTACCGCAATATCATAATTTAAATTTAGCGCGCTTTATAAATGCTTTAGCGCAAAATATTCCGCTTGTAATTGTTGATAACACCAATATAAAAAAATGGGAGTTTATTGCGTACTCTCAAGCAGCACATGCACTTGGTTATCAAGTTAAAGAAGTTATTGTTGGTGAAGTAAAAGACAAGTCTATGCAGCATTTATACGCTAAGCGCAACACGCATAACGTGCCTTTAAAAACCATTAGTAAAATGGCGTACATGTTTGAGTGGTAGGTGAGTGTTACTTATGGCTTATTTAAGCTTTATTAAAGCGCTTAAATCACATTGAGTAATGGCATCTAGATGAGCAGTGATTTTTTCATTGCTCCAATCCCACCAAGCTATATCTAATAACGTACTTATTGTGTTGCTATCAAACCTGGGCTTAATTACTTTTGCCGGATTACCACCTACCACGCTATAAGGGGCTACATCGAAGGTAACCACCGATTTACTTGCAATGATAGAGCCACTGCCAATATTTACCCCTGGCATTATGGTTGCGTCATAACCAATCCATACATCGTGACCGATAACCGTATTGCCTTTAAAGGGTAACTCGCCAGCCTGCGGGGCCGATTTTTCCCAGCCGTTGCCAAATATAAAAAATGGATAGGTAGAAAACCCCGCTGTTTGATGATTAGCGCCGTTCATTATAAAGGTCACATTTTTAGCTATGGCGCAAAACTTCCCAATAATGAGACGATCCCCAATAAAATCGAAATGGTAAAGGACATTTTTTTCGAAGTTTTCAGGGCCGTCAGGATCGTCGTAATAGGTATAATCACCCACCACTATATTAGGCGAGGTAATAAAGTTTTTTAAAAAGCCAACCTGAGGAAAGCCCTCAACAGGGGCTGGGTTATTTGGATTAGGGCCCTGTTTAGACATAGCTACCTCATAGTTTAATTATTGTTTTTTATACACAGCCAGCGGGTGAGTAGTAACAATAGATACATGAACGCTGTCACCCGGATTAACCACAACCTCGTGGCTTACACGGCTAGTAACGAGCGTATTACAGCTTAATTTAACCGCACATAAACGGCTGCCACCTTCAAAGCGTACCCAAACAACTTCACCGTTAGGTTGATTTAAGTTTTGAATAAGCTGTACATCGTCAGGGCGAAGCAACACATCTACATCGCCACTGTCGCAGTCTATACCTTGGCCTGGTGCTACGCCAATACTGGTGGTTGCTTGGCCATTTTCAAACTGCCCAGCAATAAAGCTTGCCTCACCTAAAAAGCGTGCTACAAAGCGGTTGTTTGGCATGCTAAAGCATTGTTCAGGGCTATCGAGTTGTTGTATTTTACCGTTTTGTAATACACCTACACGGTCACCTACCGAAAGCGCTTCTTCTTGGTCGTGAGTAACCCACACGGCAGGCACTCCCGCTTCTTTTAAGGCGTTTCTTATATCCCAGCGCAGCATATCTTTTAATGCGGCATCAAGGTTAGAAAGTGGTTCATCAAGTAACACAAAATCTGGCTGGTGAGCAAGTGTACGCGCAAGTGCTACACGCTGTTTTTGACCACCAGAGAGGGTGGCTGGCTTTTTTGCTCTAAAATCATTTAGACCAAGTAGTTTAACCCAATGATCGGCAATGGCGGTGTCTTTTAATCTAAAACAAATGTTTTGCTCAACCGTTAAATGTGGAAACAATGCAAAATCTTGAAACACCATACCAACACTGCGTTTTTCAGGGGGCACATTACGTTTTGGCGTTGCGCGCCATTTGCCTACGTTTATTTCGCCCTCGCTAATGGGGATAAGCCCTGCAAGTGCTTGCAATATTGTACTTTTACCGCAGCCCGTAGGGCCTACTAGCATGAGAATTTCATTTTCACCTAACGATATATTTAAATCGCTTACTACACGGTTACTGCCGTAATCTATAGACAACTGGCTTACAGATAGCATTTGTTTTTAAATCCTCAATGTTCGAGTTGGTTACGTTTTTCGCCAGACATCATAATAGCTAAGCCACAGGCAGAAATCACCACTAACAATAATCCGGGAATGGCAGCACGGCCAAAGTAACCGGCTTCGTACACACGCCATAAATAGGTTGAAAGGGTTTCGAACCCGGTCGGGCCTAGCAATAGCGTTGCTTCAAGCTCGCGCATTGATTCTAAAAATACCAATGCAGCACCGGCAATAATACCACGCATTGTTAGCGGCAGGGTAATGCGAGTAAAGGCTTCACGCGGGCTTGCGCCTAATACGCGCGCCGACTTTATTAAGCTTTGATCTAAATGCTCTGTACTGGTGCGAATAGAGCCAACGGCAAGCGGTAAAAATCGTAGCATGTAAGCAATAATTAGAAGCGCTAATGTTTGATATAAAAACGGGAGTTGCAAGCCGCCATATACCAGCGCGGTGCCCATCACAATGCCAGGAATACCAAAACCAAAATAAGTAACACGCTCCATTATTCTGCCGGCTTTTCCGCTTAATGCGGCATGAGCAACAGGAATAGCCACAATAACCGCCACTATGGCAGCAATGGCTGAGGCATACGCTGAGTTCCACGCTATGCTAAAGTCAAAATTGTTGTAACCATCGCGTGCTAGCCAAACAAAAAATATCGCCAGCGGTAACCCAATAGCTAACAATAAAATAGGGCCAAACGCAGCAATCATTGCGGTTATTTGCCATTTAGTTGGAAATAAAACCAGTGGGCGACCGTGTCGTTCAGAGGCGGTTTTTATTTGTGATTCTATTAAAAGTAAAAAGCCAACAATAACCATTAATTGCAGCGACAACATCGCGGCGCGCCCTAATGCAAACGCATTGTATTCTACATAAATTACCCGGGTAAAGGTATCTAGGCGCATCATTGCGGGTGTACCAAAGTCTGAAAGTGTATACAGCGCCACTAATAATGAGCCCGCTGCAATACCGTTAACTACACGGGGTAAAATTACTTTAAACACACTTTGTGTCATCGACATACCCAAGGTGCGCGCTGCATTTACCATGCTGGCATCTAAACTGAGCAATGATGAGCGTGTGGTCATCATTACAAAAGGGAAGGTATACAAGGTCATTACAATGGCTGCACCGCTTAACCCGTACATGGGTGGGGTTTTAAAGCCAAGTAGGTTATTTATTTCACCCCCTGGGCCAAACGCAGCGTACAAAGTAAATGCGCCAATATAACTTGGAATAGCCAAGGGTGCGGCAAAAATCACCAGCCATATTTTTTTAAAAGGCAAATGCACATAAGCACTTATAAAAGCCAGTGGTACCCCAATCAGAATTGAGCCTAATACGGTTAAGCCCATTAGCGATAACGTATTGCCCAGTATTTTTAAATTATGACTGTCAAAAAGGGTACTGGAGTCGCTAGCAAGGGTAATTAAAATATAAACAGGGGTAATCGTAATGAGCGCTGCAAGCAGCGCCATTGGGTAAGAAGCAGGTATTCGCATTTATAAAACGCCGTTGTTGCGCATCAAGTTGATGGTGGGGCGTAAATCCGCAAGTTGAGTTAAATCAACCTTTGGTGGAGATATGTCACTCAGCGACGGTAAGCCTGCCGGTTGAGTAATGCCATTAACAAGCGGTATTTCATACGCTTCTCGGGCTAAATAACCTTGTACTTCTTCGCTTAATAAGTAACGCATAAAATTAGTAGCAAGTGGGTCATCGTTTAGCGTTAAAATACCCGAGGCATTGACTAAACAACCTGCATCTTGTTCGGTAAAGGCTAAGTCTAATTTAGCATCTGGTTTACCCGATTTAAGACGCAGCGTGTAGTAGTGATTAGCAAAACCAATATCTACTTCACCACGTTCTACTGCCATTACAACACCGAGTTCACCGGCGTATGTTTTAGCGCGCTTTTTAACTTTTTTAAGCCATTTAGCAGTTTTATCATCGCCTTCTAAAATACGCATAGCGGTAACAAACGATTGAAACGATGCATAAGCAGGGGCCCAACCAATTGATAAATCGCTATCTGCAATGTCCATTATGCTTGTTGGAATTTGATCTTTAGTTAAACGCGATGTGTTATACGGTAAGGTTCTGATCCGACCGGTAACCGGCGCCCATTGATCGTATCTAAATTGTGGTTGTAACTGTGCAGATAAATCACTCGGTAGGGGCTTTGCAAGGCCTGCATCGGTAACTAGGCCAATAGCGCCTGAGTCAACCGCCCAAAATAAATCGGCACGGCGTACACCTGCCTTTGCCTCTGCCACAATAGTATTGGCAAGTGCAGCAGTCGGACCGCGGCGAATAGCTAAGTTAAAGTCAGGATTTTTTTTCTGAATCGCTTGTAATACATTTTCATACAAACCACCTTCACCACGGCCTAGGTATAAGGTTAAATCACCTTTAAGCTTTGGTAAATTATCAACAGAAACTGGGTTTGCTATATCGGCAGCTAGTGCGCGAGAAAGGGGCAGTGGCAAAGCGCCAACAACCCCTAACGCAGCTAGGCCTTGTATAAAGGTCCTACGCTTCACTTAAAAAACATCCTTACGCGACTTCTCCGCTTTTTCTATTAGCGTTTTAGCGCGGTCTAATTTAGTGTGCATATCACTTACCACGTCACGTACTTCATCAACGCTTTTAGCGCTTTTAATTGTTTGCGGTAGTGTTACGTTAAAATCTTTTTCCAGCACTTCTACTAGTTTTGCATCTTGTTCGATAAGCGTACCTTCTACGCCTTCAAAAAGGTGTAAATACGTATCGTGAACAATTTCAGTGGCTTCTTCGTTTAAGCGCTCTGCAAATTTAGCAACAACACGGTCAAGCTTGTGCTTGATTTCGTCAATGGTGGCACTTTGGGTCATGCCTTCTGTAGCAGTGGCTTTAACTGTATCAAGTAAGCCTTTTTGCTGGAATTTTGCCGCAAGCTTAACAGCACCAAGACCTTGCCACAAGGCTATGTTCATGGCTTTTTGCTGATTGCGCACTTCTTGGGCAGGCTTGTTGTTATCAATGGCCATTTTTACACCATAAATACCTTGCCAAATTGAGGCATATACAGGCACAAAGTTAGTTTCAATGGCGCTGTGAAACTTAACCGACTCCCAATATTCAATAAAATCGTCGCTGTTTACAGCCTTAGCACCGCTTTTGCTGTAGTCAGTTACCATGGTGTCTACTTTACCAACAATCCATTCAACTTCTTCTGAATAGTCTTTAATGTTTTCTTGTAAATGGTTTACGTGCTCACCAATTGGGCCGTTAGCTAGCGCCGGTTGCGTTACAAAAGCAGAAGCTAACAATAAGCTTGCACCTAATGTTTTTACAGATTTAGAAAGGTGTTTCATAGTAAAGAGTCCGAAAAGGTAATTGTAAATGATAGACATTATCATATCCGTAATATTTACTAAAATCAATATAACAAATACGTCAATGCAAAGCTCAAAACCTGAGCAAAATTAATACCTAACAGGCAAATAATGACTATGCCTCTTAGGTATAATTTAACGCTTAGCAGTAATGCTTACCTGCAATTGCAGTGTAAATGGCATCACATAAGGTGTTTATACTGGCTGAGTCACTTATATACGGGGGCATTAGGTAAATAAGTTTACCAAAGGGTCTAATCCATACGCCTTGTTCTACAAAAAAGGCTTGAATTTTAGCAACATCTACATTGCCAGCAGCATCAGTTAGCTCTACAACACCTATTGCGCCTAAGGTACGCACATTGGCAACAGCATCTAATTCATTGCACTTTTTAAGCTGTTGTAGTTGAGTGTTTATATCGCTAATGCGTTGTTGCCAATCCTGCGCTAAAAGTAAATCTATACTGGCGCACGCAACCGCACAGGCAAGCGGGTTGCCCATAAATGTAGGTCCGTGCATCAAAACGCCGGCTTCGCCTTCACTAATGCCTATGGCTATTTTATCACTGGTTAATGTAGCTGAAAGGGTCATTGAGCCACCGGTAAGGGCTTTACCAATACATAAAATATCGGGCTCTATATTAGCGTGTTCTACAGCAAATAATTTACCTGTGCGGCCAAACCCTGTGGCTATTTCATCACAAATCAGTAATACATTATATTGTGTGCATAATTTACGAACGCAGGCTAAATACGCGGGGTGATAAAAGTTCATGCCGCCGGCGTTTTGTACTATGGGCTCAATAATAAAGGCGGCAACCTCGTGGTGGTGCGTTTTAAAGTATTGTTCAAGCGTTTTGGCTTCTGCTTGGTTAAACTCGCCATCAAATTTACTCACAGGAGCGGGTACAAACACATGCTCTGGTAAAAAACCTTTATATAAACTGTGCATAGAATTAACTGGATCGCACACGCTCATAGCGGCAAATGTATCACCATGATAACCCTTATACGGCGTCATTAATTTTTGCTTGTGTGTAAACCCTTGGCTTAACCAATATTGCAGCGCCATTTTAATCGCTACTTCTACACTTACCGATCCGCTATCGGCTAAAAACACCTTAGTTAAACTTTTTGGGGTAATTGTAATAAGCCTTTTACACAGCTCTACCGCGCTGTTATGGGTAATGCCGCCAAACATTACATGGCTCATACTATTAATTTGTTCAACCATGGCGTTATTTAATACCGGATGATTATAGCCATGAATTGCGCTCCACCATGAGGCCATGCCATCAATGAGTTGCTCGCCGGTTTCTAGGTAAATTAAATTATGATTTGCATGAGTAACAGGGTAAACCGGAATAGGCTGTGTCATTGATGTGTAAGGGTGCCAAATATGGTCACGATCAAAATCAAGGTCAATCGTTTGTTTTTTATTCATATGTAAACTTTAACGTGGTGGGTTTCGTTGACAATGGTACTTCAAGACGTAGACTAATCCAACATCACCACTGAGAAAAATAAGAGACTACTATGGAACTTGCACCTGTTCGCCACGATTGGACCCACGCCCAAGTAAAGGCATTATTTGAAATGCCATTTAACGATTTATTATTTAAGGCGGCATCGGTTCATCGCGCTAACTTTAATCCTAACGAAGTACAAATATCTACTTTATTATCTATTAAAACAGGGGCTTGCCCAGAGGATTGTAAATACTGTCCGCAATCGGGGCATTATAAAACCGATTTAGAGCGCGAGCGCCTACTAGAAGTAGAAAAAGTGGTAGAGCAAGCACGCCTAGCTAAACAAAAAGGCGCAACCCGTTTTTGTATGGGCGCAGCATGGTCAGATCCAAAAGACAGAGACATGCCGTATATTTCTAAAATGGTAAAAGAAGTAAAAGAACTTGGCCTAGAAACCTGTATGACACTTGGTAAACTTACCAACGAAAAAGCACATGAACTAAGTAGTGCAGGGCTTGATTACTACAATCATAACCTTGACACTTCGCCTGAATATTACGAGCAAATTATATCTACGCGTACCTTTGAAGACAGATTAAATACCATAGATCACGTACGTGATGCCGGCATGAAAGTATGCTCAGGCGGTATTGTTGGTATGGGCGAGCAAGCAAGCGATCGTTACGGTTTATTAATGCAGCTGGCAAATTTACCACAACAACCAGAAAGCGTACCTATTAATATGCTGGTAAAAGTAAAAGGCACACCGCTTGAAAACGTAGACGATTTAGATCATTTTGAATTTATACGTACTATAGCAACTGCCCGTATTATGATGCCACACAGCTATGTGCGTTTATCGGCAGGTCGCAGCGCCATGAACGAGCAAATGCAATCAATGTGCTTTTTTGCAGGCGCTAACTCAATATTTTATGGTGATAAGCTACTCACCACCGAAAACCCAGAGGCCGATGCCGACATGAAGCTAATTAAAAAATTAGGCATGAACCCAGAAAAACACCAAGACTACTCAGACGAAGCCGTTGCCGCATCACTGTCATCGCAAGTGGCCGATAAAGCAACCTCAGCCTTATTTTACGAAGCCTAAGCTTACCCTTTATGCCATTTGAATTTTTAAATACGCATTTGCAGCAACAACAGCAACATGCGCTATTACGTAAACGCCATGTGGTGCAGCGCGCTACAGCACGTACTATTACGGTAAATAACGCAACGTACCTTAATTTTGCCAGTAATGATTACCTAGGCTTTGGTGATTGCAGTATTAACCTTGAGCAGAACAACGTACTCGGTAGCCACAGCTCACCCTTAGTAACTGGGTATCAGGCGCAGCAACAACAGCTTGAGCAACACTTATGTAGTGCACTTGGCTACGAAGCTGGCATGTTGTTTAACTCGGGCTTTAGTGCAAATAGCAGTGTAATTAAAGCGCTGTTTAACGATAAAAGTGCGGCGCAAAACAGTGCAATTTTTCAAGATAAACTCAACCACGCCAGTTTGATTGACGGCGCAATGCACTCAAATGCCGCATTGATCCGCTTTAACCATAATGATTTAAAGCATTTACGTTCGCGGCTCGAAAAATCAAAAGCACACAATAAGCTAATTATTAGCGAAGGGGTGTTTTCGATGGATGGCGACACCGCCCCCATAAAAGAGCTGCTTGCTTTAGCTAAAGAGCACAATGCCTGGCTTATGATTGACGATGCACATGGTTTTGGCGCACTAGGTAAAACCGGTTTAGGTAGCTGTGAGGCATTATTAGATGAAGGCTTAGCACTTCCCGATATACTGGTTATTACCTTTGGAAAAGCAGTAGCAAGCAGCGGGGCCTGTGTATTAGCAAATAATGAATTTATTAATTACATGCTGCAGTTTAACCGCGACTACACGTATTCAACCGCTATGTCGCCGCTTATGGCATCACTTACGCTTACGCGCTTGCAATCCATTAAATGTGCAGATGTTAAACGCGAGCAGCTCAGTAGTAACATTGCTTTTTTTAAGCAGCTTTGTAAACAACACGCCATTGCGGTAATGGAGTCAAACACTGCTATTCAGCCCATTGTACTTGGCTGCGCCGAGCAAACGTTACACGCAGCACAAAGGCTTAAACAGCAGGGTATTTGGCTAACTGCTATTCGCCCACCTACGGTTGCGCACAATACCGCGCGGTTACGTGTAACCTTAACATCGGCGCATACCCATTCAGATATAACAGCACTTGTTGAGCACTTAAAAGGCGCCATAGCATGATTGCGCAGGCTTTAGCTCATACCCACAGCAAACAAGCTTTAAATAAAAAGCCCGCGCTTTTACCTATAAATGGGGCATCAAAAAACTGTGCGCAAATACAAAGTGCTGAGCAAGTACGCCCTCATACAGCGCTTAAAAAGGGGGCGAATGATAAGTTTTCTAAAGCAGCTGAGCAGTACAACAGCCATGCCAATGTACAAAAACAGGCAGCAAGCGATTTATTTAAATTAATAAACTCCCAGTCATACAACCAAAATAAGCGCTGTGTAGATTTAGGAGCTGGCCCACTGGTTAATACCTCGCAGCTGAGCAAACAATACGGCCAAGTAATCGCGATAGATTTAAGCTTAAACATGCTTAAAAGCGCTGCATTAACTAACCCAAAAATTTGCGCCGATATGGATAACCTGCCGCTACAAGCCAACAGTATTGACGCCATATTTAGTAATTTTGCAGTGCAGTGGTCGGCTAATTTTGAAAAATTAATGCAGGCGCTTTATAAAAGCTTAAAGCCTGGTGGACATGCTTATATAAGTACCGTAGTGGCGGGCTCGCTTAACGAAATTAAAACAGCGTTTGCAGCGCTTGATAACCGCAGCCATATAAATACCTTTAATACACACGCTTATATAAATCAGTCGGTCCAAAATGCGGGGTTTAGTATTAATAGCTCGCAAAAAGTAATTTATACCGATTGTTATTCAAGCCCGTTAAAAGCCATTAAATCTATTAAAGCCATTGGTGCTACAACGCAAAATCATGCTAATTCACGCCAAGGGTTATTAACTAAGTCGGCGCTACAACGGGTATGCAATGCGTATCCGCTTTTAAACAATCAAGCGTGTGTATCTTACCATGTGGTATTGTTATCATTACAAAAAAGCCATGAGTAGCTAATACTAAAATTAATCAAGGCAGTAAAATGAAAGAATTTTTTATCACCGGTACCGACACCGACGCCGGAAAAACCCACGTGACTAGTTTGCTATTAAAGCTACTTGCCCAACATAAAAAAAACGCAATTGGCTTTAAGCCACTTGCCGCAGGCTGCGAAATGGCGTTTGATCAGCTAGTTAATGCCGATGCACTAATGCTAATGGAAAGCGCCACGGTCAGTGCCAAATACGATGTAATAAACCCCTTTGCCTTTGCGCCGCCCATTGCGCCGCACATAGCCGCAGAGCAAGTAGGGGTAACCATTACGCTCGATAAACTAAGCGCAGCGTACTCAACACTCAAACAACAAGGTGCCGATTACCACCTAACCGAAGGCGCTGGTGGCTGGGCACTACCAATTAATAACACCGATTATTTATATGATTGGGTTAAGGCCGAGCAACTACCCGTAATTTTAGTAGTAGGCATGAAACTAGGCTGTTTAAACCATGCTTTACTTACCGCTGCCCATATGCAAAGTTTAGGTATTAACTGTGTAGGCTGGATTGCCAACCAAGTAGACCCAAATATGGACGAATACCAAGCTAACCTTGATTCGTTAAAAGCACGCTTGCCATTTCCTATTTTGGCTATAAGCCCATACAGCGAGCAGACCCCTAAACTGCAAATATACAAAACCTTACTTAATACCCTCAATATACAAAGCTAATTGTGGCTGCTTTGCCTTTTTAAATGCAAAGCAGTTTTTATATTAAATACATGAGCTTATTAATTGTATTTACGCCTTGAAATTACCCCCTTTAGTACACATATTACAAGTTAAAGCTATTGTTACTAAGGAAATAAACCGCTACATGACGCACCCATATATTAAACGCTTCGCTCAAAACACACAGGTAACGGGGGAACCCGAGGTAAAGCCAAGTGCTCAGCCTAAAACCCGTGTGGGCATTTTAGGTGGCGGCACAGCAGGGGCAACAATAGCTATTCGATTAGCAGCGCTAGGGATTCATACCACTATTTTTGAGAAAAAAAAGTCACTTATAGATGGCCCACCTATGTGCCATTTACACGCTGGTGGTAATTTATACCGTGAAATACCAGACGAAGACTGCATAGATTTACTCAAGCAATGTATCGATATTTTACGCCTATACCCCTACACCATAGATGTACGCCCAACCGTGTTTGCAGTGCCAACGCGCGATGACGACTCACCCGATGATTTACTACCACGATTAAATAAAATCACCAACGCGTATAAAGAGTTAGTTGAGCAAGATCCTAACAACAAAGTACTTGGCGAGCCCGACAATTACTACCAGCTGTATAGCCATGAACAAATGATAGCGCTGAGTAAAAAAGAGCAGGTTAGTGAGCCTAAAACGCTAGATGAGTGGATGATCCCCGTTGCTAAGCACCTAAACTTAAACAAAGTAAAATACCCGCTAATTGTTGCTCAAGAATACGGGTGGAATATTTTTAGGTTATCGGCCAGCGCCCAACTTGCGCTTGCCCAGTACGAACACGCTAATGTACTTACCAGCACAGAGGTAAAGCAAGTTAGCCAAGTTGAGCAAACCAGTGCCAATAACCAATCGCCAACCTGGAAAATTGAATACCAAAACAACCAAAGTGACACTACGCAAACACTAGAGGTAGACTACCTTATTAATGCCTGCGGCTTTCAAACCGGTATTGTAGATGACATGGTAGGTGTAGAGGCCAAACGTATGGTCGAATTTAAAGCCTCTTACATTACGCATTGGCAAGGTGCTGGCGGGCAAATTCCAGAAATTATTATTTATGGTAACCGTGGCACGCCAGAGGGCATGGCACAGCTAACGCCTTATCCTAATGGCTATTATCAAATTCATGGTATGACCAACTCAATTACCTTGTTTAACGATGGCCTAGCCGATACCAACGAGCAAAGTGCACAGCCGCAATTGCCAGCTAAATACTTAAATTACATAAACAATGGGTGGGATCAGCAAGTACTAAAAGCACGTAGTCAAAAAGCCATTGATTATGTAGCCGAGTTTGTTCCGGCATTTAAAAACGCCAACACGCAAAACAATGCCTTGTTTGGTGGCCAGCAAATCCCAGGAGAAGACGACACCTTGCGCGTCGCCGATGTTAGCTTATATTCGCATATTAGCTACGCACGTGCAGAAAACGTCAAAGCGTCATCTACCTTAATCGCTGCCGATGAAATAGTGGCTGAATTTACTAAACTTGGCCTAATAAGCGACGATGCGCACATAAATGAGCATCGTACACATCACCAGTGGACGTATCTTCAACAACACAATCATGCAGATATAACCAAGGTGGCACAATTGCTTGCAAAAGAGCGCGGTTTTCCTACAGATATGGCAACGATTAATAATTGCATTACAAGTAGCGGAATAACCAGCAACTAATTGTTTTTATTGGCGTAACGAGGTTTAATAATTGTGTTACGCCACACTTTACTCCCTTTTTAAACTCCTCAAAAAATTTATTAATAAACCTGCAAATAACCCTTGCGTTATGACATAGTTTGTCACAGAATAGCCTCAACGCCATGACATAGTGTGTCATAGCGTAATGATTGCTTTAACCTAATTTTATTTTATGTTCGGTGATCAAACCTATTTTTGTGAGGACAATATGAAACGTATATTTTTGTTTTTATTAACTAACCTAGCGGTTATGTTGGTATTAGGTGTAGTGCTTTCAATAATAATGAGCGCGCTGGGTTTAAGCCATCGTAGCCTTGGCGGAATATTACTTATAGCCTCTGTATTTGGCTTTGGTGGCTCGTTTATTTCGTTATTTATGTCTAAGTGGATTGCTAAAAAATCAACAGGCGCACAGGTAATTACTCAACCACGCACCGAAACCGAGCACTGGCTTGTACAAACTGTATCAGCACAAGCGCAAAAAGCAGGTATAAAAATGCCTGAAGTAGCAATTTACGATAGCCCAGAAATGAACGCCTTTGCAACCGGCCCAAGTAAAAACAACTCGCTGGTGGCGGTTAGCACAGGTTTATTACATAACATGAATCAAGACCAAGCCGAGGCCGTACTTGCCCACGAAGTATCGCACGTTGCTAATGGCGACATGGTAACGCTTACGCTAATACAAGGCGTGGTAAATACCTTTGTAATATTTGCCGCAAAAGTACTGGCAGGCATAGTTGATAACTTTTTAAATGGCGATGAAGAAGAGGGCGGTAGTAGCTGGTCTTACTTTTTATTCGACATGTTATTCCAAGTTGTATTTGGTGTGCTTGCAAGCATAGTGGTAGCAAGTTACAGCCGTAAGCGTGAATTTGCAGCCGACAGCGGCGCAGCTAAATTAGTAGGTGCAGACAAAATGCGTTCAGCACTTGAGCGATTAAAGCAAAATCACCCATCGCAATTACAAGGCTCAATGATGGCCTTTGGTATAGCAAGTGGTAAAGGGATGGCTGAACTGTTTTCATCTCACCCTCCGCTTGATGCGCGAATAGACGCCCTGCGTAAATAAGCTAACCCTTATTTAAAAACACAAAAGCCAGCTAATTAGCTGGCTTTTTAGTATGTAGTAACCGGTTTTTATCAAGGGTTAAAGTTATTTACCAAAAATAATATCGGTAATGCCCTCAGGTGAGAGTATTTCTATCCAGTAGCCGTCAGGGTCTTTTATAAATGCTAAGCCCTTCATTGAACCATCATCTGGCTTTTTAACTAATTCTACATCGTACTTTGCAAAGCGCTCACTGGCTACGTATACATCGGGTACGCTAATACCAATATGGCCAAAGCCTTTAGGCTCTTGGTTACCGCTGTGGTAGCCCTCAAAGCTATCGTCATCTTCTGTACCCCAGTTATGGGTAAGCTCAATTAGCGCAGGGCGACCAAATACCCATTTAGCTTTGGTTTTATCATCACCTTGCGGCTGCTCTGGCTCGTAGCCTAAAAAGTACAGGGTAAACTTCATTTCAGGAAAGTCATACTTACCTAACAGCTTCATACCTAATACATTTTGATAAAATTCGAGCGACGGTTTGGGATCTTTAATACGCAACATAGTTTGCTGCATCACATAGCCTTTAGTGGCCTGTTCAATTTGCTCTGGCGATTCGTTATAGCTAGACATGGTAATCCTTTGTATAAATTAAGAAGCGAAAACTTAGATATAATGCTTAAGTTATCATAATCAACCATCGTCTAAATTTAAACTGCTTTAAATTACTATTGCCTATCTTATTCATACAGTTTTAATTTGTAAGCATGTACGGTTTAACTAAAGGCTATACGTAATTTTAACTACAGGGAGTAACTATGTTTTTTGATGATATGCAGGGCTTAATACGCGTACTTATTATTGGCGTGCTGGGTTATGTAGCGCTGGTGTTTTGGCTGCGTATATCGGGTAAGCGTACGCTTTCTAAATGGAACGTGTTTGATTTTATTGTCACTATTGCGCTGGGCTCTATTTTAGCCTCGGTGATCATTACAAAAAGCGTTGCGCTGCTAGAGGGCATGCTCGCGTTTATTGTGTTAATAGGGCTGCAATATTTTATTACGTGGCTAAGTGTGCGCTTATCTAAATTTGCTTCGCTAATAAAAGCAGAGCCTACGCTATTGCTGAGTAATGGAGAATACTGCACGGCGGCACTTAAATCGCAGCGGGTAACAAAATCAGAAATTCGCGTTGCCATTCGTGGTGCGGGTATATTAGCCATAGAAGATGTAGCCGCTGTAGTGCTAGAAACCGATGGCAGTTTTAGTGTACTAAAGCAAAATAACAGTGGGTTAAAAACCGCGCTGAGTGATGTTAGCGAGCAATAAAGTAAGCCGCTAGTACTTATATTAATTAAGGCAGGTTTAATACCTGCCTTAATTTGTATTAAAGCCTAATTTATTTAGCGTGCTGCTCTAACAAACTAAAGGTAGGTAAACGCCACTTAAAGCGAATTGATGCCATACGTATTAAGTAGCCTGCAACAAGGCTTACAATAATGCTGATGTTGTCATCAATATTGTAATGGTGCAGTGCCAAGAATAAGCAGGCAACCAGTAACGATACACTCGCGTATAGCTCGTTATGTAGTACTAAAGGTGCTTGGCGACATATTAAATCGCGCAGTAAGCCACCAAATACACCGGTTATAACCGCAGCCACTACACAAATACCGTAATGCAGGCCCATATTTAGCCCCACTTGGCAGCCAATAATACTAAACGCCGCAAGCCCCAGTGCGTCTAAGCGCATAAATATGCCTTAAAATTAAACCACCCATTTAGCAAGCCACGTAGTAACAATGCCCGCTATACAGGTTAGGGCGTGTTGACCTTTGGTGGTTGGATTTGCAGCAGAATGTTTGGTTTTAGGCAAGGCAGAGTCTATGCAGTGTGGTTGTTCCCCATAAATAGACGATAACGCAGCAAAAAGACCAAACATGCGCTCCCCTTTGGATTCTTCCTAAGGGCGATTAACTCATTGTTGCTCGGTTTTTACTTAGCCCACTAGGTTACAAACCTCGCGCCGCGATTTAATCGCCCTTAGATTGAACAAATCTCAACCCACAAAAGTCAGCACGCCCTGATAGATACTCTGGGTGCTGAACCCAGGTAAGTGGGTAATTGCCTAGTAAAATATCACGCACGCTGCCACCACCAATTGCCGTTGCACTGGCAACCAGTAGAACGCCAAACCAATCAATTTTCACTCGCCCAGCGCTAAGTGCGCCGGTCATGGCTTCTGCGGTAATACCAACAATATAAACAACGGTTAATAGCATGCGATAATCACTTGAAATCTGTGCGTAAAAATAAGGTGTGGATTGTATAGATAAATTATGTAAATAACGAATGAAAAATCACACTAAAAACGCTTAATTCAGATAGAAATAACTAATAACAAAACCGAGTGTAAACAAGCTGTTAAGCTAATAGCTTCGCAAAAGTTAGCAGTAGTAGAATAAAGGACAAATGGCCGTAATTTATAAAATAAAACAGGCTATTTTATTGCTGCATTTTAAAGCTCAAAGCTCGGTATTTTCCCTATACGGTTAAGTGTTTTGCCAACTAATTGGCGTGTTTAAATTAACCTAATATGAATATTTGGTTGCGTGGTAGCAATTTAGGAACGTATACTAACCACTCTTAACTTAAATGGAATTTGCGTAATCGCAGCTTAATCAGCACAGGTAAATACATGAACAAAGGATTGTTAAAAGCGTGAAATGACGAAAAGGGCTTTGGTTTTATTAAATCAGACACCCTAGAGCACGACACCTCTATACACATTTCAGCGCTCAAACACATGAGCCGCAAGCCTAAAGTGGGCGACACCATTTATTTTGAAGTCGCTACACAGCCCGATGGTAAAACCAAAGCCGTTAATTGCCGGATTGAAGGCGTAGCTGCAATTAAAGTCACGCCTAAAAAATCAAACCATCATCGTGTTGCTAAATCTAATTTTACCGATAGCTTTTTAGGCAAAGTCGCCTCAATTAGCATTATCGCCGTACTTGGCTTTATCGCAGTAAATAAATACAGCCATTATCAAAGTAGTGAGCAGTTTAATAACCACACTCCCGTTATTACCAACGCCGATTTAGCCACCTTTGATGAGCAATACCCAAAAGCCGTGATTCCAAAAAGCGTTATTCCAAAAAGCACGCAAAATTTTACCTGCGATGGCAGGCAGCACTGCAGCCAAATGACTTCACGTGCAGAGGCGGTGTTTTTTATAAATAACTGCCCGAATACTAAAATGGATGGCGATAGAGATGGTTACCCCTGTGAGAGGGATTCACGGTTCCAAGATGAGTGGTAATTTTAGAAACCGATTAGTTAAAAAGTTAAATTTAAGATAGATTTCACTGTATGCTGTATATAAATACAATAGTTTGCAATTTGTCCCATAACATTATTAAAAAGCGTTTGGGGTTAAATAACAAAGGCTACTGAGTAGAAATTGTTATTGTCTGATTATAAACGAGTTGTTTGGTGTAATTATCGAACAACATAATATACGCCGTTTTGGGGTGTTAAAAGCCACCAAAGTGGTATTCAATAAGCTGTTAACATATAAAATCAATATAGTAGGGTAGTGTGACGTAAAAGGATTCAAAGCCAAAGCAAAGCGTTAGAGTTCTCATTAGTTCATCATTAATATTTTGGAGTGTATATATGCCCTATGATTTGGGTAAAAGGTTAGTAATTGGCGTTGCATCAAGTGCAATGTTCGATTTAACTGAGTCTGATAATGTTTTTCGTACTAAAGGTGAAGAGGAATATCGTAAATATCAGTCTGATAACATTGATAATCCTTTAGAAAAAGGGGTGTCATTTTCGTTTGTTAAACGTCTACTTTCTCTAAATGATTTGAGTGATAAGCCGGACATAGATCCGCTGGTAGAAGTTGTATTGTTGTCGCGAAATGACCCAGATACAGGGCTTCGTGTTATGAAATCAATTGAGCATCATGGCTTGCCTATTTCGCGTGCGATTTTTATGCAAGGTAAATCTCCATATGACTATATTCCAGCTTTAAGTATTTCTTTGTTTCTATCAGGTAATTCGTCTGATGTGAAAGAGGCGATAAGGTTAGGTTATCCGGCAGGTCATGTAATGCAATCGACGATTATCGATGAAGATGATGACGACTTACGAATCGCTTTCGACTTTGACGGTGTTCTTGCTGATGATGAATCAGAATCTGTTATGCACAACACTAACGATCTTAGCCAGTTTCATGAACATGAAACTAAGAATGTATTGCAACCTCATAATCCCGGTCCGTTAAAAGAGTTCTTGGTTAAAGTCTCAGCAATTCAAAAAATTGAAGAGAAGAAGAAGCAATCAGAACCTTATTATCGTAATCGTCTAAGAGTTTCAATTGTTACGGCAAGGAATGCGCCTTCACATGAGAGGGCTTTAAATACACTAAATGAGTGGGGCGTAATGACAAATGATGCATTCTTTTTAGGTGGTGTTGATAAAGGTCTTATATTAGGGGTACTCAAGCCTCATATATTCTTTGACGACCAGTCTGGTCATTTAAGCTCGACAAGCTCAGTTGCTCCGTCAGTTCATATACCATTCGGTGTTAAAAATACTGAAGATAGTGCGGAAAAAGAATTTTAACAAAGTGTTTAGGGTGATTACCAACGTTTTATTAGCCCTCTAAAGCGCAGCGCCTCATAACCTCTTTGTGAACTAGCTATAAATAATTAAGGTTGCTGGCACTTTAATTTCTATGACTCAAAACATAAAACATCGGCGAATTAGAACCCTAATACACGCCGATGTTTATAACTTATTTAAGTAACGACCTAACTAAAAAGGCACTAAACCTTAGTCTTGCTTACGGTTAAGGCTAAATAAGCAGATTGCTAGAAGTAACGTTGCAATCATGCCTGATGCACCAGCAACGCCTGATGGTAAAAACTCATCACGCCCAGCAATAATTAATACTGCATTGGCAAGCATTGCAACTGCGCCTGCTAGGGCTGTAAGGCCGCCAATGGCTTTGCCACCTTTAGCAATAAAAGATAGGCCAAATACAAGGGCTGCTAAGCCTAATAATAATTTAGCTGCGTAGTAAATCATGAATGATAAAGACACCACACCACCAATTAAAGGTTGTGCGCCTTCTACTGCGCCCGCTACTTTGCCAAATGTTGAAAACAACGTTAGGCCAATGCTTACCTGTACTATGTTAAGTATTGCGCTAAATGTGATAGCCGACCAACCTAGTTGAGCGTTTTTAGCTTGCACCATAGTGGTACTTGCAAAGGCCACAAGCACAGTAAACAGCACGGCTTCTAGTCCCCATGCATACTGTCTTGAAAAGCTAATTTCAGCACTGTAAAGGGCAGTAAAAATAGCCTGGGTTATCGCCAACGCCAACAATAACGATGCTGTAATTAGGGTGGTGCGCTTATGTGTAAATTCCATTATGTACCTCTTATAATTTTATATTTGACGCTTTAAAAGTTGCAGTCTCTTTGCATACATCAAACAAATGAAAGTATTGCTGCTATAAGACAGCTAAAGCGGGGTAATTATTTCACTAAAACCAATAAAAATAATAATTAATATCAAATAGGCTAAAACTTGCGCTTTTAATGAACTTAAATTGGCAAAGCCGCATTGAGTTGAGCCTCTAAAAGCGCAGCGCATCTAATCCTTTTGTGAATTAACTTTTAAATTAAATGCTGGGGTTACTTCGTCTAACTAATGCGGCTGTTTATTCGAGAGGTGATTAAAACAATCGCTTAATAAAAACATTTATACCCATAAACAATATTTATGGGTATTTTTATAAATATTATTTATTAAGATAAAAGCCTAAAATGCGACCAATCACTTAATGCGGTAATAGTTTGCTCTGTAGGCGGGGCTACATAGATTAAACCTGCAATGGCAATTATTGATGCCAAGGTAATTAATTTATTGTCGAAGTCGGCTATTTTTAACGCGGTGCCAAAGGAGCGTTTAATGGTGACATTGCTTAAATCTACACTGTAAATTTCATCGAGTAATAAATGAATTAACCCGCCGATTAAAATAAACCCACCTGTTAACCAGGCAAAGGTGGCTGCTTGTGTGGTTGTTTGCTCGTTTAGTTGCCACGTTACTTGCGTTGTTAACAGCGCGCATAGCACTAAAAATAATAATGAGTGGCAGCTGCCTCTGTGCACGGTGATCCATTCAAAAATGGGCCTAATAATGTATTTCATAAACCCGTACACTAATAACGGCACTACGATTAGCTCAATAAAACTAATTTCGATTATTAGCTCGGTGGTTATGTAATGCAGCACCAGTAATACAGCGCTCAGTGCGAATAAGTTAAAAATAGTATTGAGCGAGGTTGAGTTATCTGAGTCTATGTCGGGTAATAAGCCGCCAATTGAGCCTAAAAACCATAACCAAAGTGCGCCGTTTAAATCAATATGGCCTGCAGTTAATAAAGTGGCCGAGCCTAAACCTGTGATGATGACTGCAGTATTAAGATGAGTATTAAAATTTGCCATTGTATCTCTTGATAGAAAAATAGGTGGGCATTCTAGCAATTGAAAAGTTCATTGTTCAATTTACTTTAAAGGTAAGGCGTAAATAACTTAAGTACTTAATTTTAAACGCTGCGTTTGAAATGATTTTAGCCTAAATGGTTATGGATTTTGTAATAGGCAAAACCCGTTGAATAAATCAAATTGGGTAACACTATTAAAACCTCTGCATCATTTGTTAATTATTAATATGTTATAGTGTTGCAATATGTATTTGATATGGTATAACATTCACTGCATTCTAATTTCCCTTAATAGAGTTTGAATGTGAGTACACCTACAGCTGTTAATCAAACATCACCGAAAGAATCTCCACGTGTGGAACAAACACGTAATGAAGCCCTAAATACAACTCAAGCAGTTAAAAGCGAAGCCATTATTGAAGTCGATTCGTTAAGTTTTAGCATTAAAAACAACGCCATTTTAAAAAACTTAAACTTTAGCGTAGGCTCGGGCGAAATTTACGCGTTACTTGGCGGTAACGGCGCGGGTAAATCAACCACGTTAAAAACTTTGCTTGGGTTTAATAAACCCACTCAAGGCTCTGTAAAAGTAGCGGGCAAAGAGGTAACACACGCACTAGATTTTGTACGCGGCAAAACAGCATATTTGCCAGAGTCAGCAACGTTATATCCGCATTTAACTGCCCGCGAAAACGTGGCGTATTTTTTATCGCTTGCTGATATTAAAAAAACCGATGAACAAATTAATGCTGCGTTTAACCGTGTAGCGCTGCAACAAGCTGCATGGGAGCGTCCTATGCAAACGTATTCTAAAGGCATGAGGCAAAAAACGGCGATTGCACTGGCTATTTTACGCCAAGCCCCCATATTTTTACTCGATGAGCCTACATCGGGCCTTGACCCTGTTGCTATTGATGAGTTTAACCAGTTAGTGCGTGAGCTTGCATTAACCGGCGCTACTATTTTAATGGTAACGCACGATGTATACGGCGCATGCCAAGTTGCAAACCGAATTGGTTTATTAAGAGCGGGTGAGCTGGTGGGCGAATTTGACGCGCCAGAAAACGGCCGAATTGATACCGAGCAAGTTCATGCTGCGTTTGCACAAAGAGGCGCGTAATGAACAAAAATAATTTTTCAAAGATGGTGATAGTTGCCAAAGATGAGTGGCGCTATTGGCTTCGCTCAAAACTGGCGATGACCGTTTTAGCCATAGGTTTATTACTTACGCTTTCATCGGTGGTGGTTACTGCCATTACAATGCACGAACTTAGCCACACTCGTAATGAATTACAAAGTAATGCCGAGCAAAGCTTTGCTGAGCAACCCGATCGCCACCCACACAGAATGGTGCATTACGGGCATTACGCTTTTAGAACACCAACCCCACTGAGCACACTCGACCCAGGTATAGATGCTTACACAGGTAACTCAATATTTTTAGAAGGGCATAGGCAAAATAGTGCAATGTTTGCCGAGCAGCGCCAAGGCACAGCTTTAACAAAACTTGGCAGCTTAACGCCAGCTTTTATAGTGCAAACATTAGCGCCGTTACTGCTTATTTTAATTGGTTACAGCTCTATTAGCCGTGAGCGCGAATCGCAAACGCTGTCGTATTTATTGGCGCAAGGCACCAAAGGCAGCACGCTGATTGCGGGTAAAGGGCTGGCCCTTTTGTGTGTTGTTGGGTTAATTATTGCGCCATTAGCGGTGTCGGCGTTATTTACGCTTAGCGCGGGTGAGAGCCTTTTAGCAGTTGTTAGTTTTATTGTGGGCTATGCATTGTATTTAAGCGTGTGGGTGTTAGTTGTTTTATTAGCATCGAGCGTGTTTAGTAAAAATAGTGGCAGCTTTACAGCGCTTGCGTTTGTGTGGATTTTACTGTGCATTGTTATGCCGCGCGTAGCAAGTACCAGTGCCTCTACGGCTGTGCCATCGGCCGGTAAAATAGAAACCGACTTTGCAGTAAAAGCTGAGCTTAGAAAGCTAGGTGATGGCCATAACACCAACGACCCCGCCTTTAAGCAATTTAAACAATCTCTGCTAAAAAAATACAACGTAAGCAGCATTGATGAGCTACCAGTAAACTTTAGAGGGTTAGTGGCCAGTGAATCAGAGGCAAAACAAACTAAGGTATTAAACCAGTTTGCCGAGCAGCGCATGCAAAGTGAGCTTAAACAAACGCAGGTATCGCGTTACTTTGGTTGGGTATCGCCTATGGTGGCTATTCGCTCGCTGTCGATGATTGTAGTGGGTACCAGCATAGAAACCCATCATCGCTTTTTACGTGAAACCGAACAGCTGCGCTTTGATTTTGTGCAAGGGCTTAACAAAGTACACATTGAAAAGCTTGATTACCAAGTTGATATGAACCGAAACGCCAATACCGAGGCTACTAAAAAAGCACGCGTAGGATCAGAGAACTGGCAAATACTGCAAAACTTTACCTTTGATGTAGATAGCGCAGATGTTCGCGCGCAAAGAAGTGTACCTGCTTTTTTACAGTTAATACTGTGGATTGTAGTACTTGTAGGCGGTATTAAATTGGTAGGAAAACGTTTGATATGAGTTATTTAATTACACAACTTACACGAGAGTGGGGCTTTTTACTGCGTCAAAAATACCTTGTGGTATTGCTGTTATGTAGCTTTGTTTTATCGGGCTTTGCAATATACAGCGGGCTTAGCGAAGTAAGCGCGCAGCAGCAAACAATAGAGCGTTTAAAAGCTGCAGATCAAAGCGATCGCGCTAAAGTGCAGCAAAAGCAAGACGATCCGGGCATGTTGGCTTATTACAGTTTTCATTTAACGTATTCTCAGCCATCTAACCTTGCATTTGCTGCATTAGGTGAGCGCGATATATTCCCGTGGAAACACCGTATTAATTTATTGGCCATAGAGGGGCAAATTTACGAAAGCGATGCGCAAAATGCCGAGCTGGCACAGGCCGGTAAAATTGATTTTGTATTTGTAATTAGCGCCTTAGCACCACTGGTTATTATTTTGCTGTTTCATGACTTATTTGCAAATGAGCGCACTAGCGGCAGGCACGACTTACTGGTTACTACGGCTAAATCGTACTTTGCTTTGTGGGGCGCACGTATAACGGTAAGGTTTTTAGCAGTAATAGTGTGTTTAATGCTGCCATTTTTTATAGGTGCATTTATAGCTGGGGCAAGCGCGTTTGAAATTGCGTATGTATCGCTACTTTGTATTGCATACCTTGCATTTTGGACTGCGCTGAGTGTGTGGTGGGGCAAAAACGCGACTAGTGCTCCGCGCGTTGCCTCTGGCCTAATTGGTTTATGGGTATTATTTGCTTTTATTATTCCTATTTTAGGCGACCTTGCTATAAACAAGTCGGTGCATTCGCCTAAGGGCGGCGACATTATGCTTACTCAGCGTGAGGCGGTAAATGATGCCTGGGATTTACCTAAATCTGCCACTATGCAGCCTTTTATTAAAGAGTACCCAGCACTTGCGCCCTACATTGCTATGAGCAGTGAGTTTGAGTGGAAATGGTATTACGCATTTCAGCAAATGGGCGATTTAAAAGCAGCGCCGCTTTCAAAAGCATACCGAGACGCAGCCGCTAAAAAATATGACTTAGCAGGCGTGGTGTCGTGGTTTTCGCCACCGCTGTTATTGCAGCGCAGTTTAACACGAGCCGCCCAAACCGACTCAGTAGCAGCGTATGCATACGAGCAGCAAATTCGTGATTATCATCAGCAATTACGTGAGTTTTATTACCCTTGGTTATTTTATAAGGGTAATCCGCCTAAATCAGTTCTCAATAACATGCCACGCTTTGAGGCTATAGCAAAGTAATCCTTATTAGGTGCGCTAAACGCCGTTGTTTAGCGCACCTAGTAACAACACCATAATTATAAAATACTTATATTACTAACAAGGTTCACAATGAAAACCAACACAACAGGGCTTAAGCTCACCTATTTAAGTGCGTGCCTAGTAAGCTTATTTAGCAGCCAGGCTTTAGCTACTGAGCAAAACCAGCAAACACACAGTGCTAACACAAACATTGAAAGGCTTTCTGTGGTTGCTACGCGCCAAGCTTACCAAGGTAACTTTAGCCAACTAGAAACTCCACAATCAGAGCTTAAAATTGATTTAGAAGCCCTTGAAAATGCAGGTGCAGTAAGCCTTGACCAAGCGCTTGATTTATCGGCCTCTGTTGCACGCCAAAACAACTTTGGTGGGCTTTGGAATAGTTTTTCGTTACGTGGCTTTGTAGGCGATGAAAATCTACCGAGTAACTACTTAGTAAATGGTTTTAATGCTGGGCGCGGTTTTGGTGGCTCGCGTGATTTGTCGGGTATTGAGTCGGTTGAGGTTTTAAAAGGCCCGCGTGCGGCTTTATTTGGCCGTGGTGAGCCAGGTGGTACAGTCAACCTAGTTACTAAACGCCCAACGTTTGATACGCAAGGTGAAATTAAGCTCTCGGTAGGGAGTTTTGATACTTACCGCGCCGATGTTGATTACACCACAGCGCTTAACGATGACGTTGCAATTAGACTGGTTGGTTTTTACGAAGACGCCGAGAGCTTTAGAGACACCATAGAAACCACTAAACACGGCTTTAGCCCGTCAATAGTGTGGAATATTAACGACAGCAGCCAACTTGTTTACGAGCTTGAATACAGCGACCAAGAAGTGCCGTTTGATAGAGGCGTATTAGCCATAGATGGCGAACTTGGGCTTATTCCAGAAAGCCGTTTTTTAGGTGAGCCGGGCGATGGCCCAATTGAAGCCGATGTACTAGGGCATCAGTTAGAGTACATTCATGACTTTGATGATAACTGGAGCATTTTATTTGGTGCAAACTACCGTGATACCTCTATGGAAGGCTTTGCAACCGAAACCGGTTTTGGCGGCGTAGTTGATGGCGAAGTAAACCGCTTTAGGCGCTACCGCGATTTTGATGCTCAATACCATGTATTGCGTGCAGAGCTAAGCGGCAGCCTTGAGCTTGGCGGTTTTGAGCACCGTTTAATTATGGGTGTTGACGCTGATAAATTTGAAAACGATCAATTTATTTTACGTGTACGGGGCGATCAATACATTAATGTATTTAACCCTGTATACGGCGCGTATGAATTACCAACGCCTACATCTAATACCGACCGCGTAGAGATTCAAGAGTCGGTAGGGGTATTTATTCAAGACCAAATAAGCGTAACCGATAAGTTAGATATTCGTATTGGTGCCCGTTTTGATGATTACGAGCAGCGTTTAAATAACCGTTTAGCAGGCACTAATACTAAACAAACGCAGTCACGCGTGAGCCCGCAGTTTGGTGTGGTGTATGAAGCCAGTGATTATGTATCTGTTTATGCAGCCTATGGCGAAAACTTTCGCCCGCTGTCGGGCACTGATACCAATGGCGATGGTTTTGAGCCAAACCAATCTACCTCTGCTGAGCTAGGTGTAAAATTTACCCTTAACGATGGCGTGTTATTTGGTACCGTTGCCGTATTTAAAGTAAATCAAGACAACATGCTAGTAGTAGACGACCCAACAGCGTTTACTTATGCCGCCATTGGTGAAGCGCAAAGTAATGGAATAGAAATAGACCTAACAGGTGAGCTTAGCGATAGTTTAGAAATTTGGGCGTCGTATGCGTATGTAGATGCCCAAATAGAAAACTCATTTTTTGATGCTAACTTTGGCTACACAGTAGAGGCCGGCGAGTCACTTTTAAATGTACCAGAGCATCAACTTAGCTTGCAGCTTGTTAAATCGGGCGAGTTATATGGCAATGCAATTAAATTTGGTGGCGGGCTATTATTTGTAGACGAACGCAATGGCTATTTTGGTACCGACTTTAAACTACCCAGTTATACAACCGCGCGTGTATTTGTAAATTACGATGTAACAGACGCGATTGGTGTTACGGCTGAGGTAAATAACCTGTTTGATGAAACGCATTACACAAACTCGTTTGCCGATGCATGGGTACAACCTGGTACACCGCGTAACGTTAAATTTTCTGCCTCTTATAAGTTTTAATTGGTATTTTGCGCTGTAAACTTAAAAAGGTCGCTTAGTTAAAGCGACCTTTTTTATTTGACGTGTTTGTATTTTTCAAAAATTTTGTTGTACTGACCTGAATTTTTAAGTTTTTGTAGCTGAATATTAAAGCCATCACGTAGTCTTTTTGATTTAAATAAATAGCCATTTGGGCTTTTGCCAAACAGGGCAAAGCGATCTACAGATTGCGTTGTATCAATATCTTTAAGGGTTGAGCGATAGTAATCAAAACTTTGTTTATCCATTTGAATTACATCTACCTTGTTTGAAAAAAGCATTTTAACTTGAAGAGATTGGTCGTGAACTTCGTAATATTGCGTATTGGCTTTTGTCATTTTTGCATATTCTTCGCCTAAGTGTATGGCGGCGCTGGGCCACGAAATTAAGCTGTAATGTGTTAAATCTGCAATTTTAGTAAAGTTAAACTGTTTGCTTTTTAGGGTTATCGCTACGTTTTCGTATACATAGGCCTCATCAGAAATATACCCTTTGAGTTGGTTTCCGTTAGCGGTGTTTAAGTTTATGTCGGCTAAAATATCTATTCTGCCTTTTGCATACCTTTTAGCGCGGCGCGTATAGGGGTAATAGCGTGGCTCTATTTGATAACCTAAAGGGGTTAATGCGGCTTTAATAATATCAAGGGTTAGCCCGCTGTTGGTATGTGACATTACAAAAGGCGGTAGGGTTTCGCCTAAACCTACAACTAATTTTTGTTTAGTAGGCGATGCACAGGCAAAAGAGGATACAAGCAGTGTAGTTATTATAAAAAAGTTTAACTTCATTAGGCTGTTTAAATTAACTTGGCATACTAAAAAGATAGTAACTAAGTGGTTATGTAACAAGTAAATAGCCCATTAAAGTATGATTAAATACCTTTAATGGGCAAGTATTAGGCACAAAAGGTTAAACTTGGCACCGTTTAAAAAGGTGCGTAGCCGTCTGGCGTTGTTTTTGGCGTAGTCCAACGCTCTTTTGCATCAATATCTGTACGTTTTGAACCCGGGGCTGGTATACGGCCATTATCGCCAAAAAGCCATAACACCAGGTTTGTTCTGTCGCCACTGGTTATAGGTTTTGCCGCGTGTGGTACATTGCCTTTGTGGATCATGGCGGTGCCTGGTTTAAAGCTAAGTTGCACAACTTTTGCGTTTACTTGGTCGTAAAAATCAAGTTCTGATCCGCTAAATTCTTCCCCAGGTAAGTTTAAATTAATATTTAATGTTACTGATGATGCATCGGTATGCGGACGAATAGACGCATCTGTACTTGGGTCGTAATAAATAGAAAAACCAAACGTTTGCGTATCGTAACCTATGATTTCAGGAAACAATAAACGTGAAATAGGGCGCATGTATGTATTTAATACTTGGTTATAAAATGCCTGAAAACTAGGAGCAGCTAAATAGCCCTCTGAGCGTTTGTCGAGCATGGCTCCGCGGCGGTTTAATACAATACCGTATGGTGGACGCATAGGAATGTTAGCATTCCATACTTTTTCTAGGTAACCACGTAAAACTGCTAGGCGCTCAGGATCAAAAAATTGAAACTGATACACATCAGTTGCTACTTCTTCTAGTAGTGATTTTACTAAATGCTCTTTTGATGGATCTTGCCATGCTGCATTAACGGCTTCACGTAAGTTTTTATCTAGTAATGAATCGTCCAAGGTAAAGGTGGTTGTATCTACTTCGGTTTCTTCCCACTCTTTCCAGGCTTGTGTAAGTAGTTGGTCATTGTTGTACCAAAAATGCTGTACAGAGTGCTCACGATTTAACATGGCCTCTCTTGAAGGTAACGCTAGAGCACGAGCAAGTTGTAATTGGGTGGCAGACATAATGTGTAACTCCAGTGGTTGAATTAGGTTTTATCAATTTAGGAGTGCAATTTATTATATTTATAAAGTTAGATAAATAAGCTGTTTTAGGAAACAGTATCAAAATAATGTTTATAATTAGGGGCGGAATGAATAGAATTAGCTGTTAGCTGTTAGCTGTTAGCTGTTAGCTGTTAGCTGTTAGCTGTTAGCTGTTAGCTGTTAGCTGTAATGGGGATGGGTTTGTGTAAACCCATCAAGCGTTTAACTATAGATTTTTAATGTGTGACTCTATCGCCCCAAATTTCTTCTAGGCGATTATCGCGTCCGCAGCGCCAGCGGTAGGTGTTGTAGCGTATGGGGTTATTTTTATAATAATCCTGATGGTAGCTTTCTTTACCTTTAATTGGGTAAAAAGTGCTGGCATTAAGTATTGGCGTGACCACTGTTTGATTTGGGAACTCTGCTATTACGGCTTGTTTGGTTTGCTCTGCTATTTTGCGCTCTTGCTCGTTAGCTACAAATATGGCGCTTAAATAACTTGGGCCTTTATCGCAAAATTGGCCTTTGGCATCAAAGGGATCAATATTTACCCAAAAATGATCAAGTATGCCTTTGTAGCTTACTACATCAGGGTCGTAAGTAATTTGTACTGCTTCATAATGGCCTTGATGGTTACCATTGTAGGTCGGGTTTTTAATTTTACCGCCGGTAAAACCCGATATAACATCTTTTACGCCTTTGAGCTTTTCAAAGTCGCTTTCCATACACCAAAAACATCCACCGGCTAAAACTGCTTTTTCGGTTTTGGCTGCATGTGAAAAGGTGCTAAACAACATTGCGGCAGATGTTAATGCAAGCGTAAGTGATTTTTTCATATAATAATCTACCTCTAGTATGAGTTTAAATACATATTCTTAATAGTTAGACCCTTTAACTGTAAAACCTATTTCATTGTTTTTAGTAGGCTAACGCCAATAGCGGAAAAAGTAATATACGTAATGGTTTTTAATTAAGACCATACGTACATTGGGCAACCTCTGTAGCACAATGTAGTATTATCAGAGTGTGTTTATTAAATTGAAAGCATTGAGATAAAAGTAGCAGGTGTTAAATGAACCAGTTAACCGAAAAATCGATAAGTTGCCCGTATTGCGGCGAAAGCATAGAAGTATTATTAGACGCGGCAGATATTGGCGAGCAATACATAGAAGACTGCCAAGTATGCTGTAAGCCTATTTCGTTTGTTGTTTTTGAAGATGAAGACGAGTTAAAAGTAAATGTATACAGTGAAGACGATACATTTTAATCCTTCGTTACTCTTTATATAGGTGGCTGCACAGTGGCAGCCACTTCCGTTTATACACGGGTGCTAGCTATTATTTTGCTCTCGGGCTAGTTGGTTTGGTAACAGCTCTTCTACTATTTCGCGTGCGGGGAGTGTATAACGTATGCCGTCAAACATTACCGAGGTAAACTCGTTTATATTAGTAATGCCTGTTAGGGTCCAGCCCTCACCACGTTTAGGACAGTATACGGTTGTGGTAGGTTGAATTGCTTTAAAATCGTCGCTCATTATTGCTCTCAATATTGGCTATAAAGATAATGCTTGTGAATACGCTATGGTAAGTTAATAATGCTTAACCATAAAGCGCTATTTTAACTCCTGTATAAAATGTTTAAAACAACTCAGCTTGAACGCGTTACATTGCGTTTAATTACCCATAAGCATGCCCCACAGTTATTTTCTATTTTGAATCACCCGCAAGTGAGCGAATTTAACGACTATAAAACCCCATTAAGTAAATGCCAAATTAAGCAATTAATACAAGACGATATTACCGCCTATTACGAAGGCGAAGTAATAAGAGTGGCTATTGAACATAATATAAATGGCAAACTTATGGGCACCTGCGGCCTTTATAATTTATCGCCTTGTAAAAGTAGAGCGTTTATTGGGTTTGAGCTTGATCCTATGTATTGGGATAAGGGCATTATGTTTGAGGTAATAACCGGCTTTGTTAAAACACTTAAACAGGCTATACCGCTTAATTACTTAGCGGCGCAGGTAAGTGCACATAATGCGCGTTCGCATAACTTACTAGTTAAATTAGGCTTTAGCTTGGGTGAGCATTCTATTTGGTATAAACATGTTTAGTACTGCATTAGTCATGTATTAGTACTGCATTTACATTATACACGTTAGTAAATTTCATCATAAGAGGAACAAATGCAATATAAAAAATAGCCAATTTGGCTTATAGTTAAGCGTAAGCAAATGAATTTGTTACCCGAGTTTTTAAAACGTGTTCGCTTAACAAGGATTTTATATGCTAGAAAAACTATCTCAAGATGCCCTCGTTATTTGGGCTACTATTGACCCAATAGGGACTATGGCGCTTTTTGCTGCGCTCACTTCTCATTTAACTGATCAACAACGTCGTAAAACTGCGTTTAAAACTGTGCTATATGCAGGCGCTGTGTTACTTGGCTCTATTTTAATAGGGCAGCTTATTTTAAATGCGATGGGTATACGGCTGGTATCGTTTCAGTTAGGAGGCGGGATAATTTTATTTTTGTTTGGCTTACAAATGATATTTGGCAATGATTCAAATAAAGCTAAACAAGACCCAGGGCACGATATTGCAGTGTTTCCGCTTGCTATACCTGCTACTGCCACACCAGGGGCTATTTTAGCCGTTATATTACTTACCGATAATCACATTCACCCAATTACAACCCAAATAGGAACAGCGTTAATTACACTGGCAGTGTTGGGTGTAACCCTAATTTTGTTGTTGCTGTCGGGCAAAATTATAAAGCTAATTGGTATTGGCGGTGCGTCTATTTTAACCCGCGTGATGGGGATGATACTGGCCGCTTTTTCTGTAGAGCTGATTATGACTGCACTTGAAGTTAAGCAGTGGGTTAAGCTCGATTAAATAACTCCTAAACATTTAAAGGAATGACGCATGGCAATAAAAATAACAAAACATTATTTTATTAATTTAAGTTTAGCCGTAGTCATTTTTGCTATTGGTATTTTAGCCATACGCTATTACAACCATTATGTATCGCACTATACCGACGTAACAATTAACTCAAGCGTGCTTAATGAGTCGCGCAAAGTGTTTATAAGATTACCCGTTAATTACGATCCTAAAAGAGCGTATCCGTTAATTATTAAAACCGATGGTAACTTTAATTTAGATACATGGGATAAAGCACTTACAAAACAAGCTAAGAGCGAAAAAGGGGATAAGGCTATATTGGTGTCTATTCCTAATTTGTTTTTTACAGATACACGTAATCGCGATTTAGTGCCTCCTTATGCTCGCCAAGATGTAAATACACAAGCGCGCCCAGAAAATGAAACACTTATAGAGCCAAATGGAGAAGCTGACAAGTTTTTAGCGTTTATTGAAACTGAGTTACTTCCTTATTTATCGGTAAAATATAAGTTTAGTAATAACCGTGTATTAAGTGGTTTTTCGGCAGGTGGCAGCTTTGTGCTTTATACACTGCATACAAAACCTGAACTGTTTAATGGCTACTTTGCATTTAGCCCAGCGGCTTGGTATGACGATATGACAGTGGTTAATAATGTAGAAGCATTTTTAACTACTCAAGCAAATAAAATTAAGTCGCCTACTTATTTATACCTTTCTGTGGGTGGAGCAGAACATCCGTTAATGTTAAAAGCGTTTGATAATTTAGAGTCTGCTTTAATAGCAAACCCTAATAACAACCTTGTGTGGCAAAGCGCTATAAACGAAGGTGCTGAACATTCAGATAATCCAACACTGAGTGTATCAAAGGGGTTAGCTGGTTATAATACGTTTATTAAAAATAGGTAGATAGGCTCAAACGATAGCTGTATGCATATACAGCTATCGGTTTTTTATCTATTTATGATAACGAATTAGCTGGATAGCACTTCACTTAGTTTAATGTTATTAACGAGTTACAGAGGGAAGTTGTTTCAATTTATTTTTGCACAAAAAATAAATTTAACTGTATTTATATACAGTATTTTACTCTTAAGTTAGAATGCCATATGGACATATGTCCATATACCAAACTCATTGTTATTGCTTTTAACCAGCCTTACGCATTTGTGATTAGCGATAATCTGTACAAGTACTTTGCCATTTAAGTATATTTTCACCATCTTTATAAACTCTTAATGCAATTAATATAAATTAGCTGGTGGCTTTATGGTAAAAGAACACATCATACTAAATTATCGTTAAGTGGTAAACTTAGCTAAAGAGTTAAGAAGAATAAAAGTAGCCAATAAATAGAGGATACTTGGCTACTTAATTTAATAATTTTACCGGTTATTGATTGCTGCTTAGTGCGCTTTAGGTTTTACAAAAAGGGCGATAGCTACAACGGCGCTTAAAATACTGCATATTATAAATACGTTATGTTCACCGCCAGGTATGTACTCCATAAACGAGGTAAAAAACTGACCGGAGAACACAGCCATTGTAAAATACGATAAGTTACGTCCACGAACATTTTCTGGGCTTAGCTCTACGGTCATGTGGTTTAAAAGAGGAATGCTAAAACCAAAGCCAATACCAATTAATAGCGCGCCTAATACTAATATCAATGTACTTGATTGTATAAAGCAAAGGTATGATAAACCAAAGGCAAAAAATGCGATTGCTAATACATTTTTCTCACTAAGGCGTTTAGTTGCTTTAGGCATAAATCCCGCTGTAAATACCGCAACTAACGATATAAAAGCCAATAGTTGGCCTATTTCTGATTCATTAAAATTTAGTGCGTGCAAGGTAATAGGTAAAAGCACGGTTGAGGTAAAAAATATGGTCATAGCTAGGGTTGATACTATATACACCCCTTTAAGCGTTAATGCGTTTGAATGGCTCTTTTTTATTTGTTGAGTTTGCTCTGTGTTTTGGGCGTTCAATTGCTGCTTACGGGGGACAAACATGAGCAACATAGCTAAAAATACCCAAGCAATTAAATATAAAGCAAGGGGTAATCCCCAATACATTGACGCTAAAACACCGCCTAAAAATAAAAATATAACGCCACCTAGCTCTATCGCCATGCCTTGTTTGGCAATCATATTCAGTCGGGCTTCGCCGCTGTACCACGTTGAAATTAAAACGGTGCAACTTGCCATCACTATTGCTGTAATACCACCCAATGCAAAACGATTAATAAATACTAAGGTTGGGCCATGTAAAAAGTAAGCACATGCACCCACTAATCCGTATAAAAATAAACCTATTATAAGTAAAGGGTATGCGCCGTACTTGTCTATTAATCTTCCGGCTAGGGGGGCAAACACCACCGCACCTAAAGAAGGTAAAGTAATTAATAATACGCTGTTGCTTTGTATGCCTAAGCCATCAGCAATGGTAACTAAACCCGGCGCTAACAGGGTACCAACCATTATGGTTAAGCTGGCAATACATAGTAGAGTAAAATTACCGGCGGTTTTGAGTGAACTCATTTTCTCTCCATTAATTTTCGGGTGAATTTGTAAGCATGCTTACAAGGAATTAATAATACGCAGCGCACACAGCTTTTATAAAGTGTTATAACAAATAATAGCGATTGTTAACGCATTCAAACATTTAATTTTTTTCATCATTTAATGTTTAAAATAAAAAAGCCCAGCATATAGCTGGGCTTTGTGTGTTGTTATGGTGGGAAATTAAAACTTGTATCTAAAACCAAATGCAATCCCGTCGTCTTCTGACGCTTTCATTTGTGATTGCTGGTCTTTGTCATCACTTTCAAAGTCGCTAAAGTCTTTCCGGGCTTCAGCGTAGGCAATGGTGTTTTCGTCAATTAAGTAATGAACACCAATCACAGCAAATTGACGTTTGAATACATCATTAGGATCGGTATTAAAGTTAGGTTGAATAACGTAATCGTCACCGGCATCTAAAATGTTATAAGCCACAAAAGGGCGCACATCGTTATCAAAACGGTACGACATAAAGGTTTCTACACCAATAGAGTCTTTAATTAAGCGCCCTAGATTATCGGTATCGTGGTTTTCGCTTTTATTTATGTTAGCGGCAACGTATAAACCTGGTTTTTCAATGCTGCCCCACATTACACCCGCACCAAAAATTAAGTCTTCAACAGTTTGTGTTGTGCCATCGCCATACGTTACATCAAATTCACCACGGTTTACGCCTGCTGTTAACGTTAGCATGTCGGTTGCGTTATAAGTTACAGAACCACCAAAGGTGTAGTTAAATTCTACTTCTTGAGCTGCGCTGTCGCCAGTATTCCACAGGGCTTCACACGCTTCTTCCGAAATGTCATTAACATCACAGGTATAAAATTCGCTGTTTTTAAGTTGCGCTTGAACTGCAAAGCTAAAGTCGTTGTAGCTATTTCGGTATTGAATTAGTTTATCACCACGGCCAGTACCATTTACTGCACCGTCGTCTTTATTGTATGTGTAAACCCCCGCAGCATTACCATCCCATACAAAGCTGTTATTTGTGCCATAAACTACGTCGTACCACGCACCCCATTGTTTACCAATGGTAATTTGCCCGTACTTTTCGTGCGAAAGGCCAGCATAACCTAAACGGTTATATAAAAACTCATCTTGAATAGATTCAAAGCGGTTATTGTAAATAATATCGCTACTACCAACAGGGTTTACACCCCATTCAACTAGCGCCAGTGCCGACCAGTCTTTTTTAAGTTAGCGAGTAAAGCCAAAGTTTATACGCGATGTACCATTTACCACTTCGGTTTGGTTTTGCGTATTAATAACGCGCACATCAAGGTAACCACCTACTTTAATAGTGTTCTTTTCATCCTTATAGAGCTCTACTGCTGAAGCAGCTGGCGCGACTACTATGCTTGTTCCTAATAGTAGGGTTACAAAGTTTTTAATCATTTGTGATGCCTTGTGTGTATTAACTTTAAAAAGTGACATTAAATTTAGAAGGCATGAAGACTAACAAAGCCCTTATGGGCTCAAAAGTGAAAAATAATCAATGAAATTAGCGCCAAAAATGAATAAATATTCACTGGAGGTTAATGGTGTTTTTTATCTGTTAAGGGATAGGTTTTTTTTGATTAAAAACTACGTAAATAGTGCTGAAAATAGCGCAAGTAAGTGGGTTTTAAATTGAGTTTTTTTCATGTTGGATAAAAATAAAACGCTAGTGCAAAAACTCTAAAAAGCATTTTATATCATAAATATATACCCAGCTATCTGTTTTTTAAAATGCTTTGCGATAAACAATCGACTTATTAAGTTAAACGGGTTTATTAATTAAAATTTAAACCCTGATATGGCGCACAAATCGCGCTATTATTTTTAGCTAAGCGCATTTTTTTAGTTGAATAAGCATTCACTGGCTTAATCGCGTTTTAGGCACTATTTGTTAGGCATTAATTTACGCCTTTAATGAGTGGAATAGGGCATAGTTCATGCGCTTTCAACCTTAAACTTTCATAGAAAAAAAGCTGTATTTAGTTTAAACTGCGCGCAATTTAAATACATCATGTCCCCTTGGAGGGTAGCGCTATTATTAGTACAGCTAACATCACCATGCAATTTGGTGCTAAACCGTTATTTGAAAACATATCTGCAAAGTTTGGCGAAGGAAACCGTTACGGTTTAATTGGTGCAAACGGCTGTGGTAAATCTACATTTATGAAAATCCTAAGTGGCGAACTAGAGCCCTCTGCAGGTAACGTAAGTACAGATCCAAATGAACGTGTGGCTAAACTAAACCAAGACCAGTTTGCTTACGAAGAATACTCTGTAATTGATACTGTGATCATGGGCCATAAAGAATTATGGGATATTAAACAAGAGCGCGATCGCATTTACTCATTACCAGAGATGAGTGAAGAAGACGGCATGAAAGTAGCCGATTTAGAAACTGAATTTGCCGAAATGGACGGCTATTCAGCTGAGTCTAAAGCGGGTGAGCTTTTATTAGGGGTAGGTATTTCGACAGAGCAGCATTACGGCCCAATGTCTGAAATAGCACCCGGTTTTAAACTACGTGTGTTACTTGCGCAAGTACTGTTTTCTGACCCTGATATTATGCTACTTGATGAGCCAACCAATAACTTGGACATTTACACCATTAAATGGTTAGAAGATGTGCTTAATCAACGCGACTGCACCATGATCATCATCTCGCATGACCGTCACTTTTTAAACTCAGTATGTACGCACATGGCTGATATTGATTACGGCGAGCTTCGTATTTACCCAGGTAACTACGATGAGTACATGTTTGCAGCAACACAAGCACGTGAGCGCCTATTAAGTGAAAACGCGAAAAAGAAAAGCCAAATTGCTGAACTACAACAGTTTGTATCGCGCTTTTCTGCAAACGCGTCAAAGGCTAAACAAGCAACGTCGCGTGCAAAACGTATTGATAAAATTCAGCTAGAAGAAGTAAAAGCCTCTTCTCGCCAATCGCCGTTTATTCGCTTTGAGCAAGAAAAACAGCTATTTCGTAACGCACTAGAAATGACTAACCTAAGCCAAGGTTTTGAAGACAATACGTTGTTTTCAAATTTAGAAGGCTTAGTAGAAGTAGGCGAGCGCATTGCTATTATCGGTGAAAACGGTGTAGGTAAAACAACATTACTTAATACGCTTGCTGGGCGTTTAGCACCTAAGTCGGGCGAGTTTAAGTGGTCTGAAAATGCCAATATTGGTTACTACGCGCAAGATCATGCTGACGAGTTTGAAAAAGACATGAACTTGTTTGAGTGGATGGAGCAATGGCAACAAGAAGGCGACGACGAGCAAGTGGTTCGTGGCTTTTTAGGGCGCATGTTGTTTTCGCAAAACGATATTAAAAAGTCTGTAAAGGTTATTTCGGGTGGTGAACAAGGCCGTATGTTATTTGGTAAAATTATGATGCATAAACCAAATATACTGTTAATGGATGAGCCAACAAACCACATGGATATGGAGTCTATCGAGGCGTTAAACCTTGCATTAGAAGCGTACGAAGGCACATTATTGTTTGTATCGCACGATCGCCAGTTTGTATCATCGGTTGCTACCCGCATTTGGGAGATAAAAGACGGCCAGGTGATTGACTTTAGAGGCAACTACAGCGAATACCTAGCAAGCAAAGAAGTATAAGCACTTTGTAACTGCAACCCTTTAAAAGCCATGTTTAAACGTGGCTTTTTTTGTTTTTGTGAGTCGCAATTAAACTTGGTTTGGGTATAATACCCGCCTAAAACCGGACATAAGTCCGCTATTTTTAAAATACATTACTGAGGAGTATTTATGACTGTTGGCATTATTATGGGTTCTAAATCAGATTGGCCAACCATGGAACACGCAGCGCTCATGCTCGAAAAATTTGGTATTGAGTACGAAACAAAAGTGGTCTCTGCGCACCGCACTCCTCAACTTCTTGCAGATTATGCAAATTCAGCCGCAGATCGAGGCATAAAAGTGATTATTGCTGGCGCCGGTGGTGCTGCGCATTTACCGGGTATGGCAGCGGCATTTACATCGCTTCCTGTGCTTGGTGTTCCAGTTAAATCTAAAGCCTTAAACGGTGTAGATTCATTGTTATCTATTTGCCAAATGCCAAAAGGCGTAGCCGTGGGTACACTGGCTATTGGTGAGCCAGGCGCTGCTAACGCAGGTTTACTTGCTGCACAAATTTTAGGGTGCCAAAACCCAGAAATTTTTGCAAAAATTGAAGCATTTCGTAAAGAACAAACCGAGACTATTTTAGCTAACCCTAATCCTGCAGAGTAAAAATGAAAATTTTAATTTTAGGTGCCGGCCAACTTGCACGAATGATGAGCCTAGCAGGCGCCCCCCTTAATTTAAATGTGGTTGCTTACGATGTAGGCAGCCAAAAAATTATGCATCCGCTAACCGGTGAAATTTACACAACCACACTTGAGCAGGCAATTAGTGACGCTGATGCGATTACCGCAGAGTTTGAGCATATCCCCGATGATGTACTTACACTGTGCTGCAACAGTAATAAATTTTACCCAGGTAAAGCTGCCATTAAAACCGGTGGCGACCGCGCATTAGAAAAAGCGCTACTAGATAAAACAAACGTAGCGTGTGCGCCGTATCAACTGATCACAGAAAAAGCGCATTTAGAATTAGCGGTTAAAACCCTAGGCAAACCGCTGGTTATTAAAACGTGCCAAGCAGGGTACGATGGTAAAGGGCAGTGGCGTTTAAAATCAGATGATCAAATAGAGCAAATTTGGTCAGAAATGGCTGATTTTATTGCCTCTGGCACACAGGATGCACCACACAGTATTATTGCTGAAAAAATGATCCCGTTTGATCGTGAAGTCTCTATTATTGGTGCACGCGATAAGCAAGGTAATGTGGCTATTTACCCAATTACTGAAAACGAGCACACCAACGGCGTGCTTACTTTGTCAATTGCAGGTAAAAATAACACGCTGGTTGAGCAGCAGGCCCATAGTGCATTTACAAAAATTGCCAACGAGCTTAATTATGTTGGCGTACTTGCCATTGAGTTTTTTGATGTAAACGGTACTTTACTGGTGAACGAAATTGCGCCGCGAGTTCATAACTCAGGGCACTGGACACAGCAAGGCTGCCATTGT
Source organism: Pseudoalteromonas sp. Angola-4 (assembly GCF_028599265.1). Taxonomy (NCBI): domain Bacteria; kingdom Pseudomonadati; phylum Pseudomonadota; class Gammaproteobacteria; order Alteromonadales; family Pseudoalteromonadaceae; genus Pseudoalteromonas; species Pseudoalteromonas sp. Angola-4. The sequence goes on along the minus strand of NZ_JAQREK010000002.1, from coordinate 63,421 downwards.
TCGCAGTTCGAAAACCACATGCGAGCTGTAGCGGGTTTACCGCTAGGTAATACAGAGCTTAAGCATTTTACCGCCATGATTAATGTGCTGGGCCAAGGTTTTATTCCTACCGAGGTTTTAACAGTCAGTGATGTAACCAGCCACTGGTACGGAAAAACGGCAAAACCTGGGCGTAAAATGGGGCATATTAATGTATCTGCAGATAACATTAATAACCTTGCCGTTAAGCTTGGGCAACTTACCGATTACCTACCTGAGCAAGCGTACCCCGGCATTTTAAAAGCTGCTACTGCACTTATGCTAAGTGAGTAAAGGCTGCAATTAACTAATTAAATACCGGCTTAAGCCGGTATTTTTTGTCATAAAAATAGGTATTAATTGTGTAATACTGGTAAAGTCTATTTTTTAATTTTTTGAAGTAAAAAAATGAAACTAAACATACTTTATGGCGCATTAGCCATTGCCGCTTCATTTAGTTTAAATGCTACAGCCAGCCAAAGCCTTCGTATTGCCACTTTTAATGTGAGTATGGATGCAACTAATCACACGCCAAAAGGCGAGCAAGTTAACCCCGATGCGCTAGTTAATGCTCTAAAATCAAACCACCAGCAAATAAAAAATATAGCCGAAATAATTCAGCGTGTTCGCCCTGACATTATTTTATTAAACGAGTTTGACTACGTACCAAAAGCGCAAGGTATAGATTATTTTAAACGCCAGTTTTTAAATGTAAGCCAAAATAAACAAGACCCCATTGATTACCCATACAGTTTTATTGCCCCTGTAAATACAGGCCTTGCTACTGAGTTTGACCTTGATAACAACGGTAAAAAAACCGCTGTAATGGGCGATGCGCAAGGTTTTGGTTTTTTTGAAGGGCATTACGCAATGGCTATTTTATCTAAATACCCCATTAACCTTGAGAAACTGCGCACGCTTCAAACGTTTAAATATAAAGATATGCCTAATGCGCAAATGCCAATAGACCCAAAAACAAAAGAGAATTGGTATAACACGCAAGAATGGCAAGCGCTTAGGCTTAGCTCTAAATCGTTTTGGGATGTACCTGTTGTAGTAAATAATAAAACAGTGCATGTACTAGCCTCGCACCCAACACCGCCGGTGTTTGATGGCGACGAAGACAGAAACGGCAAACGTAATCATGACGAAGTTAGGTTAATTGCCGATTATGTTGCTAATAAAGCCTATATTTACGACGATAACGGCCAAAAAGGCGGATTAAAAGCAAACTCTCGGTTTGTTATTTTAGGTGACTTAAACGCCGCGCCTGAAGGGGATAAAGCACGGGTTGAAACCACCAATCAAATTTTAAATAACCCACTTATAAATTCGCAATTTATACCGCAAAGCGCCGGTGCTAAAGAGCAATACCCGCAGTCATACGCAAAGCACTTTACCGCTAACTGGCAAGCGCGTGTAGATTATGTTTTACCCTCTACCTATGGGTTTAAAATACACGATGGCGGGGTGTTTTGGCCTACTAAAAACAGCGAGCAATATAGATTAATAAAAGATAGAAACGCATCGAGCGATCACCGATTGGTGTGGCTCGATTTGCTAATAGAGTAAACTCAGCTTTACCGTGAAAATGTGTTATTTATCTTAAAAAATTGCAATAACTCAAGTGCTTCTGCTTAAATACGGCTCAATTATAATAACCGTATAGAAGCACTATGATTTTTAACCTATCGTCATCAAAAACATTAGTAGCGCTTGCTGTAACCTCTAGCATTATGCTTGCAGGTTGTAGTGCTACCGCCAATACCTCTTCATCACAGCAAAGCGCTTTACCAGCAACTCCCGTTGCTGCGGTTGTAAACACACCTGCTGATGCCGGCTCGCAAAATATTACGCTAGAACAAGCCATGGCAAACCCTGATTGGATAGGCAACCAGCCTAAAAATGCGTACTGGGCAAGTGATTCAGCCACCATTATTTATGCTCAAAAGCAGCAAGGCAGTAACCTAAACGATATTTATAGCCAGCCAATTAACAGCAAAAAAGCGATGCAAGTATCACTTGATAAACTGCATACTGTAGGTGCTTCTAAAGCGGTTTATTCATCAGATAGAACACTTCAAGCTTATACCTTTAAAGGCAATGTATTTGTTAAAAACCTAACAACGGGTGAACTTAAACAAATAACTGCTACCTCAGCTAATGAGTCTAAACCACAGTTTTTAAACAATGGCGATTTAGTTTACCGCCAAGGAAATGTGTTTTTTAAAGTTGATTTAAAAACAGGGCTAAGTACAGAGCTTGCTAACTTAAAATTGGCCGATGAGCCAAAAGGGATACAAGAGCCTACTAGTTACATAGCAAAAGAGCAGCACAAACTGATTGAGTTTGTGGCGCTGCAGCATAAAAACAAACAGGATACGCAAACACGCAATGAGCAAATAAACACGCAAAATAGCTCCATTGCTAACACCGCTTTTTATTTAGGTGATGGCAATGTAATTAAAGAAGCGCAATTATCGCCAAACGGTGATGCTTTAATTGTTGTGCTGCAAAAGCAGCAATCTTGGCGTGATAAAGGCGATATTATGCCTAATTACATCACCGATGATGCCACTATTGAGCCTAAAAAAGTGCGTCGTCGTGTGGCTGATGCAAAAGAGCAAACATCATCTGTGATACACATTAACCTTGTAGATAAAACACAAACGCCACTGAGCTTTGATACACTACCGGGCTTTGATGAAGATGTTTTAGCCGAGGTTAAAAAAGAAAACTACGCGCGTAATGGTAAAACGTATAAATCTAAAAAAGCGCCACGCGGTATTAACTTAATTACTAATTGGGGTTTAAACCAAGCTCCCATAGTGTGGAACGATGACGGCACGCAAGTTGCCATTATGCTAGAGGCGTGGGATAACAAAGACCGCTGGATAGCCACAATCGACTTTGATAAAAACGAGCTTGTGTCGCAGCACCGCCTACATGATGATGCTTGGATAGCCTACGCGTTTAACAATTTTGGCTGGTTACATAATTCAAACACCCTGTATTACTTATCAGAAGAGTCGGGCTATAGTCAGCTTTACAAAAAACCGCTTAACGGCAAAGCAACCGCTTTAACTAGTGGCCAGTTTGAAGTATCGGACATTACGTTAACTCATGATAATAGCGCTATTTATTACAAGGCAAACGTAGAGCTCCCAGGCCTTTACGAAATTTACCGTGTTAATCCACAAACAGGTAAAAACGAGCAAGTGACTGACCTTAACGGTATGACCGACTACACGTTAAGCCCAGACGAAAGTAAATTACTGCTTAAGCACTCTAAAATAACAATGCCAACAGAGCTTTTTGTTGCCGATGCTAAAGCTAACACCACAGCGACACAGCTCACCCATACGGTGTCGGATGAATTTTTAGCTAAAAAGCTCACCGCACCTAAAATTGTTGCCGTGCCATCTAGCCACACAGAGCAACCTATTTATGCCAAGGTGTATTACCCAAGTGACTATGTAGAAGGTGAAACAGGCAAAACCCGTAAAGCGGTTATTTTTAACCACGGAGCAGGGTACTTACAAAACTCACACATGGGTTGGTCTGTGTATTTTCGTGAGTTTATGTTTCATTCATTACTTGCCGATGAAGGTTACATAGTGATGGATATGGATTACCGCGCTTCTAAAGGTTATGGCCGCGATTGGCGTACTGCGATTTATCGCCAAATGGGTACACCTGAAACGCAAGATTTAGCAGATGGCGTTAAATGGATGGCGCAAAACGCAAATGTTGATACTAACGCAGTAGGCACATACGGTGGCTCATACGGCGGGTTTATGACCTTTATGGCGCTATTTACTGCCCCTGAGCTATTTCAATCTGGGGCAGCACTTCGTCCAGTAACCGATTGGGCGCATTACAACACCGCTTACACGGCTAATATTTTAAATCACCCAGATGTAGATCCCGTTGCGTATGAGCGAAGCTCGCCAATTTATTACGCAGAGGGCTTAAACAAGCGCTTATTAATTAACGCCCCTATGGTTGACGATAACGTGTTTTTTCAAGACTCAGTACGTTTAGTACAGCGATTAATTGAACTTGAAAAACAAAACTTTGAAACGGCTATCTTCCCGGTAGAGCCACATGGCTTTGTACAGCCGTCAAGCTGGTTAGATGAATACCGCCGTATTCATAAATTATTTAAAGAAACACTTTAATCTTAAATTTAAAAATTAAAGTATAAAAACAAAAACGCCGCGTTAACTAACGCGGCGTTTTTATTAATATTGGAAAGCTTAATCGCTATTTTTTAAGTATTTAATTGCTAAAGGTATGCTAAGCAATGTGCCACCCACCGCGCCAATTAAGTGCGCATCAATGGCAACGGTTGAATCAATTAATTGGCCAATACTGGCATCGGGGCCGTTTACTTGCTCCATTATTATTTTTATCCACACACCTATAAATAATAAATAACCCGATTTAAGCGACTGGGTAATGTCTTTCACCGCTCCCCAAATAATGACACCATGCAATAGGGCGCTTAACCCCGTGTATATAGATATAGCAGGGCAAAACCATAATACGCCGAGTCCACACCACAGTGCTAAAAAACACACATTAAAGGCATAACGTGCAGGTGATGCGTATTCGCCATGCAGTAACCAAATTAAAAATACGCCTAATGCGTTTAATCCTAAATGCGCCCAGTTAGCATGTACAAATTGACTGGTAAACACTCGCCAAACTTCACCGTTTTCAATGAGCGCTCGGTTAAATTCAAGTAAATTATTTAAATCAAATGCAGCAAAAACAATACTAAAAAGCATCAAAAATAATGGCGGAAGTAAATAACGAGGTTGTAGCGGTAAATTAAGCATTTTATTATGTTTTTTTAGTCAAAATTTTTGCATATTGTGCCCGTTTAACTTTAAGATGCCAAATACAACTACGTAATTAAGTGTTTTTAGTATTTTTATGCATTTTAAACTTAAGTCATTATTTACTATTGGTTTGTTTGCAGTAACGCTGCCAACAATAGCAAAAGAACCTGCAAAATTAGAAATTCGTGAGCCAGAAGCCACCACCTCAATTGTACAAAAACAATTAGTAACTGGTGATCAATACATGGTGGCCGCGGCCAACCCGTATGCCTCACAAGCCGGACAACAGATTTTAGCTAAAGGCGGAAGCGCGGTAGATGCGGCAATTGCAACGCAATTAGTGCTTACCTTAGTTGAGCCACAATCATCGGGCATTGGTGGTGGTACATTTATGATGTACTACAACAAAGCCGATAACCTACTTACAAGCTTTGATGGCCGTGAAACCGCGCCACAAAATGCAGACGAAAACCTGTTTTTAGATAAACACGGTAAAGCCGTTAAGTGGATTGAAGCAGTTGTTGGCGGTCGCTCTGTGGGTGTGCCAGGTATTTTGCATGCCTTTGCAAGTGCACATCAACAATACGGTAAACTTGCGTGGAGCGAGTTATTTAAACCCGCTATTAAACTTGCCGAGCAGGGCTTTGAGGTGTCGCCACGTTTACACGGTTTATTGGCACGCCAATTAAACCCAGGTGTAATGAGTATGCCGGTGATTAACGAGTACTTTTACCCTAATGGCGAATTAATTAAAGCCGGTACGATTAAAAAAAATCAGCCCTTAGCTAATTTATACAAAGACATTGCTAAACAAGGCATTGATGCATTTTATAAAGGCGATAACGCTAAGCAAATGGTAAACGCAGTGCAAAATTCAAAAATTGCACCGGGTACATTAAGCGAATCAGACCTGGCTAATTACAAAAGCAAGCAACGCGACGCGGTATGTATTAAATACCGTGCTTATAATGTGTGCTCTATGGCACCACCGAGCAGTGGTGGTGTAGCGGTATTACAAATTTTAGGCTTGCTTGAACACAAAGACATGAGCGCGCTTAAACCTAATAGCGAAGAGGCAATTCATTACTTTAGCCAAGCCTCACGCATAGCATTTGCCGATCGTAATATGTACATGGGCGACCCTGATTTTACACAAGTGCCTACCAAAGAGCTGTTAAATAAAAAGTACATTGCATCGCGCGCCAAGCTTATTACTGAGCAAGACACAAAAGCAGTTGCAGGTAATCCGGTAGGCTACTTAAGCTACGCAAAAGATGATTCTTTTGAGTTGCCATCAACATCGCATGTATCCATTGTAGATAGCTTTGGTAATGCCGTATCAATGACCAGTTCAATTGAAATGGCATTTGGCTCAACTGTGATGGTTAATGGCTTTATTTTAAATAACCAATTAACCGATTTTGCGCTTTCGCCACGCATTGACGGCAAATTAGTAGCTAACCGCGTTGAGGCGGGCAAACGCCCACGCAGCTCTATGTCGCCGGTAATGGTGTTTAACAACGACGGCAGCTTACGCTTAGTGGTTGGCTCGCCAGGTGGCAGCCGTATCATTGATTACGTAGCGCAAGTGGTTATTGGTGTACTGGATTGGAACTTATCGGCGCAAGAGGCGATTAACCTGCCAAGAACCACCAATCGTAACGATTACACGAGCCTTGAAAAAGGCACCGCACTTGAAGCCATAGCCCCACAATTAACTAAACGCGGCCATGCTGTACGCGTACTTGATTTAAACTCTGGCTTACATGCCGTAGAGGTTAAAAACAATAAATTGTATGGCGGTGCTGATCCGCGCCGTGAAGGGGTTGCTTTGTCGGATTTAACTGACAAAAACGCCACTATCAAATTTTAATTTATGTATAATAGCCATGCAGGCAGTGAAGCCTGCATGTGTTTTCTCTCAATGGTCTGACAAGCTTAATTGTCATTGCAATTTAACCTTTTACAATGATAATGGCAGATCATAACTTAAGACTCCGTTAAAGCCTGGAAATATGACAACTAATACTGATCCTAACTACCTTTATATTCCTTACTCTGGCCCTGGCCTAATTGAAACTCCGCTTTTAAACAAAGGAAGCGCGTTTAGTAAAAAAGAACGCGAAAACTTTAACCTTGCGGGTTTGCTTCCTCCACGTTTTGAAACAATTGAAGAGCAGGTTGAGCGTTGTTATCAGCAGTATTCAAGCTTTAACGATAACTTAAACAAGCATATTTACTTGCGTGCCATTCAAGATAACAACGAAACACTTTACTACCGTTTAGTGCGTGATCATCTTGAAGAAATGATGCCAATTATTTACACGCCAACAGTTGGTGATGCCTGTGAAAAATTCTCAGATATTTACCGCAGTGCACGTGGCTTATTTATTTCTTACGAAGATCGCTATCAAATTGACGACATTCTACGTAACGCCACCAAAGGCAAAGTAAAAGTAATTGTGGTTACCGATGGCGAACGTATTTTAGGCCTAGGCGATCAGGGGATTGGTGGCATGGGTATTCCTATTGGTAAGTTATCACTTTACACAGCGTGTGGTGGTATTAGCCCAGCGTACACATTACCTGTAATGCTTGATGTAGGTACTAACAACGAAAAACTTCTTAATGACCCTATGTACATGGGCGCGCGTCATAAGCGTATTGCGCAAGATGAGTACGATGAGTTTTTAGACTTGTTCATTAAAGCGGTTAAACGTCGCTGGCCAAATGTATTACTGCAGTTTGAAGATTTTGCACAGCCAAACGCTATGCCATTACTTAAACGCTACCGTAACGAAATTTGTAGCTTTAATGATGACATTCAAGGTACTGCAGCAGTAACTGTAGGCTCTTTATTAGCTGCGTGTCGTGTTAAAGGCTCAACCCTTAGCGAGCAAAAAGTGGTATTTGTTGGCGCAGGCTCAGCCGGTTGTGGTATTGCCGAGCAAATTATTAGCCAAATGGTGTTTGAAGGCATTAGCGAAGCACAAGCGCGCAGCCAAGTATTTATGGTTGACCGTTTTGGCCTACTCACTGAAGGCATGGAAGGCTTACGCGATTTCCAACAAGCTCTAGCGCAACCACAAGCTGCATTAAGCGAGTGGACTTACAGCGGCGAATACGCTTCATTATTAGATGTAATGCACTGTGCAGCACCTGATATTTTAATTGGTGTATCGGGTCAACCGGGCTTATTTACCGAGCAAGTTATCCGCGCTATGCACTCAGGCTGTGAACAACCGATTATTTTCCCATTAAGTAATCCATCTAAGCAGGTTGAAGCACACCCAGCTGATGTTATTAAATGGACTGAAGGTAAAGCACTTGTAGCAACGGGTAGCCCATTTGAGCCAGTAGAATTTAATGGTGAAGTGTTCCCAATTCCACAATGTAACAACAGTTATATTTTCCCAGGTATTGGCCTAGGTGTAATTGCAGCAAAAGCAACACGCATTACCGATGCAATGCTGAGTATGTCGAGCGAAATGCTTGCAGAGTCATCACCACGTGCAAACACCGGTAAAGGCAGCTTATTACCTGCACTGACTGAAATTGAAACGTTAAGTAAGCGTATTGCATTTGCAGTGGCTAAAAAAGCAATTGAAGAGGGCGTAGCTCTTGAGATTAGCGATGATGCACTGTGGGCTGCTATTGATAGAAATTACTGGTTACCTAAATACCGTAACTACAAACGTTGCAGCATTTAATTACGCTGAGTAACGTAAAGTAAATAAGGCTGTACGTTGCGTTACAGCTAGTTACAAAAAACAGGCAATTGCCTGTTTTTTTGTGCTTGTTCATTTATTGTTAACCACGTAGGCTCTTTAATGGTGACAACAAAAATACAATGGATAATGCAATGAAAACACACATTCTTTTACTAAGTAGCGCAATTGCCTTAAGTACCTTAAGTGTTGATGCGCATGCAAACTCAACACCTAACGCTCCTCATATTTATGTTAAAGGTGAAGCAACCGTAACCACTATGCCTGACTACGTACAATTAAGCGTAGGCATTGTAGAAATAGATAAAGACCTAATTGATGCTAAAAACAAGGCCGATAAAACCATGGCCAAAGCGATCAAATTAGTAAAAGAGCTTGGCATTAAAGACGGTAATATTAATGCAGGGCATATTTCTATAAATCGCGAAAGCCAATACAACAGAAGCTCTGGCGAGCAAGAGTTTAAAGGCTTTAGAGTGTCGCGCACTTTAAGCGTTAAACTCTCGCAAATCGAAAAATACCCTCAGCTGTTACAAAACCTAGTAAATAACGGCATTAACCAAATAAACCAAACGCAATTTTTAGCGAGCAACTATGAAGAGCTACACAAACAGGCGCAAAAACTGGCCATTCAAGATGCCCGTAAAGCCGCCAAAGAATTAAGTGCCGATTACGGCGTTGAGCTTAAAGGGTTATATACGGCGTCGCTAAGCCCAATGAACGTACCTGCGCAGCCTTATGCTCGCTCAGAAAAAACCATGATGGTGGCAGATAGCGCACCCGGTAATTTTGTTCCTGATGCGTATCATGCTGGAGAAATTAAAGTAACAGCGTCTAGCTATGCGGTTTACTTTATTGACTAGTATGTTAGCAGGTAAAACGAGCCACTAGTTTACCCCCTTGTGGCTTGCTAATACGTGCAATCGCGTTAAGCATGTTGGTAATTTCTTGTCTGTCGTATTCGTTACTTACATGCTCGTTTATGTCATCTACAATGGCATTTAAGTAATTAAATAGGCTGTTTCGGGCTGCATCATTGCCATGCGCTACAAACAATATATTTTTAAATGCCTCTAAAACGTTCGTCATTACATACGCATCGCCTTTTGCGTAATTACGCAGTGGCGTAAAGTTATCGTGCAGTAACTCATCAAAACTGGTTTCGTGTATAAAGAGTAACGGGACTTTGTCGCTGTGTTTAAACGAATAATTTGTATCGTTAAGCGACAGGCGCTCAATTAATAAAATACTCAGCATATCTATCGATTTAACCGCTGTACCGGGGTCGTTAATACCTGGGCTCATTGCTTTAACGGCAATTTCTGAAATTTGCGTTAATCCATAACGGTAATGATCGCTAATGTACTCTTCTATATAAAAAATAAAGCAGTCTAAAATTTTTGCAATAAGTTCTTCGTTGTTAGAAATGTCTTTATCGCATTTTAAAAACGGATAGCCTTTAACGGTAAAGTAACCTTGGTTTACCGAGATATACACCCGAATATTTTCCTCGGCTAATATGGCGCATAACTTATCTGTATGCACCCCTTTGTAATAACCCTCGGTGGTGCTATTAACTGAGTGCCACTGTGTAAAATCTGGAAAGTCAGTGAATGGTTTTTCTGATTGCCTATCAACAATGGCTTTAATTTCGCGTTTAGTTTGGCTAAATAAACCGTTAAGTACATTATCTACTTGAATGGCTTTAGATATTGAATGTATAAAAAATACAAACAAGCCAAGTGATACTAAGCCAAACACCAATGACAGCAGCACCCCAAGCGATGGAATAGCGGTATCGCCACCTTCAAGTTTATTAATATTAATGAGCATAATAATTGAGTAAATTATGCTGCCTAAATAAAAGCCCAATACCATTTGATGCGACTTACGGGTAATAAGCCCAGGTACAACCCGCGGAGATAAACTGGCGCTGGCCGAATTTAAAACCACCATCACCATAGAAAAACTAAACACCGTAAGCGATATAATACTGCCTGCTAGCGTGCTTAAAATGGTGCGGGCATTTTCGGCGCTATCTACCAGCACAACAGATATAAACGCCTTGAGCTGCTCTACAGGCGCTATGTATTCAAGCGACATGGTAATTACAGCAAAAAGTAAAAAACCAACCGAAAGTACAGAAGGGTAAAAGCCAATGCTGTTGATCATTTCACGATAGCGGTCGGCTACTTTGCGAGGGACAAACATAAATTCCTTTCATTGCGTTATAAAATTCAACTAATACACACTGTAGCATAGTTACTAAGTAAACTTATGATTGTGCAAAACTATGTTATTATTGCCAAAAATAAAACAGGACAACACCGTGATAGTTTCTACGTATGCTGCGCTTTTAGCGTTTTATTATATTTACTTGAGTTTTAATGTGATCAAAGTGCGCCGCAGCGAGCAAGTGTCGCTTGGCGATAACGGCAACCCTAAATTACAACGTGCTGTGCGTTCCCATGCTAATTTTATGGAATACGTACCCTTTGCGATTATTTTGCTTTTTTTAGCCGAATACCAAGGCCTTGCCAGCCATTATTGTAATATTTTAGGTGGCGCATTATTAATAGGCCGCGTTTTTCACAATTTAGGCATTGTTGAAAACAACCTTAAGTATCGCCAAATTGGTACCATTGCCACCTTTTTAGTGATGGTTATTAGTGCCTTTTTGTTGCTTGTAACACGCAATAGTTAGTAATAGCTGTTATGAGTAAAATATTTATAATAGGGCTTCCGCGTACAGGCACCACTAGTGTATGCCACGCTTTTTTAGAGTTTGGCATTGCCACGGCGCACACTGCGTACACCTCGCATTGTTTTGAAAACGCCACAGCCATAGCCGATACCCCTGTTTTTAATGACTACCCAGCATTAGATAGCCATTACCCCGGCGCTAAATTTATATATTTAGCGCGCGAAAAAACACCCTGGATTGCCTCAATTAGGCAATTGCTGCTGCGAATGCATACTAATTTAACGCGCCCAGACGGTGGTTTTAATATTCATATAAAGCGCTGTTACTTAACGACCTTTACTGACTTATCGATTGATAATATTAACCAAGATGATTATTTAGCAAAGTGCTACAACACACATTTAGCAAACGCGCGTGAGTATTTTAAGCATCGCAGTAACGACTACTTAGAAATTGATATAGCAAAGCCACAAAGTTTTGCCCTGCTTACTGCGTTTTTAGGCATTAAAAGCGAGCGCACCGACTTTGAAAAAATGAACATAGGCGGCAAAGTGACCGCATGGAACGATATTAAACACCCATTAAAAATTGACTCAACAGCAAAAGGGCGCATAGATAAGCATTTACCTTATATGCGTTAATTTTGCCCTGCGCGGCAAGATTTTTACTATTAAATACGCTAAAATCCCCGCATTATTTTTTAAGTAGTACAAAAAATGTTTGAATTAAAATACAACACCCCCTTTGAATGGACCGAAGCGGTTTTAGCCGACTTTAATACGTTTTTACAAGACCACGCTGCTGCTGAGAAAAAGGCATCGGGCATGGCTATTTCTATGCTGTCTCATTACCCAGACAAACGTAAACTGGTAAAAGCCATGACCGATTTAGCGCTTGAGGAGTTAATCCACTTTAAACAAGTGCTTAAACTGCTTATTGAACGCGATACTAATTTAGGTGATGACAAAAAAGATCCATACATAAAACAAATACGCGCTTTATTTAGACATGGCCGTGATGGATTTTTAATGGATAGATTACTGGTTGGCGGCGTTATTGAAGCCCGCGGCCACGAGCGCTTTTCATTGGTTGCTCAAGCATTACCAGAGGGTAAAGAAAAAGACTTTTATGTGGCGATTGCTAAATCAGAAGAAAAACATAAAAACTTATTTGTAGAGTTAGCGTACGAATACTTTGATAAAGAAGAAGTTGATGTTCGTTTAGAAGAGCTACTAGTCGCTGAAGCTGAAATTTGTAAAAGCATTCCTTTTACTGCCGCACTGCATTAATACTTTTGGCACAAAGCACTGCTTTGTGCCTTCTCTCCTAACTTCATTTGCATTTTGCAAATCAAAATACTAAAGCCGCCTGTGCTCATATCTCCAATCATTTTAATTTATTGAATTTAAAGCTAAATATTTGCTGGTCTTAAACTTGCTCTGTTAAACCAACGCATACTTGAGGACGCGCATATGTTTAAAGCCATTATTTTTGTAATACTTTTTTTACCGTGCTGTGTATACGCCAAGCAAAGCAGTTTAAATTACATAGAAAACGCCAATGGCGATAGAGTAAAAAAAGTATCTCACTTAGTTAAGTGGACTCATACTCGCTTTGTATTTAACCGCGATATAGCACGTGTTGCGCTAGGCCACGAAACCACACTCGATGTAAACGTAGTAAACGGACGCGAGCTGTTAATTTTAGCTAAAAAGTTGGGCCGCACCTCTATGATGGTGTGGTATGACGACAACACATCAGAAACATTTTTACTAGGCGTGACCGAAGACTACAGTGTACTTGAAAATGCCCTTAACGATATTCACCCTAACTTAGCGCTCACCATCGCACCTGATAGACACGCGGTAGTACTACGCGGCGAAGTACCTACGCTTAATTATCGCCATGCAGCCCACGAAGCGGCAAAAAACTATTTATATGCAAGTAGCTCGCAATCGGCGCAACCTGTTATTACCTCTGCGCCTAACCAAGGAATGTTTAATTCTTTAGCGCAGCGTTTACAGGGCATGGGTAATTTAAACAATGGCTTAGCACAAAGCTCAAGTAAAGTAGCGATTATTAACCTTATTAAAGTTACGCAAGCGCCAAAGCCTAAGGAAGCGCGCATAGCGCAGGTGTTAAAATCGATGGGGGCTGACAAAGTAACTGTAAAACGTATTTCGGTTGATGAGTTATCAAACGATGATAACGATGTGTTTATGCTCAGCGGCACAGTTAAAAATCAAATTGAACTGGTGCGTTTGTTAAATACCATCAATAAATTATTTGAACCAGAGCAAGCAAGCCAAGCACCCACTTCGGCACTAGATCCAAACGGGCTTATCAGTAGTGCAACGCAAAACGAAACAAGCGCTATTGAAGTACTCGCAAATGAGTCTGGCGGGTTATTAAATGGCGATTCAGGCCTGACTTTAAGCAATGTAAATTCAAACGTAGCGCGGGCAACTTTGCTTTCGGTGGCTAAAGGTAAAGTGCTATCAAGCATTGAAGTAGAAGACTTACCTCAAGTGAGGGTGTCGGTGCAGCTTTATGAAGTTAATCAGCGCCGCTTAAAGCAATGGCGTCCAGATATTAGTGTGCTTTCGAATGGGTATAACAACGAGCAAGGTTTATTTGGCCTAGAAGGCATGAATGCCCGTGAGTCAGGCTCAGCATCAATAGAAAACGCACTGCAATTAATTGGCGGACAATTAACAAATAACTTGCAGTTATCAACCTCGCAATTTGCCATTGATATGTTGTTTTCTTTGCTAGAGCAAGAGGGAATTTCAAGAACGCTTTCGCGACCTACACTTACCGTACTTGCAGGCGAAAGCGCGGTATTTAAAGTCGGCGGCGAAGTGCCAGTACCTACAAGCTACAGCCCATCTGGCGTTACCAGCGGGCAACAAGGTAACAGCGGTTCAGTGTTTAGTGGTACTGAGTTTAAATCGTTCGGCGTTGAGCTCAATGTTCGTGCTTTAGTGGATGACAAAGACCGCATAACCCTTGATTTAAATCCGGTTATTTCATTGCCAGACACCACACTCACAGCAGAAATAGCACAAAGCACCGGCAGCAGTTTAAACAGCAGTGCATTTAATACGCGCAGCATGCAAACATCTACCCGTTTACAAGATGGGCAACCTTTAATTATTGGTGGCTTAATTAGTACAGATAACAACGCTAGTCACGACTTTGTACCCGATGTAAACGGCGAGAGCCTGTTTGGTAAATTAAGCGAAACAACCAGTAAAAGCGAAAACAACCGCGAGTTGATTATTGTGGTTACCCCTAATTTAGTCCGCGAGCCAGTTAATAATTTACGTGTGTGGCAAACAGTTGATTTAGATAGCCAAATGGCCAGTTTTATAAAGGAGCAAGGGTTATGAAAATAATGTATATCGTTATTTTACTGAGTATATCGGGCTGCGCACATATAGATTATGCGCCCAGTGTAAACCCACATACTGCACTAAGTGATATTGTTACTAAGTATGCACTAAACAGCAGTGATTTAACTTGTGAAGGGGCAAGCGCGGTTAATTGTTTAACCTTAGTGCATGAGCTTAATCAGTTAATGCTTGAGCACCCAAACAATAAGGTTATTTTATCTGTATCAGCTTATGCGCTGTATAAAAGCGGACGTGCTAATCAGGCGCAATCGGTAATAAACAAGCTTCTTAATTTACCTAATCCGCCTTTAAACGCGCTATCTTTAGGTATTAACTTGGCTATTGAGCAAGGTAATTTAGCCAAAGCAAAACAAATTGCCCAATACGCTATTGATGAATTTGGTACTGAGGCTTCACCGTATTTACAAATGGCGTCTATTTATTATGCGCAAGGGCATTACGTTATTGCAGCTAACTATTTAGAGCTTGCCTATAAATTTGGCACGCATAAAAGCCATTATTACTATCACAAAGGGCTAATAGCTGAGGCGACACCTGATAACGCATTGGCGTGTCATTATTATAATGAGGCAATAGGTTTTGATGCGCAGCACAGCCAAGCCACAGCGCGCTACGCGAAACTTTCTGTACTTGGTAATTGTAAAAGTTAAGGCCGCAAGGCCTTTTTATTTTATTAAACTACGCACTCCTTAGTTAAACCCGCTCATAAAAAGTATAAGCAACGTACCTACCTAAACAATTAAAATACCCTTACTCGTCGTTGTTTAAACCTATCTCGCTTTGTGAATAATCCCCAAATAATTGCTCGTCTCTCTTACTTTTAAAAGCTTGCCATAAATGAGTTAACACCTTGCCTTTTAATTAATCTCTGCTTGCGTTTTAACGCACTTTAATAATGATTTGCAAAATGCGAATCATAACAAGGATAAGCAAAGCTTATTTTAAATAATAAAATTAAATCATTGATTTTTAATGATTTAATTAATGGCACGGTCCTCGCTATATATAAAGTGGGCATAAGCTCTAACACATTTAAGGTGATCATTATGAAAACTATGAAAAGCAACTTAAACGGTAAAAAACAACAAGGCTTTGTACTTACTTCTGAGCTAATTATTCTTTCAACTTCTATGGTGGCAGCACTGGTAATTGGTTTATCAACATTACGAGACTCTGTAACCAGCGAGCTTGAAGATGTAGCAGAAGCAATTGGCTCGTTAGATCAAAGCTATGTATTTGATGGCATGATCAACGCCGAAGGCACTGCAGAAATTTCAGGCTCTGGCTATGTTGATGCCGTAGATGTTTACGCAGGCGATGGTAGCTCGTTTACTTTTGTTGCCTCTGACTTTAGTGAAAGTGCTGCACTTATTAATGCAACGCCAAGTGGCGATGCTGCAACACGTACAGCAGCAGGTGGTTCACAAGGTAATTAAAATTATAACTACCTAAATCACACTGCCACAACCGTGTGGCAGTGAAATTTGTCAGGAGGAAATTATGAAAAGTAAAAATAATAAAGGGGCGACTACCGCTGCACTCACCTTACTTATCACCTCTGGCATGTTGGCCTCAGCGCTTGGCATCAGACAAGTAAACGAACAAGACTTAGTTACTGCCTGGGTGGTAAATAAAAATATGTCGGCGGGGCAAGTAGTGAGTGTGCACGACATTGCCCAAAAAGATGTAAATCCCAGTAACTATGCAAATATGGCGCTAAGTATACAAAATCCCCGCGCTTTTATTGGTAAGCAATTAGCCACTAATAAAATGGGTGAACAACCACTATTTGAAACAGATTTTATGCAGGTTAAAAGCCAAAATTTATCAGAGGCGATCCCCGCAGGCAGAGTACTTTATACATTAAAATTAACCACTTTAGATATTCCATTATCGCGGGTGCACAAAGGCGACCGCTTAGATATTGTTGCTAAAACAAACCGGCTTGTAAGAACCGTTGCGCGCGATGTGCAGCTTATTGGTATTTCAAAGAGTCCTGGCAGTAAAGCGCGAAAAAATGGCGTGATGGACAGCCTAGCAAAAAAAGAGCCGGCAACCAGCGCGGGTGTGTCATTAGTGTTGGCTGTACTTCCTAAAGATGTGTATTCGTTAGCCGCAATTGATACCCAAGATAAGGTATCGATAATTGTGCACAGCGCTTATGACATTGAACAAGGTCGCTTACAAAATTTCTCCCAATTACAAACTAGCCGAACAATTCAAGTGGTTAAAGGCGTTAAAAACCAAGCTGTTTATGTAGCTAAGTGAGGCGCTATGTTTAATTTATCAAGTAAACCAGAGTCTGTAGAAACCAATTTAAATACCTTTGAATCACTTAAAAAAATTCTCCACGATGCGGTAATTGAAGAGTACGAGCAAGACCCAAGTGCTTTACTGAATGATGCGCTGCTTGAAAAAATATCTGCCCTTTGCAGCGATATTGACGAATTTGCACAATCATCATTTAACAGCCATCAACAAGCTCAAGTAGTACAAGCCGTTTACGACGAAATACAAGGTTTAGGACCAATAGCGCAATTTATGCTGGATGACCAAGTAAGCGATATTTTAATTAACGATACGCAAAATATTTGGATAGATAAGCAAGGTAAATTGCTATGTACAGCCAGTAAGTTTGACGATGAACGTCACTTACGTCGTTTTGTTGATAGATTACTTGATAGTTGCGCTCGACAAGTTAACGCTCTGACTCCCATTGTAGATGGCAAACTAAAAGATGGCAGCAGGGTACATATTGTAGTGCCACCGGCATGCACCAGTGCTGCTATTGTTTCGATTAGAAAATTTAACCACAAAAAAATTAACGATGATTTTTTAATCGACAATAAGTTTTTAAGCAAAAACTGCCTCACTTTTTTAAAAACCGCGGTGGCCTTAGGGGTTAATATTTTAGTATGTGGAAATGCCGGCGCAGGCAAAACCACCTTATTAAATGTACTGGCTAATTCAATAAATACTAACGAGCGGGTAGTAACTATAGAAGAAAGTGCAGAGCTAAATTTGCACCATAATCATGTGGTGCAATTAGAGGCGCATGACACCAACAGCGATGGCAAAGGCGCCGTTACCCTGCGTGATTTAGTAAAAGCGGCACTAAGAATGCGCGCCGATAGAATACTTGTAGGCGAAGTACGCGCAGGGGAAGTAATAGACATGCTGCAAGCCATGAATTGCGGCCACCAAGGCTCAATGACCACCGTACATGCTAATAGTGCAAGCGATGCGGTAACCCGATTATCAACGCTAGTGCAATTACATAACGCGCAGCTAAGCGACACCCACACCAGCGCATTAATTGCATCAAGCATTCAGTTAATTGTACATGTTTCTAGAAATACAAACGGTGTAAGAACCCTAAAAAGTATTGGCGAAATAAAGCGAGTAGACGCACGTGCGCAATACTCTGCGCTGTATAGCGTAAGTGATACTGAGCAAGTAAATGAAGAGGCAATTAGTACCTCAAGCGTGGTGAGCTTTATGCAAAGCCAAGGTGCCAATACAAACGAAATAAGTGCATTACTGCAACCGGCCAGGGAGCGTAATTATGAATAAGCTTGATTACTTACTGGCCATAGCAAGTGTTATGTCATTTACCTTAGCACTGAGTGTTTTTATAACACTTAAAGTAAAAACACACGCTACAAATACTAAGCACGAGGTCGATGTACTCGAAGAAAAAGACATTATCACAGTGTCACTGCGGGTACTTGGGATTAACATCAGTAATGCTTTATTTATAAGCGTTGCTTGCTCGCTTGCCACCAGTACTTGGTATGTTGCACAGTACTTTTATCCTCAAGCAACTACGAGTGCATTAATCGTTTCTTTGGTTGTATTTATAACCTGCTTTATTGTGATTATTGATTTAGCGCACTATAAATTAGCCAAGTTTGAGCACTTATTTTTAGAGTACATAGAAACCGTACAATCGTGTTTAAGTACTGGGCTTTCACTTGTTCAGGCTATGCAATTTGCCGACGAACACGCCGATAAATACATTAAACCGCAAAGTCATTTATTACTGCAGCGCTTAAATATGGGCAGTGATATACAAAGCTCGTTTGCCCCTTTAATTAAACGCTACAACTGTGAAACCGTGCGGTTATTTGCACATAGCATAATTACTCATACACAAAGCCAGTGCGATTTAACTGACATGCTTAAAAGTGTATGCAAAATGATGTCGTTAAGAACGCTAGATCGCCAGCAGCTCAAAGCTAAGCTTTCTGGTACTAAATACGCTGCGCTGTTTAGTGGCGTTTTACCCTACGCTTTAGTGCCTTTATTTAATTACACCGATCCAACCTGGTTCGATCCGCTATTAAATAACCCCAATGGCATGGCCTTTCTTACCGTTGCTGTGCTTTGCCAGTTATTTGGCTTTTTATGGCTTCGCCTAAGCTTGAGGGTAACGCTATGATAGACCTATTTTTATTTGTTGGCTTATTGGTGAGTATGGGTGCATTTATCCATATTCAAAAGCAGTCATTAAAGGCTGAGGTTCAGCAACCTATCAAAACCAATATAAATTGGTATCCATTAATTGTTATTTCAAAAAGCCAATTTAGACAGGCAGGGTACCAGTTAAATAAAATTTTATTGAGCATGTACTGCTTTAAAATGGCCGCCACATTTTGTGCTTATACTGCCATAGAGATCACTGGTTATGTATTAAGTACACCGCTTGTAGCCATTATCTGTTTTATTAGCTTTTTTGCGCCTGATATGTGGTTTTTATTTAAAAAAGGCCAGCGTAAAGTACAAATAAACAATAGCTTAGAGTTTTTTTTAAGTGTGCTGTTAGTGTATATGCGCGCTGGCTTTTCGCTAGAGCGCGCATTCGCTTTAGCGGTTGATCATGGTTTAAGTAAAAAACACCCTTTATATAAAGAGCTTAAACTATTTTTGTTTGAGCTCAGTGCCGGTAAAGACCGCGAAACAGCCTTTAATTCGTTATATGACAGAACAGGGGTTTCGAGTTTAAAAAAATTAGCTAATTTAATGCTTATTGGCTTTAAGCTTGGCACCCCATTAATACAGGCGGTTGAGTCACAATTAGAAAGCTTTGCGCTTAAAAAAAATATTTTATTAGCTAAAAAAGTAAATAAAAAAGCATTGCATACCACCTTTCCCATTATCTTAATTTGTTTTCCTATGTTTTTAGTACTGGTGTTTTTTCCTGCGGCGCTGCAGGTAATGAATGTACTAAAAATGCTGGTTGAAGTGCTATAGGAGCGCTTTATGAATAAACAATACCAACAGGGCTACATACTCACTATTGAGCTGATTTTAATTATTACCATTTTAATTATTGGCTCAATTGGGGGTGTTATTTTAGTGCGCGATGCACTTATTAAGCGCTATTACACAAAAGTAGATAACCAAATAACAGTGGTTGATGCTAATAACACCCCTTTGGGAATCGCCATTGGGTTTGATGAGCACCAAGCGCCTTTAATTTTTTACACAGACCGCCAAGCAAATGCAACATATCGCGCTTTAATTGGGATACGCGATGACAGGTTCACCTCACGAGAAGCCATTTATTACGATGCGCCTAATTGCCAAGGCAACCCGTGTATAAAAAGTTTAAGTGATGAGTTTTCAGATAGTTTAGGAGTTAGTAACACCGCGAATAGTGGCAATGTAAGTTATATAAATGCGCTACAACAAGGCCCTAATTATGCCATTGGCCAATTAAGTAACTCCGTAATGGGGCAATTACTAAAAAGTACAGCATTAGCGTGCCCCGCAACAGGTGACGAGATTGTATCGCGCTATATGTCTCAAAAGGTAGTTACTGGTAACCCATGCGAAAGCTTTGCAATTGCTAAACAACAAGCCGATAGTAGTTGCTTGGTTGGTGTAACTGCACTTGGTAATCCGTTACTAGGCATAGACAGTCAGCAATTATCGCAGTCGTGCAATAGTTGCCAAACAGGGTATGAGCCGCAAGGCGATATTCTTGATTTATATTTGCCACAAGTTGAAGTGTTATTAGGAAGCTCGCTTGATGCACTGTCGCTCATAGGTGTAGCAAGCAGTGTAGATGTAGAGCTAGGCAGTATTTGCTGCCCACAAGGTACGCAACTAGAAGAAGATGAAAATATAGTAGAAACACTGGTATTTACTATTTTAGAAACAACTTTTGAGCTGCTAGGTATCGATTTAATAAATAACGACATAATTATTCAAACGCTGGCCCTTATTGGCATAGAGCCTGGCGTAACTTACTGCGAGGCTTCGCTCAATTTAACCTCGGCAGAGCCGGTGTTAAATGCACAAGGCGAACCTGCTTTAAATAACTTACTTCCGCCATTTAGAGTAAAACTTCCATCACATACAAGTGCTAACAGCACGCGTTGGATTTCTACACCGCCGAAAGGTGAAGGAGTGCGCCCATGAACAGCTTATATGCAAATAATATAAATGAATTTAACAACACACAAATAGATGAAATTAAACAAGAAATAACCGAAACACTGACCCTAATGAAGCAGTTTTATGATGTTTCTATCGTTAAATTCGTTGATTATAATGCCTTGTATACGCAACAAATTATTAGCTGCGATGACCCATACAAAGCCGACAGTGAATTAAATAGCTTGGCACAAACGTGCACACAAGAAAAACTCTACATAATTGAAGACACCTTATTTGACCCACTAACAAAAGGGCGCTGCCAACAGGTACGCTTTTACTCTCAATATCCCATTTATAATTTAGATAACAGCTTAATTGGGGTACTGATCATTGCCGATATTTCACCTAAAACACTTATTGGCTCTCAAAAAGAGCAATTTGTATCTTTTGCGCAATTACTGCAAACCCAGCTCAATAAGCATTTTACCCCAACTAAGACAATTAAACCGAGTGAGACAAAATCACTGAATAGATTTGTTCACTTATTTAGCTTAGCGCCGGTGGCCTTTTTAATTGCGCTGGTTATTTGCTCGTTCTCGGCTTTGCTTTTATATACGTTAGATAAAAAAGATAAAAAAAGTGCCTATGCCATACAAACTCAGCAGTTAAGGCAAACGCTGTTTGATGCATTAGAGCGCTTTGACAACCAAGCACTTTACATTACTCAAAAAGATAAAATTGTCGCAGGCTTTTTAAAAAGCCAACAAAGTTATACTCAGCAACAATTAAGTGATTTAGTAAAAACGCAGGTATCAAGCAGTTTAACGTATAAAGGTTTTGTTGTATTTGATAATGACTATAAACAACTTGCCATATGGTCTAAAAACAACTTTGATTTAGCAGCTTATGGCTTTACTAATTGGCTAAACGCATTTTCAATGCGAGCAAATAAACAATCAGTAGAGGTATTTACTGTAGCCGATACAGCGTTTTTAATTTCAGAAATAAACATGGGTAATAGCGCTATTTATACACTCACAGCCTTTGATTTAAGTAAGTTTTTAAATGCCATAATTGGTAAGCTAAATACGCAAAATTATAATTTATTTATATCAACCCCTCAGTTTATATTAGGAAGTAGGGGGGAGCTAAATGTTAAAACTATCCCTAACAGCATAAGCGCAGCAAGTAGTCGTTTTCCTGCTACGTGGCGCTTGCATGTGCAACCCATTAAACCGATAACGCCTGCTAATGTATCTAGGTTCGACTTATTTAAACTGGCATTAATTAGCTTAGCTATATTTGCATTTGTTTATTATTTTTTACGTTTACCAAGGCGCTTACATGACGAAATTAAACAAAAAAACACCCTTATACTTAATAGAGAATCGCTGTTTTCAAGCTCGCTTGATGCACTGCCGCATGGCTTTGCCATTTTTAATAGTAACGAATTTCCGGTAATAACTAATCAGGCATTTAACGAATTGTTTTCTCATGTTATTCAAAACAATAAGCAATTAAGTTACAGCCAAATAATGAGTATTTCTCAACAAAATAATATTATTACCCATTATCAAGAACATAATAAATTAGCTAATGAACATAGCCAATTAATAGATATAGGATTTAGCGATGGCCGCTGGATCACCGTTGTGCAAAGGCATACCGACTTTGGTGGCTTTGTTTGTTACTTTAGAGATGAAACACAAGCGCATCAAAAAGAGTTATTACTTGCCCAAGTAGTAGAAAAATCTAAGCAAGCTAACCAGCTAAAAGATAAATTTGTAGCACGCTTAGCAATGCAATTAAAAGCACCACTTAGTTCACTGCAATCTATAGTAGAGCTTAATTATAAAAACAGTAAAGGCAATTTTAACAATGAGTTAGAAAATGCATGCACACAGTTAAGTTGTGTTGTGCAGCAATTAGTTAATATAAATAAAACCGATACCGGTAAATTAAAGCTTAAAATGAGCGCTATTAATTTAGCTGACTTACTTAAAAATACGGCCGATATTCTTAATAAAGACTCTGATGATAAAAATATAATCATTAGTAACAATATGCCCATAGATAAAGGCATAAGCAGTGATGAAAAACTGATTATGCAATTAATTATTCAGCTTGCTAGTGAGCTTATAGAAAGCACACATCAAGGCAAATTGTCGTTAAATTCTGAGCTAATTAACGAGCAAGGTAAACATTATTTGTCGCTGGATTTTTCTATAAATAACTTAGCAAATCAGGGGAGTTTTTATAGTCAGTTACAAATGGTATGCAAACAACGCTCTATTGAAAGTGATATTAATTTTGATGCTACATTAGAGCTGCGCTTTTTTCTCTCAATTTTTAAAATGCTCGGCGGTAAAAATATTACTGTGCACGAGCGCGGTAAAACAACATCTATTAATTTATCGTTATTAGTTAACACGGTAGAATTGTTACCCGTAAGTGCAAACAAGCAAGAACCCATTACTGTAACTACAACGCATACAGAATTTAACAACACCAAATCGTTGTTATTAGTTGATGATGAACCGCTCGTAGAAATGGTTATTAAAGCCATGCTGAAAGATGAAAACGTAGCAATAGATTATGCAAGTAATGCAATAGAAGCTATGTTGATGGTGTCGCAAAATAATTACGATATTATTTTAATGGATATTGTTATGCCAGAACTCTCGGGCACTGACGCGATGCTTAAAATAAAAAAACATAACGCAGACAAGCAAACCAAAATTATTGCCCACACTTCAGATTCTGACACAAATAGTAATGCAAAGTATGTTGAACTTGGGTTTGACGACATGCTTGAAAAACCAGTAAAGCAGCAAGTATTAATTAATAAAATTAAGCATTTGCTAAGCTAGTCTAAATTAAACAATTTAAAACTGTAAAATACACAGGGCCTATTATTTTGAATAGGCCCAAACTGGCAGTAATTATTTCATGTAGCTGCTACTTTATTTCATAATTTTAAAAATTAAGGTTATTTTATAACTCTTTATTTTTATTCTTTTCGCTTAACTCAAAATAAATCCTACTTACTATTAATAGCCACAGACCGCGTTTTAAAGCCCTCTCAGGTTTTTATAATTATTAAAACCTCAAAAAAATTATTTAAAAAACAAGCTGGGATGATAATTGCTCATCACTATACATACACAGGTTTAGACTAAATTTTAAATATTGATGAGGATATTAAGTATGAGTAAAACACAAACCATTACCGTTGAAGGCCACAAAATTGCGTATCAAGAAATGGGCGAGGGCACACCGCTACTATTATTACATGGTATTCCGACTAACAAATCGTTATGGCGAAATGTTATGCCAACACTGAGTGAGCAACATCGTGTTATTGCACCTGATTTACTCAATTACGGCGAATCGGATATGCCAAAAAATACCGATGTATCAATTAATGCCCAATGCAAAATAATCAGTCAATTTATGGATGAGCTAGGTATTGCTAAAGCAAACGTTGCCTCTCATGATATAGGTGGCGGAATAGCACAACTCATGGCGGTAAATTACCCAGAAAAAGTAAACAGCTTAATATTAATTGATAGTGTTTGCTTTGATTCTTGGCCAATACCCGAGTTTGAACCTTTGCTTGAGCCTGGTGTAGAGCAAGAAACATCGGTTGATGAGTTTGTTGATACGCTAAATGAATTTATGCCAAAAGGTGTATACGATAAAAGCATAATGACCGACGAACTTAAAAAACAGTATTTAAAGCAATGGAGTAATGAGCAAGGTAAAGCAGCGTTATTTAATAATATGCGCCGACTTAATAAAGAGTACACACAAGCAATTGCCGGTGAGCTTAAAAGCTTAAAGCATGAAACCCTCATTTTATGGGGTGATGAAGATAACTTTCAAAAACCTAAATATGCACCTCAGTTAGCTCAAACCTTACCAAATGCAACACTAACTTGGATAGAAAAAGCAGGGCACTGGGTTATAGATGAAAAACCAGAACGAGTAACTTCGTTAATGGGTGAATTTTTGGCTGATAAAAAGTTTTAAAACACCTTAGTTTTAAAGGCCTAGTTAGCCACTTTGGCTAACATGTATATAAAACCATGCCGTTTGAGCTGTATTAATTTTTATATAATTAGTTACTCAAACGGCTTTTTGTTTTCATCTATTTTTTAGTATTAAACCATTTAAGTATAAACCGCTATTAATAGCTCAATATTCATACATTAAAAGTATGCGTAAACGCTTTATATTAGGGTGATTACGCATAGAAAACCACAAGGAACTCAATTTAACATAATACATGTAGGTATATAAAAACCCCTTTATTCGCTAGGTCTACAAGTGACGTTACTGCGTTAAATATAAGGCGAGGGTAGCTGTATACTCGCGACTTTTATTAGTAATACCAAAAGCCTAAGACGATATTATTGTATTTATAAACAATTAGTTAGATACATATTGCTGTAATAATGTACTGCTAATTTTTACCCTCATTTAATTGAGGATAAAACAATGAAGACAATAATAAAGGCATCAATAGTACTTACAGGTTTATGTTTTGCGCACAGTGCAAGTGCTGACAATTGTTTACAAGGTTGCCCAACAGGTTTAGATAATGGCAATACAATTGAGCGAAGTATTTATACTTTAAAAAATAATCGTTATACAAAGTTTGCAGATTGGGTGGCTTACCATGTTACGACTAGCACTATGAGTGGACCATCGAGAAGCAGAAGTTGGAAAGCCGATCCGGATTTATACTCACATTACACGTTAGAGCCTAATGATTATACTGATGCATACGCAACAATAAATACCGATAGAGGCCATCAAGTTCCATTAGCATCTTTCAGTAATACGGATGATTGGAAACTAACAAACTTACTTTCTAATATTACGCCGCAATCATCCGCATTAAATCAAGGCCCATGGGTTAGGCTTGAATCTGCAGTGCGAAATCATGTAGGAAATGGAAATGATTTATATGTAGTAACAGGTCCATTATACGAATATTATTTTGCAGAGTTACCACAAGCTAACGAAGCGCATACCATTCCAAGCGGCTATTTTAAAATTGTTATGCAGCAAACTGGTAGCACAATTAAAGCATCGGCTTTTATTATGGAGCAAACAGCAAGTCGTAGTGATAACTTTTGTAATACCGAAGTAAGTATTGATGAAGTTGAATCGCGCTCGGGTATAAATGTAATGCCAAACTTATCGTATAACAGTGCACAAACAATTGAATCATCAGTGTATGGTTTAAGGTCTGAGCTAGGTTGTAACTAAGTCATATTACTTTTGCGTAAAGCCTTAGGTTTTGAAGAACTTAAACCTAAGGCTTTAAATCAAACCTGATATAAGGCGTAATAAGTTCTTGTAGCAATAAGTTAGCTTTAAATAAAATGATAGAAACGACGGTTACAAAATTTGAGCCTGTTTAAAAAAGGTAATTAATAAAGGCAATATAAAAGGAGTATAGAGGCTGCAATATGGAATTTGTAATTGCTAAGCTTTATAAGATTGAAATACTACATAAATATTAGCGAAAATATAGGTGTAAAATGTAGTGCGTAAGTTGTTGTTAAAATTGACTGTGAATAACAATTTGAACGGTTAACTGAAAGACCAACTTTAAAAGACTATTACAAAACACCAGAAATAGGGGTTTATACCTAAATAATAGAAGCTACTTAACTTTGATTATGTATTAATTCAGCTTATTTAACATAATATAAATTATAGGTAGTTATCTATATTATAATAAGGAGTGCGCACTACACTCCTACTATGTCCAATACTAGACGGTATCGGACATTAAGGTTGTTTTTACCAAGCTATACCTAGTCTTACTTTGCTGTGTACTTTTAGTTTATTCCTGGTCATTACGCTTTTATTATCCATTACACTTAAAACTTTACTAACTATATTACTTACAAAGAACTTTAAGCATTGGCTACTTTAAAATTTTTACCACAGCAGTTTTTGCTTTGCTATTTTCATCAACGTTCTTTCAGTTCGGCGCTCTTTTATTAAAGCGCTATTTAAAACGTTTTATGAAAAGGCTAAATTTATTAAAACTTTATTGGTATTTTAAATGAGCCTGTTAATTTTCTTTATTTGAAAAATAAAGGCTCATTAAGTCAGTTATTATCCGTAGATTTTAAAAAGCTAGCTAAACAACCTTAGCTAATCCATACTTAAAATACGTTCTGCTGTGTATTCGTTAGTAATTAAACCGCTGATCATATTCGATCTAACTGCACCAAGTATCGCAAGTACTTTATCTTCACCGGCGGCTATAGCGTAAATTTGTTTATTACCTTCAATTTTTAATGGCGTACTGGCAACACGTTGGTTTACAGTGCAGTCAATTAATTGGCCGCGTTTGTCGTAAACCCAGCTGATCATTTCGCCCACAGCCCCTAAACTTTGTAGCTCTTTTAGCTCTTGCTCATCAACAAAGCCATCAATATGCAATGGCGATTTTTCGCCTAGGCTACCTACACCCACAAACGTTACGTCGGCTTGGGTGGCCAATTTTAAGTTACTGGTAATATTATGTTGTGAATGCAATTGCTGTTTTTCTTCAACACTTCTTGGTAATACAGGAAGCGGCATTGGGTAATGCTTTGCATTTATATGCTCGGCCATTCTAACAACTACATCATAAGGTGAAGCCGACCCGTCAAGTGCCATGTTACCAAGCATAGCCACTACTTTGTGTTGGCTACAATCTAGCGTTGGCAGTTCATCAACGCATGCACGTAGTACGCGCCCGGTCCCCATAGCTAAAATTTTCGGTGTTTCTGATTTTAAATGGCGTTGTATTTCAGCAGCACCGGCTTGCGCTAAACCCACTGTAGAGTTTGGATCTGAGCCATCGCTAGGCACTACTTCACAAGAGTCTAAGCCAAAACGGCTTTTAATTTTTTCTGCTAAATCCATACATTTAGCAATAGGATGATCGAGCCTTACTTTAATAAGCCCTTGGCTTACAGATAATGCCACCATACGTTGAGCCGATTGACGAGATACATTGAGCTTCTTGGCAATTTCGTCTTGTGTTTTACCCGCAACATAATAGAGCCACCCTGCTCTAGCTGCATCATCGAGCTTACGTATTTCTGTATTTGATAGCTTTGCCACATAAACCTCTTATTTTGATAAGCCGCTTAGTTTTAGCGATAAATCATTTTATAATATTTGCAAATATATCATTCATTTATAAAATGCCGAAGTGTCACATTAATTTAATAACCAATACTTTGGGTAAATTTGCTATTCCTAAAGTATTGGCCTAAAACGGCGGATTAAACTGTTGGTTTTTTAATCGTTAAACCATTTTTATCAAATCTATGTACCTTGTGCTCAGGCGCACTTAAATAAATTGTATCACCATATTGTAGTGGGCAATCGCCATCTGCTTTTACCGTAACCGTACTGCCATCGTTAATAGTTACATGTAAAAAGCTTTCAGAACCTAAATGCTCGATTACGCCTACAGTACCTTGCCAAGTTCCTGACTCAGTTGAAATTTCAAAGTGCTCAGGACGCACACCTAAACTATGCGTTTGTGCATGGCTATCGTTATCTACTTCAATAAAGTTCATTTTTGGTGAACCAATAAAGCCTGCCACAAATTTATTTACCGGGTGCTGATACAGCTCAAGTGGCGTACCAACTTGCTCAATAATCCCCCCATTAAATACCGCAATTCTGTCTGCCATAGTCATCGCTTCAACTTGGTCATGTGTTACATAAATCATTGTTGTAGCTAAGCTTTTGTGTAGTTCAGAAATCTCTAAGCGCATATTTACACGCAGTGATGCATCTAAATTTGAAAGCGGTTCGTCAAACAAAAAAGCCGACGGTTGCCTAACAATTGCGCGCCCTATTGCTACACGTTGGCGTTGCCCGCCAGATAATTGCCCTGGTTTACGGTCTAGGTAATCAGTTAAATTAAGTATTTTAGCAGCATTTGCTATTTTACTTTCAATTTCAGCAGGGCTTACTTTTGCACGTTTTAGTGGAAACGCAATATTATTGCGTACACTCATGTGCGGGTACAAAGCGTACGACTGAAAGACCATAGCTAAACCACGTTTTGCCGGTGGCGTCTGTGTTGCATCTTGGCCATCAATCTCAATTGTGCCGCTGGTTGTGTCTTCCAATCCGGCAATCATACGTAGTAATGTTGATTTACCACAGCCCGATGGCCCTACAAATACAATAAATTCACCGTCTTTTATCTCTAAATCAAGCGGTTTAATTACGTTAACTTCATCAAAACTTTTAGTTACTTTTTTTAGTGTGATGCTGCCCATGTGTGTTCTCCTACTTTACTGCGCCAAAGCTTAAGCCGCGCACTAATTGTTTTTGACTAAACCAACCAAGAATTAATATTGGCACAATGGCCATGGCAGATGCTGCCGACAACTTGGCGTAAAATAACCCTTCTGGGCTTGAGTAACTGGCAATAAATGCCGTTAGTGGTGCGGCATTCGCAGCGGTTAGAATGAGTGTCCAAAATGCTTCGTTCCATGCCAAAATTACGTTTAACAGTAATGTTGAGGCTATGCCGGGTAATGCGATTGGCAGTAATACATGAAATATTTCCTCGCCAATAGTTGCACCATCCATTCGTGACGCCTCTAAAATTTCACCCGGAATTTCTCTAAAGTAGGTGTATAACATCCATACCATAATCGGTAAGTTTATTAAGGTCATAACAATAACTAAGCCCAGTTTTGTATCTAATAAGGCAAAGTCTCTAAAGAGTAAATAAATAGGAATTAACACCCCTACCGGCGGGAGCATTTTTGTAGAAAGCATCCACATAAGTAGGTTTTTAGTTTTTTTAGTTTGCACAAACGCCATTGACCACGCGGCTGGTACGGCTATTAATAAGCCCAATAAACTTGAGCCGAGTGATATAACCACCGAGTTCCAAAAGTGATCAAAATACGGCGAGCGGGCTAACACATCTTGATAGTTTTCCAGTGTCCAATCAAAAGCAAATAACGCTGGTGTGGCTGATATTGCTTCTGCTTCGGTTTTAAAACTGGTGATTAATGTCCATAAAATTGGGAAAAATATCATCCCACTGATGGTCCATGCTGCCAGGGTATAAATTAGTTTTGATTTTTTATTTGCTGCACTAGCCATGATTAACCCTCTAAGTTTTTACCAATAAGGCGCATTAAAAATATGGCTACAATATTGGCAATAATTACTGCAACTATGCCCCCTGCTGAGCCCCCGCCTACATCAAATTGTAATAACGATTGGGTGTAAATTAAGTAAGTAATATTGGTTGATGCATACCCAGGCCCGCCACTGGTTGTCACTAAAATTTCTGCAAAAATAGACAATAAAAATATAGTTTCAATTAAAATAACAGCGGTAACAGCGCGAGATAAATGCGGCAGCACGATGTAAAAAAACTTACTAAAAGGCCCTGCACCATCTAAATCGGCAGCTTCGAGTTGTTCGCGGTCAAGGGATTGAATTGCCGTGAGTAATATCAACGCTGCAAACGGTAACCACTGCCAAGAAACAATAATAATGATTGAAAACAAAGGCATTTGCGCAAAAAAGTCGATAGGTTCAAACCCGAGCCAAATTGCAAAGTGTGCAAATAATCCGTTTACAGGGTTCATAAACATGTTTTTCCACACCAAAGCCGATACGGTTGGCATAACAAAAAATGGGGCGAGAACCATAATACGAACATAGTTTCGCCCCCATATTGCTTGGTCGAGGAGAACAGCTAAACCGATACCACCACAAATTGTGATAGCTAATACACCCGTTACTAAATAAAGGGTATTAAAAAAGGATTCAACAAATGCGGGATCTGTTAAAAAAAACTCGTAGTTTAAAAAGCCTACAAATTCACGTTCACCAGGAATAAGTAAGTTGTAATCTACAAACGAGAAATAGAGTGTCATGCACAGCGGCACTATCATCCATCCTAGTAATAAAATTACACTAGGAAATAGCATTGTGCGTGCAAGCGTACGAGACTGTGTAGTTGCCATATCAGTGACCTTCAAAAAGTCAGCATTATCCTTAGCAACAACGACAAACGGCTACTAGATAACATGCTAATGCTGACGAAAAATACGAGGTAAGCGTTAAACTTACCCGCCTACTTATTTATTTTGGGTAGCGTGCTTTACGCATTGTGCGCTCAACTAGGCGTTGTGATGTGTTAAGCGCTTGCTCAACAGTCATTTGCCCAGTAAGTGCAGCGGAAAACTGCTGCCCAACAGCAGTGCCAATTCCTTGAAATTCAGGGATAGCAACAAACTGAATGCCAACATAAGGCACGGGTTTAACAGTAGGGTTTTTCGGGTCGGCCGAATTAATAGAATCAAGCGTTATTTGTGCAAACGGTGCTGCATTCATGTATTGCTCGTTTTCATAAAGTGATGCGCGAGTACCCGGCGGTACTTTTGCCCAGCCTTTGTTATCGGCAACTAATTGGCTGTACTCTTTTGATGTAGCCCAGCTAATAAATTTCATTGCAGCATCAGATTTTTTACTACTAGAAGGAATTGCAAGTGTCCATGACCATAGCCAATTACCACGTTTACCTAGGCCATTATCTGGTGCAAGTGCAAAGCCTACTTTATCAGCGACTTCAGAATCTTTTTTATTGGTTACAAATGCGCCAGCAACCGTTGCATCAATCCAGATACCACATTTACCCGTTTGAAATAACGCTAGGTTTTCGTTAAACCCATTCGCTGACGAACCCGCAGGTCCAGACTCTTTCATAACATCTACATAGTACTGGAGTGTGGCTTTCCACTCTGGGGTGTTAAATTGTGGTTTCCAATTTTCATCAAACCAGCGAGCGCCAAACGAATTTGCCATTGAAGTAATTAAAGCAACATTTTCGCCCCAACCCGCTTTACCGCGTAAGCAAAGGCCATAAACACCTTCATCTTTATTGGTCATCGCTTTTGCAGCTTTTTGAATAAAGCTCCACGTAGGCGCGTTTGGCATTTCTAGGCCGGCTTTTTCCATTAGGTCTGTACGGTACATAACCATAGAGCTTTCGCCATAAAATGGGGCCGCGTATAATTTGTTATCTATCGTTAAGCCACTGCGAATAGCCGGTAGTAAGTCATCAACGTCGTAATTTTCACCTAGGTTATCAAGCTCAGTTAGCCAGTTTTGTTTACCCCAAATTGGCACTTCATATGTGCCAATTGTCATTACATCGTATTGGCCGCCTTTTGTGGCAACATCGGTTGTTACACGTTGACGTAAAATATTTTCTTCTAGTGTTACCCATTTTAATGAAATATCTGGGTTTTGTTCTTCAAAATGATTGCTAAGCTCTTTCATGGTGATCATGTCACCATTATTAACAGTGGCAATGGTTATGGTTTCTTTAGCGGCTACGTTAATAGCCATAACTGAACACGCGAGCATTAATAATTTAGTTTTCATCGGGTTAACCCTCATAAATATGT
Organism: Pseudoalteromonas sp. Angola-4; assembly: GCF_028599265.1. NCBI lineage: Bacteria > Pseudomonadati > Pseudomonadota > Gammaproteobacteria > Alteromonadales > Pseudoalteromonadaceae > Pseudoalteromonas > Pseudoalteromonas sp. Angola-4. Next base: position 30,847 of record NZ_JAQREK010000002.1, on the reverse strand, counting down.
TAAATGACGCTTAAAAAATAACTGTAAAGCGCCTTAGTAAATAAAGCGGTGAGTAATTTCAACGTATTTACAGCGCTGAAATTACCTTTAAACCAAACAGTAAGTTAGTAAGCTATTTAAAATTTAACTGAGATTTCTGAGGTGAAACCGTCAAAACCACGACCAATTTGGCCGCCTGAGTTTGCGCCTTCTTCTTGGTTTACATACTCAACTTTTAAAAGTGTAGAATCTGTAAACCAGTAACCTGCGGCTACTTGTAAGCGCTCAACTGTGTTATCGTTTTGGCTGATTAAATCGGAAGTGTTTTCTGACTCTGCATAGCGTGCGGCTACGTAAAGTTTTTCAGGAATGATATATTGCTGTGCTTCAACGGCGTAATATTCTACTGAGCTTTCGCCTTTAATTACACTGTTAGAATCAAACGTAGTACCGTTTTCGTCTGCCACGCCATCTGTACCAAAGTAGGTAATACCTGCCACTGCGTTACCTGCAGAGTCTGCAAAGGTGTAATCGTCAGACGATTTACCCAACATTAAAATGATGCTGGTTTGATCTGATGGCTGATACGCTAAATTTAATTGAATGATAGACTGATCAAGCCCTGGCATAACACCTACGTGAGTATCACGTTCGCTTGAAGGAGAAGCCGAAAAGTTATAGTTTTCGCCATCACCAAAACGGTAATTTGTTGTTGTGAGTCCATCTAAGCTCGCTACGCCATTTTCAAAACGAAGTTGGTCGCCTTGGTTAGCTTGTAAGTAATTTAAGCCAACTTTAAAGCCACCTTCAAACTCTAATGTACCTTGTAAGCGGTAATTAAAGCCTCTATCTTCTTGAAATGCTTCGCCAAAGCTTGATGTAGTAATGTGACCTGCCACGTTATAAGAACGAAGCACACCACTGTCAAAAGTTTCTGTGTAGCTTAATTGTGCACCGTTTTCTGCGGTTGCGTAGTCGTTAATGCCGTTACCAATTAAGGCATTACCTTGGTTATCAGCGCCGTCTTGAAAACCTTTGAACTGAAATGGAGACGCGCCAATATTACCTAAACGAAGCGTTAAATTTTCGTTTTCGTTTGGTGTCCCGTATAAGCCAAGTAAATCAAATTCAATACCTGCAAAGTCGTTATGGAACGAAAAATCACGGTCGCCGCCGCCAAAATCGTTTGGCTCTTCGGCTATATCAATGTCGGCAGTAATGTATTCATTTATATGAAACTTAAGCATTAAGTTAGCTCTAATACGCCCAAAACCTGATGACTGCTCTTCATCTCCAGGACGAAATGCACCGTCTTTAGCTTGTATAGACTGAAAGTTTTGCATTGCTAGAAAGTTAACGTCAAGGCGGTCAAAGTAATCTGACATTTCTGCTTGTGCAGGCGCCGCCAACGCTGCTGCTACTAAAGTTAGCGCAAATTTAGCTTTCTTATTATTTAACATAATGAACTCTCTATTTAGTGTGTTGTGTATTTTCAGTGTGCAGCTAAAGCAAATGGGCATTTTATTTAAATGTGTTTTTAAACTTCGTAATGGGCATTGGCTCAGCTAATGAGCATAATCACAAATGAATAATGTAACGTCAACATCTTTTATTACAAAACATTTACATGAAATCGTGTTTATAAAAATTTACATTTATAAACAAGGGTTTAATAGTTTTGAATTCCAAAATAAAATTGCCAGTTATGACTAAAGTCTTATTTAAAATGTTCTGTAGAGGGCTATTGAAGAGCGTTATTTAACATTTATTAACCAATTAAATGGTGTGGGCGTTTAATTAATACGGCAGGTTTAGGCGCGTAAAAGCGCTAATTGGTTGTTTTTTGATTTACTTTCTTGAGCTTATACAGTGCTTAGCATAAAATTAAATTACTTTAGATGTATAAAAAATAGAAGTAATTAACATATGGAATTTGTGCGCCCGCTTGAGCCTATACTTATTATTGATGACGTTAAGGAAATACGTGACTACCTAAACCAAATATTAACGGAGCTAGGCTTTGAAGATATTTTAGAAAGCAACGATTACCTTTCTGCAAAACCCCTTCTTGATAAAAAATCACCCAATGTCATATTTTTGGATGTGGACTTACCTGATTCTGAAAGCTCTGATATTCTAGAACATATTAATGATAGCTACCCTCACGCTCACGTTGTTATGTGCTCGGGTCATAACACCCTTGAAAACGTGCAAAACACCTGGGAATTAGGCGCTAAAGGCTTTATAGAAAAACCTTTTAACGCTAAAAAAGTTAATTCTGTTATGAAGCGCCTCGAACTAAGCGAATAAAATAAGGTCAGTATGCAAAGCACTGTTACGGCAATTATCGACGATTTATCGAGTGTTATTTTTGGCAAAAAACAACAAATAAAACTAGCACTCACCTGCTTATTCAGTGAAGGACATTTACTGATAGAAGATTTACCCGGTATGGGCAAAACTACGCTCTCACATGCACTTGCTGCTGTGCTAGGGCTGTCGTATCAGCGTATACAATTTACAAGCGATCTTTTACCTGCCGATATTTTAGGAACCAATGTATTTAACGCTAATGAGCACACGTTTACATTTCATAAAGGGCCGATTTTTAGCCAAGTTGTATTAGCAGATGAAATAAACCGCGCGGGCCCTAAAACGCAAAGTGCATTGCTTGAGGCAATGGAAGAGCAGCAAGTTACAGTAGATGGTACTAAGTACATGTTACCAAATCCTTTTTTTGTAATTGCCACGCAAAACCCGCTTTATCAGTCGGGTACTTACCCACTTCCAGAATCGCAGTTAGATCGATTTTTAATGCGTATAAGTTTAGGTTTTCCTCCTAAAGAGGCTGAAAAACAACTTATTTTAAACATTAAACCGCGAGACTACAGCCAATTACCACAAAGAATAGACGCTAAGCAGCTACAGCAAATTCAAACCTTAATTAACCAAATTGTGATAAGTAGCCCTGTAATCGATTATATTATTGAATTAGTAACACATACTCGTCAAAGCGCAGCATTTGCAGGCTCGCTCTCTCCTCGGGCAAGTATGGCGCTGGCCAAAGCGGCTAAGTCGTGGGCATTTATTGAAGGGCGAGAGTTTGTAACCCCTGACGATGTACAAGCTGTATTTGCCAGTGTGTGCCAACACCGATTAGGACTGCATAACGAGTCAGGCGAAGCGCAAGTAAATGAAATCTTAAAAACCGTTGCTGTGCCAGTTTAACGTGTTATTTAAAAAAAAAGCCAAAAAGGTCAGTATATTAGGCGCATTAAAAAAGCGTATACTTAATAAACTACTTAAAAACAAGCATTCAAAGCAATCCATTACGCTGGCTCATAACAATATTTATGTAGTGCCCTCGCAGCTCGGCTTTTACTTTATTATTGTGGCTATTTTAAATTTTGTTATGGGCATTAATTATCAAAATAACTTAATTTTGGTGATGGCTTATTTAATGTTTGTGGTGATGATTATTGCCGTACTGCTTGGTTATACAAATGCCAAAGGGCTAAAAGTTGAATATATAAAAAGCTTTGCCAGCTTCTCACCAAATAAAGGCTCGGTTAAATTTATTTTAAAAGCTCCTACACTTACGCAATCAGTATCGCTTAGCTACTCGAGTGATCCAGAATATGCAAAGCACTTAGCGCAAGTTACACCCAAAGACAGCGCTTTAAGTATTAACCTACCTTATAATGCCCGCGGTAAATATACCCTTGAACGATTTAAAATACACAGTAATTACCCATTTGGGCTGGTAAGCGTGTGGAGTTATATACAACCAAATGACTCTGTTTACGTTTACCCTGCGCCAGAGCATGTATTAAACGACACTTACAACATTACGTTTGAACACACAACGCAAACAGGCAGTATTAAAGAGCCCGGCAGCGAAGAGTTTGATGAGCTAATTACGCATTTACCAGAAATGGGGCTGCAGCGAATTTCATGGAAACATTACGCTAAATCACAGCAGTTGCTAGTAAAAGAATTTATAGATTATAAAAAGTCCGATATTGTTTTTGATTTTAACCTGCTAACGGGTAACACCGAGCAACGCTTGAGTCAGCTTTGCTTTTTAGTGTGTAATGCATGCGAAAACAACACGCCGTTTACACTAATTTTGCCCTCAGCAAGTTACAAAGCAACTAACGACACGCACGATAAATCACAGTGTTTAGCACTTCTGAGCGAATACGGCGGAGCAAATAATGGCTGAGCTATTAAATTACCGGGCAATTAATTTATCAATGAGCTTTATATACGCCTGCTTATTCGCGTTTTATTTATCGCATATGCCCATACTGTTTATTGGGGTTTTATCGCTTTTATGTCTTTGGAACGTGTACTTAACACTGACTAACAACCCTAAACCTAACGCGTGGCTTGCAAATATTTTGGCTGGACTAGCTTTAATATTAATGATTTACACCATAGGTATAGGCGATACAGTCATATTGTTTGTTGCTATGTTATTGCTCTCTAGTATTTTTAAATTACTGCAGGCTAAAACAAAAAAACATTACCATATTATTGTCACACTCACGTTTTTTTCTATTTCATCGGCGTATTTGTTTAACCAAAGCATAATAACCACCTTAACCATGAGCGCCCTATTTTTACTCAACTTTGCTGTATTGAGCTTAATTGAATCTTCGCATAGTTTAAAATTAGCCTCTAAACAAAGTGCTAAGCTGTTATTTATTGCTTTGCCTTTAGCAATATTTTTGCTGTTGTTTTTACCTAAAATGCCCGCTTTTTGGCAGTTACCTGGGCCAAAGCTTGCTAAAACAGGGCTCTCTGAACAGGTAGACCCTTTTGATATTGCAAAGCTGTCTAATTCTGATGAACTGGTTTTTAGAGCACGTTTTGATAACGACACGCCCGTCTCGCCTTATTATTGGCGAGCACTTGTGCACGATACCTTTGATGGTAAAGCGTGGAAAACATCTGATTTATTAAAATATAATAATCAAAGCGCTGATCCCAATAAACAAATTACGATACAACACACCTACACTATTATTGCCGAGCCTGCTAATCAAAAATGGTTATATGGGCTTGATTACGCAACCAGTAACAATAAAAATGTTGAAAGTAATGCGCTAGGGTTACTTCGAAAAAAACAATATCAAGCTAAAAGCTTGCAGTATCAGGTATCAAGTACAGCACTGAGTACAGAGCAACTTTCAGATTGGCAAACCGCTTATTACACACGCTTAAATAACCAAACAAACCAACAAGCAGCCAAGCTTGCTGCCAAACTTAAACAATCAACCACCTCGCAAAGCGACTTTTATAATGCATTGCTTAGCTACTTTGCTAAACAAGAATTTAGCTACACGTTAACCCCCGAGCCTATGACCGGTGACAGCACTATTGATCAATTTTTATTTGATAAAAAGCGCGGCTTTTGCGGCCATTACGCCAGTGCAGCAGCGTATATTTTTAGAAGCGCCGGTATTCCCGCGCGCTTGGCCAGCGGTTATTTAGGTGGCGAAAAAAACCAAACAAATAACTACTTATCGGTTCGTCAATACGATGCCCACGCTTGGGTTGAAGTGTATATTAATAATCAGTGGCAAATTTTTGATGCCACTGCGGTGGTCGCCCCTGAGCGTTTAAATGGTTCACTTTCGCAAAACGAAGAACTCAATGATGAATTTAAAAGTAATCTCGATTTTGGCTTAGTGAGCTTAAGTAACTTTGCAGCCGTTAATTGGTTAAGGCTCAAACTAGAAACCCTTGATTACCAATGGACCAGCTGGGTACTTGGCTTTGACGAAGAAAAGCAAAGCAACTTTTTAAAATCACTTTTTGGTAGTAAACATCTTTGGCTGGTCCCTTTAGCGGTTATTTTAGGACTTGCTTTTAGCTTTGCTGCTTACTTTATTTATTTAAATTGGCCACGCAATAAAAGTAAACGCCCGCCGTTAGTTTCAGAATTTGAGGTAATTAAGCACTGGGCAGATAAAAACGACATAGCGGCGCCTAGTCACTATTCACCTAATCAGCAGTTAATATACTTTGCTGAGCAAAGCCCTGATGCTGCGGAACCATTAAGCGAATTTAGCTATTTATTTAACCAAGTGCGCTACGCTAAAAAACCTTTTACTAAAGAACGTAAAAATCAGGCTAAAGATCTGATAAAATTAATTAAATCTTCAAAATAGAGAAAACTATGAATGCGGTTGTTATAGGCGTTATTTTAATGCTTGGGCTCTCCTTAGCCCGGGTAAATGTCATTGTAGCTATGATAATTAGTGCACTTGTAGCTGGTTTAACAGCGGGTTTAGGGATAAAAGAAAGTGTTGATGCATTTAATTCTGGCTTGTCGGCCGGCGCTGAAATTGCACTAAGTTACGCAATGTTAGGTGCCTTTGCAGTGGCTATTTCAAAATCGGGATTAACCCGTATCCTCGCCGAAAAGCTATTAAACAAAGTGAATGCACAAGGTGCAGGCAGCGAAACCTTTTTAAGCTATTTTATTTTATTAATTATATTAGGCTTCGCTATTTCTTCTCAAAATTTAGTGCCTGTGCACATAGCCTTTATACCTATTTTAATCCCCCCTTTGCTCGTTGTGTTTAATCAACTACGTTTAGACCGCCGTGCCATTGCCTGTATATTAACGTTTGGTTTAGCTACCTCTTACATGGTATTGCCTTATGGATTTGGTGGCATTTACTTATACTCTATTTTGCATAAAAACTTAGTTGATAACGGCCTAGACATAGTGAACACCCAAGTGCCTATGGCAATGATTATTCCAGCCTGCGGTATGTTGGTTGGGTTAATTATTGCGGTGTTTATAAGTTACGCAAAGCGCCGTGACTACCAAGCGCAACCGTTAACAACACAAAGCAAAGCTAGCGACATTGAGAAACCAAAAAAAGTGATGATCGTGGGTTTGTTTGCTGTGCTTTCATCCTTGGTCGCTCAAAACCTAAGTGGCTCTATGATATTAGGCGGCCTTGTTGGCGTAATGATATTTAGTGTATTTGGTGTTGTTAAGTGGGAAGAAAACGGCGACGTATTTAGTAAAGGCGTGGCCATGATGGCGATGATTGGCTTTATTATGATTTCGGCTCAAGGATTTGCCTCAGTAATGAAAGCAACCGGTGATGTAGCAAGTTTAGTTCACAGTGGCGCGGCGTTATTTGATGGCAATAAGCCCCTCGCTGCGGCCTCTATTTTATTGGTGGGATTATTGATAACAATGGGTATTGGTAGTTCGTTTTCTACAGTGCCAATTATAGCTACCTTATTTGTTCCTTTATGTTTAGATTTAGGTTTCTCGGTTATGGCAACTGCGGCTTTAGTGGGTACTGCGGGTGCATTAGGTGATGCGGGCTCTCCTGCCTCTGACTCTACACTTGGGCCAACCTCGGGTTTAAATGCCGATGGTCAACATGACCATATACGAGATTCGGTGATCCCCACCTTTATACATTTTAATATTCCATTACTTATATTTGGTTGGATTGCGGCTATGGTGCTTTAACACCTCTGCACTATAGTGTGTATAATTCATTATTTTTAAGGCATGTATTCCATGCCTTTTTTATACCTCCATATTTTGTTGACCTAATCTATATTTTTTTATAGATGTTAAGATTGCTTTTACAACAACTCAGTATGATGTGTTCTTTTTATATAATTAAATAAGCACCTAATAAAGATGCTTATTTAAAGGCCGCTTGCCTTAATATTTACTTATCAAAACCGTAAATCATTTTATCGCACACAACCGGTGTCGGTCTGTGGTCATCATCTACAGCTACAAAGGTAAAGCTGCCTGAAATAGCCGAGTGCTTATCATCTTTATGCATGGTTTCTAAACAAATATCCACATCCACTTTAAGTGATGTATTGCCCACATGCACAACTTTAGCAATTAGCTCAGCAAAAGTACCCGCTGGAATAGCCTCTTTAAAATCAACTCTATCAGATGAAATAGTCACTAACGGCTTTCGGCAAAAACGAGTGGCGGCAATAAAAGCAACCTCGTCCATCCATGCTAACGCATCGCCACCAAATAATGTGTTGTGATGGTTAGTGCGCCCAGGAAACACGGTTTTAGTAACCGAGGTCGTTGAGTCTTCAATACGCTTTGCAATAATTGCATCGCGGTTAATGTCTGTCATAGTATCTACTTTTTATTAGCAAGCTTATCTTGCATCAATAATGCTGGGTCTAGGCGCTCGCCTTCCCAGTTAAAACGCCAATCAAGGTGTGGGCCTGTTACACGCCCTGTCGCACCTATTTCGGCAACTTTGTCGCCTTGCCTTATTGTATCGCCTACTTTTACATCTAATTTGCTTAAATGAATATATGTAGAGGTAACGCCATGGCCGTGGTCAATAATAAGCGTACCGCCAGAGTAGTATAAATCGGGATCAGCAAACACCACGGTGCCACTAATCGGTGCATAAACAGGCGAGCCGGTTTTATTGGCAATATCTAAACCAAAATGAGGGCGTCGCGGTTCACCGTTAAAATAACGTTGGCTACCATAAACACCCGATATACGCCCTTGTGCAGGCTTTAATACCGGGTCTAAAAAGTACTGTAAATCAGAGTTAACTGCGCGCGCTTTACGTATTGCTTGTGCCTCACGGCTAATACGTGCGCTTACTTCTTTAGGGGGCGACACATACTTTTTTGCCACACCGGTAATTTTATCAATTTTATAATCACGTTTAGTGATCATTAAATCTTGCGTGTGTGTTTTACCGTTATTATCTACCCACGTAAGGGCGTGTTTTGCTTTCGCGTCGCGACCAAAGCCAAACACAAAATCGCCAGAGTCTGATAACTTTAATGTTTTACCATCTAGCGATACCGACTTTACATTTTCAAGCTTGCCAGTCACTAAGCCGCCCTGGGTTAGGTGCCCTTTTAGCTCAAGCGCTAATGCACTAAAGCTAGTGGTGGTTACAAGCGCTGTGGCTAAAAGAGTTTTAAGCATAACTAATCGATCCCTTTCCTACGCCTTCATATGCGGTAATTTTTACGTCTTTGTCTGGGTATTCTGCCTTGACTTGCTCAGCAAGATGTTGAGCAATACATTCTACCGTTGTATCAACTGGTAAAATGTCACAGCGTGACTCGCTGATCGCCATTTCAAAGTAACCTTGTGCAGCGGTGTAAGCAAAACACACATCATCGTTTTTAGCGCTTATGTGTTTTAATTCGCTTGCAGCGATTTGGTCTTCACGCGTGGCTAAGTAAATATCTTGCCATTTTTCTGCCCATTGCTTTTGTAAGCGTGGCATAGACATACCATCTAAACTAATACCAATTTGCGAGCGATGGCCATGAATAATACGCTGACAGTTACCATCGTGCTTTTTAAGGCCATGGCTGTAATGATAATAAAAACTTTGGCTGTGCTCTGGTTTAAGCGACAACTCAATTTTTTCAATGTTTCCTGGCAGTTTTGGTAAAATAGTGTCGATTAAAAATTCAGTCACTGATTCAACGCTAATTTCTGGCGCGTCTATCATGCAATAAGCTTGATGCGGAGCACTCATGGCTAAATGGTGGTTATCACCAAATATGCAATCGAGCGTTTTGTGCGAATCAAATTCTTGTACTGTGCCATTTAAACCTTTAGCAATTGCTAATTTGTGATCTAAACAGTCGTCAATTATCCCTTTAATTTGCTTTTTAACTAAGCCAAAGTCTAACACCATAGACTCTTCATTTAGCTTGCCATGCAACGTTAAGTCAACAATCCAGCTCTCGCCAACGGCGCCGCGTTTGTTACATAAGTAAGAAAAATCAATCACTGTTAGTGAGTTAACAAAAAGGATCATAAACTTCCTTTAAACTGGTTATAAGTCAGGGGTAATTATAATGATTTCTGATTGTAATTGCGCGGTTTTATAGTGCAAAAAGCAATCGCCACTACTGATTGGCGATAAATCACGCAAAAAAGTGTTTTTTTCAACTGCTCCGAGTTGTTTAGCGTACAAGTGTACGCTAAAGTACTTGGCAATTTCTAAGCGAAGATAAGTGTTATGGAACCTAAAAATAGCTATACAAAAGAAGATTTGATCCTATGTGGTCAAGGTGAAATGTTTGGTGAAGGTAACTGCCGTTTACCAAGCGACAACATGTTAATGATGGACCGTATTACTTCAATCACTGCTGATGGCGGCGAGCACGGTAAAGGCCAAATTGTAGCTGAGCTTGATATTGACCCAAGCCTATGGTTTTTCGATTGCCATTTTAAAGGCGACCCAGTTATGCCAGGTTGTTTAGGGCTAGATGCTATGTGGCAACTCGTTGGCTTTTTCTTAGGCTGGTCTGGTGGCCCTGGTTTAGGCCGTGCTTTAGGTGTGGGTGAAGTTAAATTTACCGGTCAAATTTTACCTACCGCTAAAAAAGTAACGTACCGCCTTGATATGAAACGTGTAATTAAGCGTAAACTATTTATGGGTATGGCTGATGGCACAGTTGAAGTAGATGGCCGCGTAATTTACGAAGCAAAAGATTTAAAAGTGGGCTTATTTCAAGACACAAGCGCATTCTAAAATTAGTAATGAATGTATGCAAAAAGGCCTCCAGTTGGAGGCCTTTTTACGTTAATTCTTATCTGATGAATTAGGTTTTATACATGTTTCGGTTTTCAATTGCTTCACGCCAACCGCCTAACCATTCTGACTTAGGATCGATTTGCTGATAAGGGCATAGCTCTTTTGAGCGCCCGGCTAGACCTGCTTTAAAACCTTGAGAATGAGCTCTTTCTAAACGATCTCTTTTTTGTCTCTTCATCGGTAATATCCTCACCTTTTTTAATTATAAATTTTGTAGCATTAGTGAAATCTACATTTAATGAATAGTTAATAAAAATGTTAAATTCAAATAGCAAAATTAATTAATTTGTTTGACATTAACTAACATGCTGATGCAAAAATAATTTAACACTAATAAAAACACAGTGGTCGCACCACTTCATTTCTTACTGCTTCTTTAATTTACAATACGGCTATCTAACCGCTTAAATGCACTTATGTGCTAAGGCGTGTTCTACTTAGCTGATTTAAATATCTCCATTGAAGCACTTAAATAACTATTTAATGAAAGCACCTAATGGGCAGCATATGGTTCGTATTTATGCGGCACTATCGCCTTGTATAAATCCCAAACACCACTGCAAATTTAACCAGCAAAAATCAACACGACCTATTTATCCGACACACCTTTTTTGGCTAAGTTCCAAACAAAAATGTAATCATGACGATTTTATTGCAATTTGCCCTTTTGTTTAAAAAACAGCTTTAACGATTTATTTTTAAACAATTGGTATTTATGCTTGATTAATTAAAGTCGATCGGTCTAATATGGGTTAACTTTAAAAAGGCTATTAGGGGTTACTTATAATGAACACTGCTCAGGCACCTGCACGGCGCGGAAGACCCCCTAAAATACCTCGCGAAAACGCCGATACCAAGGCGCACCTTATTAGGGTTGGCCTAGAAACCTTAACTGAATTTGGTTTTAGCGCAACTGGCCTTGATACCATTTTAAAAAAAGCCGGCGTGCCTAAAGGCTCATTTTATCATTACTTTAAAAGTAAAGAAGCGTTTGGTATTGCCTTAGTAAATGCCTACGATGACTACTTTATTACTAAGCTCAAAAAATATTTAACCGATAGCAATACACCGCCCCTGGAGCGCTTAATTCACTTTACGCAAAGCGCCATTATGGGCATGCAAAAATACCAGTACAAACGCGGTTGTTTGGTCGGCAATTTAAATCAAGAGCTAAATCATTTAAGTGATGAATTTAAAATCCGCCTCCTACAAAGCTACGTAGCATGGCAGCAGCAAGTGGAGCAGTGTTTAAATGAAGCACAGCAACAAGGCACGATTGCTAAAACTGTTGATACGCAGCTTATGAGTGAATATTTTTGGATTGGCTGGGAAGGCGCCGTTATGCGCGCTAAACTTACCCAATCAAGTAAACCCCTTACGTTGTATACAGAAATGTTTTTACGCGCATTACTTACCTAATGCGCATTTTATTTAACCATTAAAAACCGATCGGTCTAAAAGGATATGTTATGAGTAACTCAGTTAAAGCTATTGTAATTACCAAAGACGAAAACTACGCTGCGGCGCTTAGTGAAGTGCAGCAAAGTGACCTACCAGATCAAAACGTGCAACTTGATGTACTTTACAGCACACTCAATTACAAAGATGGGCTAGCCATAACTGGTAAAGGCCCAGTTGTGCGCAGTTTTCCTATGGTGCCAGGCATCGATTTAGTGGGCACAGTAAGTGCAACAAGTACGGATGAATTTACTGTTGGCGATAATGTAATTTTAAATGGCTTTGGTGTGGGCGAAAAACACTGGGGGGGCCTTGCACAAAAGGCATCGCTTAATAGTGATTGGTTAATCCCCCTCCCTGCAGCGCTTTCGCCAAAACAAGCAATGCAAATTGGCACCGCGGGCTACACTGCAATGCTGAGTGTTATTGCCCTTGAAAAACAAGGCATCACTCCAAGTGATGGCGAAATATTAGTGACCGGTGCAAACGGCGGTGTTGGTAGCTTTGCCATTTATTTATTAACTCAGCTGGGCTATAACGTAACCGCTGCAACAGGAAGAATGGAGCAAAGCGATTACTTAAAAGAACTAGGTGCGTCACAAATTATTAGCCGCGATGAGCTTTCAAACCCAGGTAAGCCACTTCAAAAAGAACGCTTTGCGGGTGCTATAGATTCGGTAGGGAGCCACACGCTTGCTAATATTTGTGCATCGCTTAAATACGGTGGTGTGGTTACTGCGTGTGGTTTAGCCCAAGGCATGGATTTACCCGCATCAGTAGCGCCCTTTATTTTACGTGGTGTATCTTTAATTGGTATAGACAGCGTTATGCGCCCTAAAAAAGACAGAGTAGAAGCATGGGACAGACTAGCAAGCTTAGTTAAAGCCGATTACCTTGATAAAATTTCAACCGAAATTACACTTGAACAAGTAATCGAAAATGCCGAGCAACTTATGGAAGGTAAAATTCGCGGCCGCGTAGTTGTTAATTGCCAAAGTTAAGCAATTTTATCTATTAAAGCCTCGTTATTAAATTTATAATGGCATTTGTATTTTTATTAATGAGGCAACACCTATGAGCAACCAAGATCTTTACAGTAATAACCCACTGCAAGGCGTAAAATTAGAGCAAGTGGTTGAAGAACTGGTTGAGCAATATGGGTGGGAGCTACTACACGCTTATTTGCAATTAAACTGTTTTAAAAACAACCCTGATGTAAAATCGGCGGTTAAGTTTTTACGTAAAACACAATGGGCACAAGAAAAGGTAGATAACTTTTACCTATACCGCCTTAAAAACTTACCTAAACCCGACGATGTACAATACGAATTACCGCCACGAGATAGAGTTATTCCTGCTGATCATAAACCGGGGGAGCCGTGCGAATTAAGTTTTAGTGATGCAAAGCGAATTATGGAAAAAAAGGCCACTAAACAACGCGCCAGGGCACGAAAACAACGCTCAAATGCAACTAACCCGTGGGGTAACTAAGTTAACCTCAACTCTGAATAATAAATCTATCTCTAGCAGCTATTTTCAGCGCTAACAGCGTTGAATTTACTTGCAATAGGCTAGCTATTGAGGCGTTAATTCGCCTTGTTTTCACCGAAAACCGCTGGCTAGAGAATTAAGCTTAAAGATCATCATGATAAATTATGTTGGTCTATCTCTTAACCAGAGTTCAGGTTAAGTTATATTTTTAAAGCCAATGTATATTGGCTTTTTTTAGCCCTGCAATTTTAGGACTTAGTAACCTCGTTTACGCCAAAAATCATTAACAGAGCCTTGCTCTTCAAGTGCAACGTTAAATGTTTTATCGGCAATAATTTTATTATTAAGGGTGAGTGTCATTCGCCAATCACCTAATTTATTTTCAATAGGCTCCCACAGCGTATCACCTAAATAAAACTGCCAGTCGTTCTCTTTAATGTATTCAACGCCTTCAAAGGGCGGCATTATTTCGCCATTACTGTCTGGTATATCGGGGTGATAGATGCAAAAGTGAAGTTTTTCGCCTTTTGCTTTTTTAACATTAATTATTAAACCAAATTCAACATCAAGCTTGGCAATTACATTGGTAGTAAACTGCTCAATTTGTGGCAATGCTTTACTTTTGCTATCCCAAGTAGAATAAATCCCACAACTTTGAATCGACACCTCAGGTTTTGATTTTGCCATTACACCATTCTTTACTTTAGGCTGTTAATGCACTGATTTTATAATACATGCAGCTTAAGTAAAATCACCTGATTAACAAACATACTCAATGTTGATTTATTTTTGCACATTGCTTGCACATTTAAGATCAAAAATAGCGTCAATTAGTACTTAATTGGCAGTGTATGATGAATCACACTCTATGTAATAAAGTTAAACTATTAAAAATTTCGTTATTAAGCGCAGCAATTTCTTCTCTTGTTGCATGTGGCAGTGATGAGCAAAACCTAACAACCGCCACTGATGAAAGTACAAGTTCAAGCAGTGAAAGTACAACAGCAATAAGTGGCACCAGCTCAACCGAGCAAGTGCTATGTGAATACAGTTACAATGAATACAACGACTCAACATCAGTGCAAACCACCAGCTCTGCTGATTGGGCATGCACAGGTACAACACGCGATGTAGTCGCTAATGGCATTCCCGATCATGATGTGGGCACGTTTCCTAACCCCGATAATCCAAACACCATTTCTGAGCAAACAGTGAGTGAGAGCTTTACGTTAACGCCTATACAAAGCGATACCGCAACCTTAATGGGCGGCCCTCGAGGCGTGTTAGGCATAGTACTAAATGGCGTTAAAATTGATGCCGGTACCGGCGGCAGTTGTGATGACTCTGGCGATAATTGCTCGCTTGCCGATAACAGTGGCAACTGGAGTATTGAAGCACTAAGCCAAGATACCTTTAGTTTTGGTACTGACGATAACAACGCACACGTACAGCCCGATGGCACATATCATTATCATGGCATGCCTGAGGGGTTTATCTCCCTTAGAGGCTGCAACAGCTCAACAATGACTCTAATTGCATGGGCGGCTGATGGGTTTCCTATTTATGCGCGCTATGGCTATAGCACCGCGGATGATGCAAGTTCGTCACTTAAAGTGATGACAGGTAGCTACCAACATATTAGTACTGTAAGCGATAACCGCCCTTCTACCGATATTTATCCACTGGGAACTTTTGCACAAGATTGGGAGTATGTAGCTGGCTCTGGCGATTTAGATGAGTGTAACGGGCGCTTTGGTGTGACCCCTGAATTCCCACAAGGCATATACCATTACTATGCAACCGATACTTATCCGTTTTTTCAACGCTGTGTTAAAGGCGAACTATAAATTTACTTATAGGCAGAGTGAGTATGAAGAAAATACATAAAAAAGCACTGGTTGCACTTATTTTAGTGGCCAACATTGTTATAGCACCGGTTGTTTATGCACATTTAATGGTGGCTCAACACGGAACATTAAACGTGATAGATAACCATGCCTTTATTGTGCTCTCGCTGCCTATTTCTGCATTTAATAACCTTGATGATGATTTAAATAAAAAAGTATCTATGGATGAATTTAACGCCCATAAAGAGCAAATCAGCAAAACCATAATGCGAGGGGTTTATTTAAACGATCATCATTATAAGTTTTCTTTAGAGGGCTTATTACTAAACCCTGAAGTGTCGCATACTGATACTAATAACATTGAGTACATAACGATTACGGGCCGATATACAGTGCCCGATATAAGCGCACAGCTAAAATTAAACGTTAGGTTATTTAGTCAAAACTCTGATTTAAATAAGTACCACATTACCGCCACTAACAAACAGCAAAAAATGACTCATCAGTTTGCCTTAACACCGCGTACGCCTTTTAGCACAGTGTTTTAAACTAACAATTAAGTAGCCAAGGGCAGACTTAATATTAAGCTGCCCTTTTTTATTTTTACTGCGCTAATAATTTTGGATTTTTAGGAAAGAAATTCTCTGGTTGTTTTTCGCAAAGCGAAAATTCGCGAGTGTTTTTATAAGGAAGCTTCATAAATCCTGCTACCCCTACATCAGTAATGTTAACTGCATACTGCATTAATTTATTAAGTAACCGTTTAAACTCTACTTCTTTGCTTTCATCGAGTAAGCGATAGTAATGGTGTATTTTCATTCTATCTGGCAGAGCTTCAAATATAATACAGCCAGTATGATGAATTTGGTTTAGCTCAAACACGCATCTAATCACTTTTTTAGGAAGTTGCAGCTGCTCATCTGGGTCTTTACCGTCTTCAAAGTAAGAATGTGGACGTGCAATTTCGTTTGCCTTCATGCTAACAACTTCATAATCAAGCTCAGGGAGGTTATCAAACTTAAACGCCCCGGTGCCATCTCGCTCTAACTGAATGGTTTTACGCGCATCAAATAAGCAACACTTAAATAAACCTTTTTGACTTATCGCTTGAGCAAGCATCACCGTATTATTAATGGCATCGGTAAAGGCTGTTTTTAAACTTTCATCATGCATAATAAGCGATGACTCAACAAACAACGATTCATCTTTCCAATGAAAGCTCAATCCACCCACTACCGGGTATTTAGCTAGGCGGCTAATTGAAGCCAAAAAGGCTTTTTCGGTATCGCCGGTATCAAACAAAAACTCTTTGTAGTAGCGATCTAATTGAGCATCGTTTACATCAAGCAATTGCTGATTATGATCGGCTTGTCGTAAAAACTGTTTGCGCGAGCTATATACTACGGTGTCGGGCTTATCGCCTTTGCCAAACCAATACGGAATAGCAGGACGAGGCTCCGCTTTTTTAAGCTCAGGTAAATACGCCTTAGCCATTTTAGTAATGTTACGCATAAAGTAATCGCCTGCGCCATCGCGTATGGTTTTATTTTTAGACAGCATGCCATCAATTACATTTGCAAGCTCTTTGGGTAAGCCAAGTGAGCTTGCAGGAATGGCTTGCGCGCCAAAACGACACGACTGAGCGGAGGCAAGTGCATATAAGGTAGAAGCCACACCTTGTTCATCAAAGCGTGGCGATGACTGCTCACCCGACATTTGCGCATCACCTATAAAATACACATCGCCCATTCTGGCATTAGTAGTGCTTAAATCTCCCGACATTAAATCCATAAAATTACTGGCTATAGGCTCACCCTTACTATCAACCTGTGCGTAAACAGAGCTTCCCCAATCAACTAAAGACAGCGCATCGCTTTGCTCATCCCATACTAAGTTAGAAGGTTTAATATCGCCGTGGACTATAGGTTGAGGGGTTAAACCATTTTTATGATTACGCAAATCTATTAATACATTACGCAGCCGCACCGCTAATTGCATAATATGGGCGGCACTAAAACGCCCTTTTTTTAGCGATACTTTTTCAAGGTCTTCTCCAATGGCACGGGCCATCATTAAAATACCTTGCTTTTTTATACGCTCAAAAGCATAAAAGGTGGGCACTAGCGGGTTATTAATTTGCGAGAGCATATACGCTTCGTCTTCTAGGCGGTCGCGTACGCTTTGGGCAAGCGTAATACGCGAGAACTTAAACACCCAAGGTAAGGCATTTTCGTCATTGCCAGCAAACACAAAGCCAAACGCACCAGAGCCAATCATCTCTACATTTTTATACCCAAGCGCACTCAGTTGTTTAATACAAATATTAAGCCATTGACGGTGTTTTTTGGCATCTCTATGTGACAGCAAATAAACAGATTGCTCTTCGTTAATATAAAAATTGCGAATTTCTTTGGCTTTCAATACAGGCTCTTTGTTTTATAGGTTAAATAGTGAGTTAGCCACATGATTATTAGTGTTATATAGCCAGATTACAATACTCACCAGTTAGTTTTTACTCATACCTAAAAAGCTAACTAGCTTAGTGCTAAACATGCAGTATTACACCTTGCTAACAAATGTTGCATCCAATCGATTAGCTAAGCCGTATTTAAATTATCTGCTTATTTTAGATAGTAAATACATAGGGATTTTAGCGATGAATAGATTAGCCTTACTTACACTGAGCACGTTATATAGCATTAGCAGCTTCGCTAATATAGAGACCCTTACTGTTTATGGACATAGAGATGGTTTAATTGGCGAGTCTATCAGTGCCTCAAGCGGTATTATTGGTCAAGGAGAAATACAGCAGCGTCCCATGCTCAGAAGCGCCGAAATGTTAGAGCTTATTCCAGGCATGGCGGTTACACAACACAGTGGCTCGGGTAAGGCTAATCAATACTTTATTAGAGGCTTTAATTTAGATCATGGCACCGACTTTGCCACCAGCATTGAGGGCATGCCCATAAATATGCGAAGCCATGGACACGGGCAAGGTTATACCGATCTTAATTTTATTATTCCAGAAGCTATTTCAACTATAAATTACCAAAAAGGATCATACAGCGCTACACAAGGGGACTTTTCAAGTGCTGGTAGTGCGCAATTTAATTTAGCTAATAACTTAAAGCACAAGCAAATAGAGATAAGCATTGGTGAAGATAACTATAAACGTGCAGTAGTGCTTAGTGCAGTTGATGTATCTAATGCCAAGTTAATAGCAGCAGCTGAGTGGCAAGGCTACGATGGCCCATGGGATGATATAAACGAAAACGTAAATAAAAAAAATGCCCTACTTCGTTATGTTGGCAAAGCTTTAAATGGAGATTTATCTATTACAGCAATGGCCTACGACAACACATGGCAATCAGCCGATCAAATTCCACAGCGCGCAGTGTCACAAAATATAACGTCACCCTTAGGGTCGCTTGATACCACCCTTGGGGGGAGTTCGAGTCGCTATAGCCTATCAAGTGTTTGGCAAGGCAAGCATATAAAAACCAGTATTTATGCCATAAATTACGATTTAACACTGTTTTCTAACTTTAGCTATTTTTTAAACGACCCTATAAATGGCGATCAGTTTAACCAACAAGATAGCCGCACTATTTATGGTGGTGAGCTAAGTTATCAATTTGACTCCCTTACTGCTGGTTTAAATATGCAGCACACTGCTGGGCTTGAGGTTCGCCATGACGATATAGACAAGGTAGGACTTTATAACACTAAAGCGCGAGAGAGACTCAATACAATAAGACAAGATGCCATAAAACAAACAAGCTATTCGAGTTATTGGCAAACAAAAATACTTTTCACACCTAAATTAGAGGCAACAGCAGGCGTGCGGTACGACTATTTTGATACCGATGTAAGCAGTATCACACAGGTAAATTCGGGCAAAGCAAACGATGACTTAGTAAGCTTTAAAGGCAGTTTAAATTATAAACTTACTGATTTGTTAGTCGCTTATGCAAACTGGGGGCAGTCGTTTCATTCAAACGATGCCCGCGGCACTACCATTAATATTGACCCTGTTAGCCAACATAATGCCGAAAAAGTAGATTTACTGGTAAAAAGTGAAGGTGCTGAACTCGGCCTGCGTTTTGCCGATGATCAAAACGTTAATTTATCCGCCGCTTTATGGTGGCTTACACTCGACTCAGAGCTTTTATTTGTAGGTGATGCGGGTAATACAGAGCCCAGTGATGCATCAAAACGTTATGGTCTAGAGCTAAGCGCGTATTACTGGATTAATGAACGCTTTAGCCTAGACATGGAAGCCTCGTTTACTCGTTCAAGATTAAATATAAACTCTGACAAGAACTATATAGAAGGCGCAGTACCTGTTGTTGCAAGTGCAGGTTTAAATTGGCATATAAGTCAAATGTGGCAATCATCATTTAGAGTTCGCCACATAGGTAAACGTACGCTTTCTGACTCTGGTGATATTCGATCTGAACCATTAACGGTAGTTAATAGTGCTATTAGCTATAAACAAACTCACTGGAAAGTCGATTTTGAACTACTGAATTTATTTGATAGTACCGATCACGATATAGAATACTACTACGCTTCGCGCTTACCGGGCGAGCCTGCACAAGGTGTAGAAGATAACCACTTTCATCCTATTGAGCCTCGCACAGCCCGCTTATCAATTAGCTTATTGTTTTAACCGAGAAAAACACTGTATATAAAAACAGCATACATATAAAAGCGCACCTTAATACATTTTTTAAGGTGCATTTCGCTGAGATGGCGCTGTTTTAAAACTTTTTAACATAGCGTGGGGATCTACGTTTTTACTATGTTGGCTGCTCGCCTGTGCCCACCACATCAGTTGGCTAAAAGTACGCGAATAATAATTAAACCACGATTTTTCTTCTTCACCCTCTTGCATTGAACCATCGCTATTTAGCACCTCTTGCGCCTTTGGTACATGAACCATTGCAGAGACAGGTAAACACCCAAGTTCAGATAAAAAGGTACGTAAACTAATTGCCGCACGTAATCCTCCCCATTGCCCTGCCGAATAGGTGACAATAGCGCTTGGCTTGTACGAGAACAACGAGCTGCCAAAATGGTTTAGCAAATCAGCTAATGCCGGGCTCATACTATGATTGTACTCTGGGCTTACCATTATATAGCCATCTGCTTGGGTAATTTTATCTGCTAAGGCTGTTAAATGTGCTGGAGCTTGGCTTTTTGCATAGGCAAAATGAGGTTTAAATACATCCTCTGAAGGAAAGTCGAGCGCGTCTATAAGCTCAAACTCGTGCTCGCTGTAGCGCTGGTTTAAACATTTGAGGCATGACTCAGCTACTCGCTCTCCTAATCGTGCTGGCTTAGGGGGTGTGCTATCTCTAACGGTGCCTAAAAAAACTAAAAATTTCATAAAAGCCTCCTTAATTGAGTGTTGTACCCACTATACCTTAAACCTAAAACATATTAAAAATGCAAGACTTTTATTTGTTTGCACAATTTTTAGCACTCTAAACAAAAATTAATAAGGGTGGCACCCATCACTTACGCTTTAATGCTAACGCCTAGCCTACCCTCAATTAAATTGATAACTAACACCAAACCCTGCCCAAAATAAGGAGCGTAAATGTTCATCATCGCTATAGTGTGCAGCATCTTTGTTTATTGCAACGCTGTAACTGGCATAGCCAGATAGCATGACATTATTTAATAGTTGATAAGATAAATTAGCAGCAAGTTTTACGTTATTAAGGCCATTGTGGCCATCGCTTACATAACCACTATTAAAACCCGCCGCAGTTTGCAGCTCCAATCGCATTAAATCACTAAATGCATACTCTTTTGTAATTGCCAGCTCTATAAAAGAACCACTGAGCGATAACGAGTGGTAAATACTCGCCATTGCATGTATATCCCAATCATATGCATAGCTTATATCGAGGCTAAGCTCATTATCATGGGAATTTACTCCTTCCTCGCGTGCTTTTATATGGTTGTAACCTGCATACAAAGTTAGGTGCTCTGCAAGCTCAGTCGAATAAATCGCATTTAAATTTAGCTCATCGTAGTCATTATCAGTGCCTGTTGCTAACCAGGGAATAAACGTAAAGTCATTGTAATTTATTTCGCCCGCAATAGACGCTAAGGCGCTACCAGGCAAGTTATCGCGCCCTTCTGTCACATAATGGCTTTCCCATAAAGGATGAATATGAATATTTAATTTTTCATTTGCGTGGTCAGGGTGTGCAACGCTTTTTATATTCCCGCCTACACCTACCTCAAGCTCTTGTAGCGATTCATTCGCAGCGCTTTTACTCGTACCTAAAGCCAGCGAAATAATGCAGATTAAGTGAGAGATTTTTAAATTAGTTTTCATTAAAAGGTCCAAAACCAAAAAGTTGCGCATAATAGTGCTATTTAACGAAGCTCAGCAATAAAAAGATGCCTTTTTAAACAATTTATTTAAAAAATGGCTCACATCATTAAAAAACTAAGTAACTTGCTCATTTTACAATCTATAAGGTAGGATAAAAATGAGAAACCAACAACGCACATGGCTGATTTATAAATATAACTCGCGCATATTGTTCAATTAACAAGCAGGTAAGCGTTTGGCTCTTTAAATCTATATATAAGTTGGTATCCTACGCGGCTTTTTGATAATCATATTAAAATAATTACCCAGAGTGTAAGGTTAATTAGCCAAGGTGGGGCTCTCGCTGCATGGCACGTAAAGTGGCAGCAATCTAGGTTCAACGTAATAAAACGTTGTTCTAAATTTAAAAGCAAATATTAAGGTAACAGTATGCGATTTGGCCCAGGATTACTTGTAACAGCCGCATTTATTGGCCCCGGAACAATCACAACGGCAAGTGTTGCCGGTGCAAACTTTGGGTTTGCATTAATTTGGACATTACTTTTTTCGGTTATTGCCACTATTTTGTTGCAGTCTATGGCTGCTCGATTAGGAGTAGCAACAGGGCAAGATTTAGCACAAGCGTTACGTGCACACATTAAAACCCCTTATCTTAAAGCGCTTGCTAGTTTTTTAGTAATAAGTGCTATTGGTGTAGGTAGCGCTGCATATGAAGCCGGAAACCTCAGTGGTGCAAGTATGGGGTTGGTTGGTATTTTCCCAGGGGTAAGTGCACAAATATGGACGCCGTTAATTGCCGTATGTAGCGCTATTCTTTTATACAGTGGTAAGCACAAAGTGGTAGAAAATGCATTGATACTGCTGGTGATCCTTATGAGCCTGGTATTTATATCTACCCTAATTATGGCTGCGCCACCAATGGCTAAAGTACTCGCTGGGTTTATACCTACAATGCCAAGTGGTTCAATTACAACGGTATTAGCCCTCATTGGCACAACCATTGTACCGTATAACTTATTTTTGCACTCTGGTGTTTTGGCAGCGCAAGATCATTCTAAAAGTGATAAAGACACTGTTATTAAACAAACTAACTTAGATACAGGTTTATCAATTACGCTCGGTGGGGTAATCACCCTTGCCATTTTATCAACCGCGTCTGTTGCCTTTTATGGCACCGATGCCGGTAAAATTAGTGCAGCAAATATGGCCGTGCAACTTGAGCCATTACTTGGCGAAGCAGCGCATTACTTTTTTGCTATTGGCTTATTTGCCGCAGGATTAACCAGCGCAATAACCGCCCCATTAGCAGGCGCGTATGCGGTATGTGGAATGCTTGGTTGGTCAAGCGAAATGAGTAACACCCGTTTTAAAACAGTCGCCATTACTATTTTAGCTTTTGGTGCATTTGTGGCCTCACTGGGGCTTGACCCTGTTGCAGTAATTATATTTGCACAAGCTGCAAATGGATTACTACTGCCCATCATTACCGCGTACTTGGTGTGGTTAGTGAATCAAAAATCAGTCATGGGAAAATACACCAACTCAACACTTTTAAATGTGGTTATATTACCCGTGCTACTACTCATTTTTTCGTTAAGTTGTTACAAGCTATCTGGGTTAATTTTTTAAAACCAATTAACGTTTAACCATGAGCATGCCCATGGTTAAACATACAACCTGCGCTGCCTTGGCTGCTTTCAACTTGAATGGTGGCGTGTTCAATGTCAAAGTGGTCATGTAAATGGTGCTGTACTTCAATTAAAAAGTCGTTATTTAATGCGTTGTTGTCAGTTACTAAGTGAACAATAAGCGCAGACTCTGTGGTACTTAGTGGCCACACATGTAACCCATGCACACCTGTTACATGCTCAATGCTTAAAAAATACTGCTTTAGTTTTTCTATACTAATATTTTTGGGTACGGCGTCTGTGGCGTAATTAAGCGAGTCTTTAAATAATCCCCATGTGCCAATAAACACAATCACGACAATACTCAAACTTACAACAGGGTCTACCCATTGCCAGTTTTTAAATAAAATAACAATGCCGGCAATTACCACACCTAAAGACACCGCTGCATCGGCCGCCATATGTAAAAAAGCACCTCTAATATTTAAATCGTGCTTTTGCCCTTGCACAAACAACAACGCAGTTAATGTGTTAATTACCACACCTATAAGCGAAACCACTATAACCGTCATGCCTGTAACCGGCTGAGGATTTTCAAAACGTTCTATGGCATGCCAAGCTATGCTAGCAAGGGCAGCCATAAGTAAAACAGAGCTCATTAAAGACGCTAACACCGTTGATTTTTTATAGCCAAAGGTGCGCTTGTCGGTAGCTGCTTTACTTGCCAAAACATTTGCCCCCCACGCAAGTAATAAACTAACCACGTCGCTTAGGTTATGCCCTGCGTCGGCTAAAAGCGCGAGGGAGTTGGCAAAAAAACCGTACCCTGCTTCTATCACGACAAATATAAGATTGAGTAAAACGCCTATAGCAAACGCGCGATTATAGTGACTAATATGATGGCTATGATCGTGACTCATGTTGCTCCTTACATAGTAAATAACTTGATTAACCTGAGCTGTGAAAAATCTATTTTTAGCGCTCGCTGTGTTTAATTTATACAGTTAATGAGGTATGTGTTCGGAAAAGTTTAAGCGTACCTAATAAATAAAACAGCCCATAAATACTGCATACAATTGAGCTTACAATCCAAAATACAATGGAGTTGTAATGAATTAACTGACTGGTTGTTACAAAAGGAGCTATTAATCCTGCTATCCCCCTTAGTATATAAACGCCTGTTATTAATACTAAAGCCGTTTTTAATAAAGGCAGCTTTAAAATAACGCCCGCGCCAGAGAGCGCATACATGCCCCATATAGCCAGTATGGCTGATATAATTAAAGTAACAAAGGTAGGATACGTACTTCCCTGCTCAGCCAACTGCGCCATGTGTTCGCCAGCACCAAAAAAGCGATACCAATCAGGGCCGCCAAAAATACAGGCAATATGTAAAAGTGACGCTATAAAACTTAAAACCCCTGCTATAACCAATAGCTTATTAAACTTCATATACTTATAAACCTAAGTTATTGGCTTAGGTAAGCAACAAAACCAATTAACGCTGCGTAAAAGCTAAAGCCAAGCAAACATATTAGGTAAACGTTTTTAGCTTTATTTGCCTTAAAGCTCATGTAATCTTTAATGTCAGCTTTAAACGTACCAAAGGTGAATACGTTTAAAATTGCACAGCCGGTAGAGTACAAAATAAACCCTAAAATGGTTTCTATCATTAGCCACATAACAATATCTAAAGCAATGCTCATAACACTCATCCATTAAGTAATGTAAAAACAGCGTATCAAATCTATAGTTGATTATCAGCGTATTTATAGTGTTAAGGTGTAACAATAAATTTCGTAAGTCCTATTAATTGTCCCGACTCAGTTATCACTTTTACTTGCCACTTACCTTTAGCATCATGCGGAAAATTTACTTTATGAGTCCATGCTCTGTAGCCTTGTTTTCGCCCGCCATTAATATTGAGCGTAATTCTGTCGACCTCTTTTTTATTGTGTATCCATACATGAAATATTTTTTCGTTTAGACCTCTTGGCGCTTTTACTGCGGTCCATGTGTATAACCCTTCATAATGAAGTGTATATAAATCAAGAGTATCAATGCTACCTAGCGGTTTTTTATGCTCAACATCTACTTTATGTGCCAAGGTAATATCGGTTAAACGCAGGGCTGCTGGCGGTACAAAGCTGCGAAGCTGCCAAACCCCGGCGCTTATTACGCATAAAATTAAAACTAAAATAGGAAAACGCCACCAGCGCGCATCAGGCATTAAGTTTGTTAAGCTAGGTAAAGTAATAAGCACTGAGGTTACAAGCGCAATTGCTAAACTTTGGCTCGTAGTTAGGTTTAATAAAATAGGTAGCGTAACAAGCAAAACCACAAATAATGCAAAGTTATGAAATACTGTAAACAGTGTGCGGTTTTTAGCTAACTTTTTATAGTAAAATGGATCTATTACCGATATAAAGGCACATATAATAATCAGCGATGTAAAGAGTGCTTGTGGGTGATCCCACTGGGTAACCGCTAAAAAAAACGGTAACGCAAAAAATAGGCTTTCTTGTTGCACCATTTGCAGTGCAAAGCGCATTACATTAGGAGATACGGCGACCCCAAAGCGCTCTTGTACTTTATCGCGTAGCCAATTGTCGATGATCAACCAAAACCAGCTCACCAGTAAAACAATGGCAATAACCTGCGAGAACGACTCTTTTCTATCGACCATTACATAGCTTGCAACACCTGAGCAAAACGCCAATACAGCCAATAGCCCTGGTCGCTTTTGCATTGCCACTATAAATTGAGTAATGAGATTTTTTAGTTTGTTCATTTATTTTAGTGTCCGTACATAATGTACTTTATTATTATCAAGTTAGTTAAATCAGTGTAACTAAGCCTAGATGAACAACACATAGATGCCTGCAGGTATTATTTTAGTTGTTGCATTAAAAACCACTCCCTTTTAACCGCTTTTTTAATTAATAAGTGCCTATAACTCGCCGTAAAACTACAGTAATTTTTAAAACTGTAACTTTAAGCGTTAATTAAAATAAGGGTTACAGCCGTGCCTGAATTTTATTAATGCTTAACGTGAATTTACCACAACAAACACATCTAGACGTCTAAACACCTACGAATTATACGCTGCACTATTTTTTTACATGCCTAAATACAGGTTTATGTTCTCTCAGTAACACATTTAATTTATATAAATGAATCAAACTCATGTTTTATGTGAAATTAAACCGTTTTTATTAAAGCACCAACCAACGTATAAATTATCCATCGGCCAGCGCTTATAAGCATTAAGCCTGTTTATTACAAAACCACCCTTTGAGCACGCTAAAGGCTCAGGTTTTAAATATACAATATGGATAGAGTCACCATGAGAAAAAACATTACATTTAATATTAAAAGTCAGCGCCTTGATGAAAACTACCAACCCGCTGAAAACACCCGTATTACCACTAATTTTGCAAACTTAGCACGAGGCGAACACCGCCAACAAAACTTAAGAAAAGCGCTAAATATGATCAACAACCGCTTTAACACTCTTGCTAATTGGGATAACCCAACCGCTGAGCGCTACAGTGTAGAGCTTGAGATTATTTCTGTAGATATTGGTTTAGATGAAAACAGCCAAAGCTTTCCTTCTATAGAAATATTAAAAACGAATATTATTGATACCAAAACAAACAAGCGCATAGAAGGTATTGTTGGTAATAACTTTTCATCGTACGTTCGCGACTACGACTTTAGCGTGTTACTGCAGCAACATAATAAAAATAAACCACAATTTAGTATTCCCGATAATTTTGGTGAGCTGCATGGTAAGTTATTTCAATCGTTTGTAAGCTCAAACACCTATAAGCAACACTTTAAAAAGCCACCGGTTATATGCCTCAGTGTGTCAGATAACAAAACCTATCATCGCACTGCCAACCAGCACCCTATTTTAGGTATTGAATACCAACCAAACGAATCTTCGTTAACAGAGCAATACTTTAAAAAAATGGGCCTACAGGTGCGTTACTTTATGCCTGCAAATAGTACCGCACCTTTTGCCTTGTTTTTCTTTGGTGACTTACTAAACGATTACACCAACCTTGAGCTAATAAGCACCATTAGCACAATGGAAACCTTTCAAAAAATTTATCGCCCAGAAATTTATAACGCCAATGCCAAAGCGGGTAACGCCTTTAAGCCTAATTTAAAAAATGCTGACCACTCACTCACACAAATTATTTACGACAGAGATGAGCGCAGTAAATTAGCCGCAGAACAAGGCAAGTTTGCTGAAGAGCATTTTATAAAACCGTATAAATCAGTGCTTGAGCAATTTACATCAGCAAACGTCTAACCTTATTTTAATAAAGAGTCACTCTTATTATGAAAACATTATTACCTACATCTACAGCAGGCAGTTTACCAAAGCCCTTATGGCTTGCAGAGCCAGAAACCCTTTGGTCGCCGTGGAAGCTTCAAAACAACGAACTTATTGAAGGCAAAAAAGACGCCCTGCGCATTGCACTTCACTCACAACAACTCGCTGGTATTGACATAGTGAGCGATGGCGAGCAAACACGCCAACATTTTGTAACTACATTTATAGAGCACCTAAACGGTGTTGATTTTGAAAAACGAAAAACCGTAAAAATACGCGACCGTTACGATGCGAGTGTTCCAAGCGTAGTGGGCCCTGTTAGCCGCCAAAAACCTGTATTTGTAGAAGACGCTAAGTTTTTGCGCTCGCAAACTAACCAACCTATAAAGTGGGCACTACCCGGCCCAATGACCATGATAGATACACTTTATGACGACCACTACAAAAGCCGCGAAAAACTAGCCTGGGAATTTGCCAAAATACTCAACCAAGAGGCCAAAGAACTAGAAGACGCAGGCGTAGATATTATCCAATTTGATGAGCCCGCGTTTAATGTATTTTTTGATGAAGTAAACGATTGGGGCATTGCCTGTTTAGAGCGCGCAATTGAAGGGTTAAAATGCGAAACTGCTGTGCATATTTGTTATGGCTACGGCATTAAAGCTAACACCGATTGGAAAAAAACACTTGGCAATGAATGGCGCCAGTACGAAGAAGCTTTTCCTAAATTACAGCAATCAAATATTGATATTATCTCACTTGAGTGTCACAACTCACACGTACCTATGGACTTACTTGAACTGATCAGAGGTAAAAAAGTAATGGTAGGCGCTATTGATGTTGCCTCCAATGAAATAGAAACACCTGAAGAAGTAGCCGCTACTTTACGCAAAGTCCTACAGTTTGTAGATGCCGACAAACTCTACCCCTGTACCAACTGCGGCATGGCCCCGCTTTCGCGCGAAGTTGCGAACGCTAAGCTTAATGCATTGAGTAAAGGCGCGGAAATAGTAAGAAAAGAGCTATTAACGCAGTAAAGCTTGCTTTAAAAACTAGCTATGTAATTAATAAAACCTGCGCACTTTTTTTAAGATTAAGTGCGCTAATACGAATAGCTACTAATACGAATAGCTACTAAGTGGCTTGCAAGCTCAAGCGTATGTTTAGCAAAGTTGATTCAGGGTGCTAATTAGCTTTACTAAATTAAATTAAAATTTGTATGTAAAATATTATCATTGCAACAGTAATAAACGTAAGAACTCCAATAACCACAGTCCGCTCAGGAATAGAATGAACTATCAGTGATGGCATTTTTTTTAAAACAGGAAAAGTTGGAAAAAAGAAAACTGAATGCTTTTCAAAATTTTTATATTTATCCCACACCTTTGAGAAAAACAGCTTGATACCTGAGAGATACATCAATACAAAGGTTGAAGCCCCAAGCACTTCTACCATGGCAATAAGTTCAATACTTACCACTATTTCTGGCCCAGCTAACAGCATGACTAAGATTAACGCCAAAGCGTGCCAAACCCCCTTTGACATCGCTATTTTTATCCTATCAAACACCAAATTTTCCTTGTAAAGCTAACGAGCAGTGACGTAGCTGCATAATTGCGAAGAGCCGCTGCGTTACTGTCCCAGTGAACGTGTTTAGCGTTTTGTTATATGCCGTTTTTTCTACGTCCATCTTCATAAAGAACAAAACAGTCTGCACTAATTTTACGAGACTGTTTTTGTACTTCGCACTCTAGTAAAGCTCTTTTGTTGGCGAGTTCTTGATTCGGATATCCATACCCATAGCCACTTACCCATGCGCCGTCTATTTCCACGGCAACTGCATAAGCTTTCTGATTCCTATAATTTAGATATCTTTTTATATCACTATCCATTTCCGTTTTTGTAGCTTCTGGAATTGATTTTGTAGCGCAAGAACAAAGAACAACTATTGATAATGGTATTAGAAAAAGCTTCATTGTTTAAAACTCCTTTTTAGGCATATGATGAGCCTGTAGATTAACTCGTTATTAAATTTGTTTTTATTGATTAACAAACCATAGCTGAGTTCCTATTTTGGTTCAATTGATTACTGTGTTTTTACGCAGAAGATTGAAGTGTTTGATATTGTTTTAATTGGCGTTTTGAAGGGATTACGAGTGTTTGAGTGGCTTTTATTTAGGGTAAAAGGGGGTAATCTCCCCAAAAAATAATAGATGATATTAAATCTGACACCCACTAATTATTAAATCTGACACCCACTACAAATCAGCTAACTGAACTATGTTACTAAACATTCTCCTCGGGTGCCGAATTAATTTTTTATTACTTGGTCACTTTTATTTCATCCAATAAATAAGTCAGTGGCATTCTCAAACCTGAATTACACGCATGAAAGTAACTGCAAGATTGCAGTTTTAATTTTTACTGAGTAATTTTTAATTTATGCGAGTAGCTTTTCGCAATTGCTAATATTTGAACGCCGTTTGCGCTTTAAATTTTCACAGTAACTTGCTTGTGAAGTGGGCCTCCCTACTGCACCATGAAATACGCGCGTAAATTGTGTGGTAAGTTTTAACCAGTTTTCTGGCGATATATTAAGCCTTTCTAACAAAGGAATGGTCATATTATTTATATGCCCAAGCTTATCCTCTCGCATTATTCGCCCTGTTAGCTCAACGAGTTCAAGGTACGATTTAAGCTCAAACGGCAGCCCTTTAGGCATAATCTGACGTGGCATACCTGCAAAACGTAGTAACTGCTTAGGTTGTTTACCTTCTGCCGCGCATGTTAAGCGATTTTGTACACTGGTATGGTCTGATCCTTCTGGTTTGTTAGCCATTTTAGCTCTAATGGGATTTAAATCGACATAGGCCATATGAATCGCCCCGTGTTTGCCAGAGACTCAATAACTTGAGAAACTGGAACTATGAAAAAATCAAATCGCTATACATCAGAATTTCGTGAACGTGCAATTAGGCTTGTTACCACACAACAGCATGAATACCCCTCTCTTTGGGCTGCGCTAGTATCGATTTCAGATAAACTGGGATGTACCCCAGAAACACTTAGAGCATGGGTCAAGAAATCTCAAGCTCAACCGTCTAAACCCTCTTCTAATACGCAATCAACTGAAG